>NZ_JBFALJ010000003.1:0-505861 GCF_040660195.1 Streptomyces sp. NPDC050147 | reverse complement strand
CGCCCGGCGGGCCCGCGGCCCGCGGCCGCCCCCCCCCCCCCGCTCCTGTCGTCTCACCGCCGGCGCCCTGGCCGCCAGGCGCTCGGTGCCCCGGCCCGGACGACGGCCCTTCTCCTCGGCCGAGCTCGGCTGGATCCTGTGCACCGGCTGCGCGCAGGTGCGGTCCAGCCTGGCCCAACAAGCCGCCACCGAGGACCCTCTGGCGCTCCTGACCAGCTTCGGCAGCGCGTTGGACGTCTACGTCGTCGCGTACGCGGTGGACGGCCTGTCCCCCGGTGTCTACCGCTATGACGTACTGGAGGACGGCCTGAGCCCCCTGCCCAGTTTGGCGTCCGGGCCGCGCGGGAGATCGTGCGCCGCGTCGCCGACACCTCGCCCACGCTGTTCCAGGACGTCCCGGCCGGTCACCAGATCCGGGATGCCAACCGGGCTTACGCGCAGGGGTACATGGAGTCCTTGCAGGCACTCGACTCGCTCGGGCGCGCCTTCGGTACGGCGGTGTCCGCCGCGCGCCTGCTCCTGGAGTCGGCGGGAGGCATCCGGACGGCCTACCTGCCGGACGTCTGGGCGCCTGCCCTGCGTTCACCCGCCGAGCAGTCTGCGCGCCCCGAGTGCGAGCGAGATCTCCACGAGGTCGCCGACCCGGGTGAGGCTGCGGCCGGTCAACTGCTCGACGCGGCGCAGCCGGTTGAGGACGGTGTTGCGGTGGCAGTAGAGGCGGGTTCCGGCACGCTGCGCGGAGCCGTCGGTCTCCAGCCAGACCACGAGGGTGTCGAGGAGGAGGTCCCGGTCGGTGGGGTCGAGGGCGCGCAGCGGACCGAGGACGCGCTCGGCGAGCGCCTGGGCGAGCTCGGGAGATGAGACGACGAGAGCGTCCGGCAGCCGTTCGTCGAGGAGTACGGTGCCGCCGCTGCGAGGGCAGGCACGCAGCGCCGTGTCGGCGAGGCGGCGCGCGTGCGGGACGGCGGCAAGCCCCTCCACGGGTGAGCCGATGCCGGCGCGAGCCCCTGGTGGCAGGGTGAGCCCGGCGCCGAGGGCGGACAGTTCCGCCGCCGGGTCGCCCTCGGCGTCACCGAGGAGGACCAGGGCGTACTGGGCGTCGGGGCGGGAGTGGCGCAGCGTCCGCGTCCCCGGCGGCAGGGTGAAGCCGCCGCCCTCTCCCGCCACCGCGATCACGGCGTACCACCCGTCCTCGGGCAGCTCGAGTACATCGGCGGCGGTGGGCAGGTCGGTGAGGCGGGCGCTTCCGTCGAGAAGGCTCGCGGTCAGCAGCCGCAGACGGTTCTCGTGCCGCCAGGCCATGCGGCGCTCCGTGCGGCGGTAGGCGTCGGCGACCACGCCGCAGTGTTCGTCGACGAAGTTCCAGACATCCGTGGCGACGTGGATGAGCAGCCCCATGTCATCGGGGTTGCCGCGCGACACCTCCTCGACCAGGCCCTGCCACACCATGGCCCCGCCGAGCCGGAAGGCGTGCAGCAGCGCGTCGAGCGGCAGGCCCCGCTCGGCGCGTACCCCGGCGATCTGGATGGACGTGCGGTGGGCGGCCTCTCTGGTCTCTCCCGGCTGGAGGAGTGAGGTGACGCTGTACCGCAGCGAGCGGTGCACCTCCTGCCACACCTCGGTGGGGCGGGCCTCGATGTCGGCGCGGTAGGCGGGCTCCTGCTCACGCAGCTCCGCCACGAGCCGGTCGGTCATCGTGGGCAGATCCCTCAGCAAGGCGCGGGCCGCGCGGTGCAGTACGGCGACGGCCTCGGCGTCGAGCAGGGAGCGGGTGCCCGGTGCGAGCGGGGTGATGGCGGGCACTTCGTGCAGGGGCCCGATCCGTGACCGCAGGACGTGTGGCATGAGGCCTCCACGGGAAGTGTGCGCACTGCCGGATCTTCTTGACGCCCGAAGAATGGCATACCGCCCAGTCGGTACCTAGAGGTGTGCGGCAATCTCCTCATCACGGTCCGGCAACCCTCCGACACCGGCGAGGAGTCGGGACAGCTCGACGCGGGAGCGTACGCCCAGCGCGGCGAACACATTGCGCAGGTGGTGGTCGACGGTGCGGGGGCTCACCGACAGGCGCACCGCCACCTCGCGGTTGGTGGCTCCCTCCGCCACATGACGGGCGATGCGCTGCTGCTGCGGGGTCAGCGCCGTCAGCGGTCCCTGACCCGGCTCGCCTGCCACCGCCTCGCCCGCGGCGCGCAGTTCACCGCGGCTGCGGTCCGCCCAGGCGCGCGCTCCGCACCGCTCGAAGCCGACCAGCGCGTCCCGCAGCGGGCCGCGCGCCTCGCGGGTACGGCGTTCGCGGCGCAGCCACTGGCCGAGCAGCAGCTGCGTACGGGCGCGTTCGAACTCACCGGGTGAGCGGTCGTGGTGCGCGAGCGCGCTCTCGTACGCGGCGGCCGTCTGCTGCGGTGGGGCCAGCAGGGCGCGGCAGCGGGCCAGCTGGGCCGGGGCGAGCCGGTCCGCGGTGGACTCGGTCCAGCGGGTGAACTCGGCCGTGGCGCTCCGGGCCTCTGCCGTGCGCCCGGTCTGGACAGCCGCCTCCACGAAACAGGGAACGGCCAGCATGCGGACGGCGAAGTGGCCGCTCCGGGGCCCCGGGGCCACCAGCGGAGCGAGGCGGGCGGCGGCGTCCCCCGGGCGCCCCGCCGCGAGATCCGCTCGGGCGACGGCCCAGACGGCGAGGGTGGCGGCCTGCTGAAGACCGTGCGGGCCCGCGCCCGCCGCCGCGGCCCGCGCATGCCCGGCGCAGACCTCCGCGTCACCCTCCACGGAGGCGGCGAGCGCGAGGACGGCCTGCAGACAGGCCGCGACGTTGGGCTGCCCGATGCGGTGCGCGGCCCTGAGCCCTTCCAGGGCGTGCGCCCGTGCCGTGGTGTGGCGGCCGGCGCGCAGCTCTCCGTAGGCGAGGTGTTCCAGTGCGCGCGGCAGCAGCACCTCGGGGCCGTAGGCACGTACGGCGGCGAGCGCTCGGGCGCCCGCCGCGCAGGCGGTCTCGACCTCGCCGACGACCAGGGCGGCGACTCCGGCGCGCAGCAGACCGGCCGGCTCGCCCGTCTGCGGTACGTCGTCCAGGCAGCGGCGCAGCAGGGCATGCCCCTCGGCGGTGCGGCCCGCGAGGACGGCGTACATCCCGGCGCGGTACGCCTCGAGGGACGCGTCGTCGGCACAGACCGGGACGCGCGCCATCGCCTCCCGGTACGCCGCGGCGTCGCCCATCGCCCAGGCCGCCTCCGCCGCGCCGATCAGCGCGTGGCGGGCCTGGTCGGGCGGGAGCAGCACGGCGGCGGTGAGCAGGGCTTCCTTGGCGTCGGCGACCGGTCCGTCGGTGAGGGAAAGCAGTCCGCGCACCTGGTGGACGCCGCCGTGGGCGGGAGCGCCCGCGGTGTGGGCGAGCAGGGCGCGGGCCCGGACGGGGTCTCCCGCCTGCCGGGCCGCTTCCGCCGCGTCGGCCAGCCGGTCGGTGCGCAGCGCCGTGTCGGCGGTGAGCGTCGCCGCGCGGGCCAGAGCGGCGGAGCGCTCGGCGTGCGCGCGGGGCGCGGCGGCCTCGGCGGCGAGGGCTCCGGCGAGCCGCGCGTCGTGATCCTCCGCGGCGCAGGCGAGGTGGACCAGGCGGGAGAGGCGGTCCCGGCAGGCGGTGGCGAGGCGGACGTGAGCGGCCCTGCGGCGGGCGAGCGGGGCGCGGTGCAGCAGGGCCCGGCGGAGCAGTGGTTGGGTGAAGTGGATGCGCCCGCCCGCTGCGACGACCGCACCGGCGGCTTCGGCGGGCGCGAGTCCCGCGGGGTCGCCACCGGCCCGTAGCAGCAGGGCGAGGTCCGCGCCCGCACCCTCCGGTTCATGCTCCCCGGCCGCCGCCGCGAGCAGCAGCAGGGCGCGGGTGTCGGCGGGCAGATTCTCGACGCGAGCGGCGTAGTCGTCAAGGACGTCTTCCCCGCCGGGCAGCGGATCGGGCAGCGGGGTACGGCCGGCCAGCTGGTCGGGGGTGAGGGCCGCGACGAACGCGGAGAGCAGGCGCGGATTGCCCGCGGCCTCGCGGATCAGCCAGGCTTCGACGACCGGGTCGGCCGGGCCGCGGGTCAGCCGTTCGAGCAGGGCGGCGGCCGCGCTGTCGTCGAGCGGTCCAAGACGCAGGGTGGCGAGGCCGCACAACTCTCCCGTTTCCAGGTGAGGTTCGGCGAAGGTGAGCAGGACGGCCACGGGTCTCTCGGCGGGCAGCCGGCGCAGGTCGGCCAAGAGGGCGGCCCTGGCCGTGGGGTGCCAGGTGTGCGCGTCGTCGACGCACAGCAGCAGCGGGCTCTCCTGCGGCGGCGGCAGCGCCGCCGGGTCGGTCGGCTGGACGGACGGGGCCGGGCCGCAGATCGTCCGCGCGTACTCCACGAGTGCGGTGCGGCCGAGGCCGGGCTGCGCGGTCATGGCGAGCACGCCGCCACGGCCGGCCCGCAGGCGCCCCACCAGGGTCTCCACCGCGGCGATTTCCGCACGGCGGCCGTACAGCTCAGGGGCCCTGAGCACGCCGGGTTCGGTCGTCGAAGGGGTCACGCCCGCACGTTACTTCCGCGTAACACAACCCGGAAGTCCCGCGTCCGCCGCACTGGGCACGCCACCAGTGGCAACAGCCCCGGGATGTGCGCGAGCACAATCGGGCGCCCGGGGCACGGCACACGTCGTCCGCCGCCGGTTGACCGGCGACGGACGACGGGCCCCCATGAAGGGTCATCGGGATCAGGAGTTGTGCGGGCAGTTGCCCCGGTACTCCTCGATCGTGAGGCTTGGCCTCGGCAGCGGGCAGAGGAACTGCTCGTAGCGGGTGTCGTTGTCGATGAACCGCTTCAGCCAGGAAAGGCTGTACTTCCCGATCGTCGTGTTGGACGAGTTCGGCGTGAAGTGGGAGGCGCCGTTGAGCTCCAGATATGCCTTGTCCAGGGAGCTCGGCAGCGACTGGTAGAACGGCTCGGAGTGGGAGGACACGGGGGCGACGGTGTCGCCGTCAGCGCCCACGACGAGGGTCGGCGTCCGCAGCTCGGGCCAGGTCTTGTCGGTGTTCCAGCCGGTCAGCGGGATCGCCGCCTTCAGTGAGGTACGGCTCTTGGCGGCCTCCAGGCTGCCACCGCCGCCCATGGAGTGTCCCATCACGCCGAGCCGGGAGGCGTCGACACGGCCCCGCACCGAGCTGCTCTTCGTCAAGTAGTCGAGCGCGGCGAGGAGTTGGCGCCCCCGGCTGTCGGGCTGGTCCACCGTCGAGTTGGTGTCGATGGTGAAGACCACGAAGCCCTGGGAGGCGAGCCGCGGCCCGAGCCAGGCGATGCTCGACTGGGACGCGGTGAAGCCCGGGGAGATGGCGACCGCGCCGAAGGTGCCGTCGGCGGTGGACGTCGGGTAGTAGATGGTGCCGCCGCCGAAGCCGGACACGCTCAGCGACGAGACGTTGGCCTGCGACACGGAGTACGAGCCGCGCGAGGCCTCGATGCTGGAGACCGTGGGTGCCGGGCCGCGTTCGTACGGGTTGTCCGCGGCGGCCTGGGCGCCGGGCGCGAGGCCGCTGCCGAGGAGTCCCGCGGTGGCGACCGTGGCGGCCAGACAGGCCCGCACCATGGGGCGGGAGAAGGCGTGCAGACGCACGGAGGGGTCCTCTCGGTCGTGGCGGAGCCACCCGGGAGAGGGAGGTACGCCCCGGTGGGAACCGCCGTGTTCGTTCGTTGGCGGTCCCCACCGTGGCCGTACCGACAGGGCGTCGGCATCGGTGAAATCACCGGTGTCGCCGAGACGGCGGCTTCAGCGGCCTCCGGGTGGGGCCGTCAGCCGCGCAAGGGGCCCTCGCAGGTGTAGTCGGACGTTCCCGCCCGTCCGTTGGTCCAGATGTCCACCTCGCCGAAAGCGCAGTTCATGTCGGTGAGGTTGTTGTCGCCGCCCGCGGCGCGGTCGAGGATGTAGGCGTCCACGGTCTCGGACATGTCCTTGAAGACGAGGTCGGGATCGGCCGCGTCGCTGAGGTTCGCGGTGATCCGGCCGGTGCACACGAACCGCGGGCGGCCCGGCGCGCCGGTGGAGCGGCAGTCGGGCGTGATGCCGGTCGTCGCGATGAACGAGGAGCGGACCTGGCCCGCCGTGCTGTCGCGGAGCCGGCCGACGGGGACGTACTTGGTGTCGGGGACGAACAGGTCGTCGACGTGCGCGATCTGCTTGTCGAGGAAGGCGTCGTAGGCGCTTTGCAGCCCCGCGTCACGGCCCAGACGGTCGCGCCAGGCGTCGAACGCGCCAGGGTCGTCGGAGCGCAGGTGGCGGTACATCTCCTTGATCAGCGCGGGGCGTTCGGTCCACAGGAACTCGAAGAAGGCGCCCGCGTAGTCGTAGAAGCGGAAGCCGTCCCCGTCGTAGGTGGCGTGCAGCAGCTGGTCCACGGTCATGCGCGGGCCGCCGCCCGCGGTGTCGTCGATGATGCCCTGGATCAGGGACTTGCGGACCTTGATGCCGTCGTCGCGGGTGGCGCCGTCGAAGAACTCCGCCGTGCCCTCGTCCATCGCGGTCGTCCGGTCGCCTTCGTACCACGGCCCCTCGCCGAAGAAGCCCGGCACGGCCCAGCGGCCGTTGAGGTAGTGCGTGTACTCGTGGCGGAACAGCTCCTCCAGCGTCAGCGAGGAGTCCTGGGGGACGCGCCGCTGGTAGGTGTAGAAGGTCGCGCCCCTCTCGATGTAGACGCCGCCGTTGTCGGTGCCCATGCCGGTCAGCAGCGGATGGTAGTTCTCGTAGTCGGCGCGAGAGGCGTACAGGACGGTGGTCAGGGTCGTGTGGGGATCGCCGCCCAGCGGCTCCTGGGTGCCCACGACGCGGTGGAACTGGGCCTTGACCTGCTTGCTCGCGTAGTAGAGCTGGTCGACGGTGTCGCGGTCGAGGGCGGTGCGCACCTTCATGCCGCCCTTGTCGTACGCGTAGGTCTGCGGGAAGAGGCGGCGCTCGATGTCGCCCCTGCACACCTTGTACGGCTTGCAGGCGTCGAACTCGATCAGCCAGGTGACGACCTTCGCCCACGGCGCGCTGCCGTCTCCGAAATTGCGGGCGGTGAGGTCCAGGAGAGGGCCGAGCCCGGCGACGATCTCGGTGCGCAGAGCGTCGATCTGGCCGATCCTGCCGTACTCGCTCACCGCGTCGCGCACCACCCATGCGTTGGGCTTGCCCCTGAGGTGGGTGTGCCCGGCGAACGCCTTGAAGGCGGCGCGGTAGGCGGGGTCGGCGGCCACGGCGGCGCGGAAGGCGGTGTCCTGGTTGCCGGGGTGGATGCCGAGGTAGTTCAGGGTGAGCGCGGCGAGGGCGGCGCCCGCCCAGCCGGTGTTCTGTGCGGTGTCGGGGTGGGCGGCGTCCATCGTCGCCAGGACCCTTTTGACGAGCGGCAGTTGATGCTGCCGCAGGCCCGCCGCGCTGGCCGCAGTCAACGCCTCGCGGAGCGTCTCGGCGTTGGAGCGTGTGACGTCGAAGGCGTGGGCGGCCGTGCCGAAGGCGTCCACGGCGCGTCGCATGGCGGCCAGGGTCTCCGGGTCGGTGATGTCGACCTCGTCGTGCGAGAAGCCCTGGTAGGAGACGGCATGCAGGTAGGTGAACATCTCAAGGAGGTGGCTGCCATTGGTGCCGTCGTGAGAGGGGGCGAGCTGCGTGACGCGCCGGGACACGGCCTGGATGTGCGCGGCCGACATGATGGGGGCGAGGCGCCGGTCCCAGGTCCAGACGAGTCCGCGCAGACAGCCGTCGGCGGTGACGGCCGGGTCGGCGAGGAAATCGACGAACTGGGCGGGCGTCAGGCCCTTGACGCCGTCGAGTGTGCACGGCACCGACGTCTTGCCGACGGTGGCGCGTGCCACCTCGGCCATGGCTTTCGCCTTGTCCGTACGAGGACCGGGGACACGTCCGTCGCTGAGTCCGCCGGGGGCGGGGAGCTTCCGGGCGGTGGACTTCGGTGCCTTGGCGCGGCGGTCGACGCGGTCGAACGGGCTCGGCGCCTCAGGTCCCAGCGCGGCGGCGGGGGCGACCGGACGCGGGGCGGGCGCGGGGGTGTCCGCATGGACAACCGGTGCGGCCGTGGCACACAAGGTCACGGATATGGCCGCGGCCACCATGGATCTGCGCAGGGTACGGGGCTGTTGCACGACAGGCTCCTGATGTGTGGGAGGTGGGGCAAGCAGTGCGTGCGCATGACGCGGGGGTGGCTTGTCGACACCTACCGGTCGGCAAAGGCCACTTGAGGAGCGGGGTCGCGCCATGTGATGCGTAACGTAGTAATGTGAAATGGTACTGACAACCCCTCAGACGCTGTGGTGTCCCCTGGACCGTCAGTGCCAACGTCCGTACGGAGCCCGCGTGTTCACACCGCGGGCAGACCAGGACGGCGTACCGGATCCCGGGGCGAGTCCAATGTGACCTTGTACGCTGGTGAACCACTCGGGGCGGGCGCGTGAGCCACGACCTGCGGGGTCACGAAGGGATCACCACCATGGGTCACCTCACACAGCGCACCCTTCTCACTCCCCGGGAGCGGCTGCGCGATCAGGTCGCCCATCACTTGCGGGCCGCGCTGATATCCGGCGAACTGCGGCCCGGTGAGGTCTACTCGGCGCCCGTCCTCGCCGAGGACTTCGGGATCTCCGCGACGCCGGTACGCGAGGCGATGCTCGACCTGGCCCGCGAGGGCCTGGTGGAACCGGTCCGCAACAAGGGCTTTCGCGTCACCGAGGTCGATGAACGCGACCTCGACCAGTACACCGAGATCCGCACCCTCATCGAGGTCCCGATGATCGGCCGCGTCACCCGGTCCGCGTCGCGCGCACAGCTGGAAGAGCTGCGTCCCGTGGCCGACGAGATCGTGCGCGCCGCCCGCGACCACGACCTCATCGGATATCTCGAGGCCGACCGGCAGTTCCACCTCTCCCTGCTCGCGCTCGGCGGCAACGACCGACTCGTCGAGACCGTCGGCGACCTGCGCAAACGCTCCCGCCTCTATGGACTGACGGCGCTGGACGAGCGCGGCCGTCTCATCCCCTCGGCGCAGGAGCACATCGAGCTGCTCGACCTGATGGCGGCGGGTGACGCCGAGGGAGCGGAGCAGTGCATGGCGCGCCATCTCGGGCATGTGCGCTCGCTGTGGGCCCGGGGCACCCGGCGTCCCCAGCAGTAGGACCTACTCACTGGTTCGTTTGATTCTTCAACACAGTGCACGATTCATTGACGCGAACCGTTCACATCTTTATGGTCGCCTGACCTTCCCCGGCGACCCCGCAACGGAGCACAATGAGGTCACTCCCCCGCCCGGCCCGCTTCATCGCACCCCTCCTCGTGGGTGTGCTCGCGGCGGCCGTTCCCCCCACCGCGGCGGCCGACATCGCGTCCCCGAGAACCGACGAGCCGACGACACCCACACCCTCCCCCGATGACGGCTGGACACTGACGTCGCACCGCATCGACCCGAAGGACACGCACCACGCCTTTGTCGGCAACGGCTACCTCGGCCAGCGCGTCGCGCCCAACGGAGCCGGCTACACCGCGTCCGAAGCGAAGACCGGGTGGCCGCTGTTCAGCAGCCGCTACGACGGTTCCTTCGTCTCCGGGCTCTACGCGCACAACAAGGGCACCACCGAGAACCGCGAGGTCGCCGCGGCCATCCCCACGTGGAGCCCGCTCACGGTGTCGACCGGAGGGCACGGCTCCGAGACGTTCACCTCCGCGACGCCGGCCGCCCGGATCTCGCACTACCGGCAGAGTCTCGACCTGCGCCGCGGCCTGGTGCGGACACGGCTCACCTGGACGGCCGCCGACGGCCGGGCCACCGACCTCGTCTACGACGTCCTCGCGGACCGCGCCAACCCCCACGTCGGCGCCGTACGTCTGCGGATGACCCCGCACTGGGACGGTGACGCGAAGGTCACCGACCGCATCGACGGACGCGGCGCACGGCGCATGACCGCCACCGGCGGTGGCGCCCGCTCCGCGGGGACCATGGCCGTGGGGTTCCGCACGGACGGCACGAAGACCGCGGGAACGGTGGCGTCGACCCTGCGCGCGGGGCACGGCGTCCGTACAGGAAATGAACAAACCTCGCCCCCTGCCCGCAAGTTGAGCGCGCATCGTTCCGTCGACATGCCGGTCCGCTCCGGCCGGACCTACGAACTGACCAAGTACGTCGGCGTCGACACCGCGCTGACCTCCCGCTCCCCCGAGCGCGACGCCGTCGCGGCCTCGCAGCGCGCTGCCGGGCGCGGCTGGGACGCGCTGTTCGCCGGGCACACCGCCGCCTGGCGCAAGCTGTGGCGCAGTGACATCGAGGTGCCCGGCCACGGCGATCTCCAGTCGTGGGTGCGCTCCGCCCAGTACGGGCTGCTGTCCAGCACCCGCCCCGGCTCGGCCGACAGCATCTCCCCCACCGGTCTGAGCAGCGACAACTACGCGGGCCTGGTCTTCTGGGACGCGGAGACCTGGATGTACCCGGCGCTGCTCGCCGCCCACCCCGACCTCGCCAGGTCCGTGGTGGAGTACCGCTATCGCACCCGGGACGCCGCCCGCGCCAACGCGAGGAAGCTCGGCCACCCCGGCCTCTTCTACCCCTGGACCAGCGCGAGCAAGGGCGACCTCGAGGCGGAGTGCCACAGCGTGGACCCGCCGCACTGCCGCACCCAGAACCATCTGCAGAGCGACATCGCCCTGGCCGCCTGGCAGTACTACCTCGCGACCAAGGACACCCACTGGCTGCGCACCCGCGGCTGGCCGGTGATCAAGGGCATCGCCGAGTTCTGGGCCGACCGCGCCACGCGCAACGCCGACGGCAGCTACTCCATCAAGGACGTGGCGGGCCCCGACGAGTACAGCAACGGAGTCGACGACGGTGTCTTCACCAACGCCGGCGCCGCCACCACCCTGCGTACCGCCACCCGCGCCGCGCAACTCCTCGGCAAGGACGCCCCGGTGCACTGGAACACGGTCGCCGACAAGCTGCGCATCCCCTACGACAAGAAGAAGCAGGTCTTCCAGCAGTACGACGGCTACAAGGGCTCGGTGATCAAGCAGGCGGACACCGTGCTCCTGATGTACCCGCTGGAGTGGCCGATGTCCGAGCAGGCCGCCACGAACACCCTCGACCACTACGCGGCCCGCACCGACCCCGACGGGCCCGCCATGACCGACTCGGTGCACGCCATCGACGCCGCCGCCATCGGCGAGCCCGGCTGCTCCGCGTACACCTACCTGACGCGCTCCATCCGTCCCTTCGTGCGCGGCCCGTTCGACCTGTTCTCGGAGGCGCGCGGCGAGAAGGCGGGCGCCTCCGACCCGCTGTCGGGCTCCCCCGCGCAGAACTTCACGACCGGCCAGGGCGGCTTCCTCCAGGTCTTCACCAACGGCCTGACCGGGCAGCGGATGCGCGAGAACAGCGTGCACCTCGATCCGATGCTGCCGCCGCAGCTGTCCCAGGGCGTGAAGCTGGGCGGCCTGCGCTGGCAGGGCCGTACGTACGACATCGCCATCGGGGCCCACGAGACCACCGTGCGTCTCACCCACGGAGAGCCCTTCGAGATCGAGACCCCGCAGGGCAAGCAGATCGTCAGCCAGGGCGCATCCGCCCACATCAAGACCCGCCGCCCGGATCTCGAACCCACCGACAACCTCGCCAGGTGCCGTAGCGCGAAGGCCAGTTCGGAGCAGCCGGGCCAGTACGCGGACGCCGCGCTCGACGGCAGCACCGCCACGGCCTGGGTCCCCGACACCGCCCGTGCCACCCTCACCGCGGACCTCGGCAAGGTCGCGCGCATCACCGAGATCACCCCGCGCTGGACGGACGTGAAGCCGACGAAGCACACGGTGCTGACCTCGCTCGACGGGCGGCACTGGAAGACCGCCGAGCCGGGCGGGGGCATGGCCCGCTACGTCCGCGTGACGTTCACCTCCAAGGACGCGAAGAAGCCCGCGGGCATACAGGAGTTGACCGTCAACCGGTAGAGCGCGCGGCGGAGCGACGGTGGAGGCACGGAGAAAAAGGGTGCCTCCACCGTCGCTCCCGTTGGTAGCGTGCCGGGCGTGGCAGACGAGGCGTACGAGAATCCAAGACTGGCAGCGCTCTACGACCCCCTCGACGCGGACCGCGGTGACCTGGACGTGTACGCCGCTGTGGCGACGGAACTGAGGGCACGTCAGGTCCTGGACGTGGGCTGCGGCACGGGCACGTTCACGCTGCTCCTCGCCGGCCGCGGGCTGCGCGTGACCGGCGTCGACCCGGCCGCCGCCTCCCTCGACGTCGCACGCTCCAAGCCCGGCAGCGAGCGCGTGCGATGGCTCCACGGCGACGCGACAACGCTGCCGGAGATGAGGGTGGACCTGGCCACCATGACCGCCAACGTCGCCCAGGCGATCGTGGACCCTGACGCGTGGGAGGGCACCCTGCGCGGCATCCATGACGCGCTGCGGCCGGGCGGCCACCTCGTCTTCGAGACCCGTGACCCCGCCCGGCGGGCGTGGGAGGGGTGGAACCGCGGTGCGACCCACAAGACCGTCACCGTCGAAGGCGTCGGCGACGTCGAGACCTGGGTGGACGTCACCGACATCAGCCTGCCGCTGGTCTCCTTCCGCCACACCTACCTCCACACCAGGACCGGCGAGACCCTCACCTCCGACTCCACCCTGCGCTTCCGCGAGCGGGACGAAGTGACCGCCTCGCTCACCGCGCACGGCTATGCCGTGGAAGAGATCCGCGACGCACCGGACCGCCCCGGCAGGGAGTTCGTCTTCCTCGCCCGCCGCCCGGAGCTCTGAGGGCAGGTCAGCGCAGGGTCAGCCGATACCTCAGCGGCGAACGGCCGGTGATCAGGACCCGGATGCCGTCCGGGGTGAGGGAGCCGTTCATCCAGGTGTAGCGCTCCCCCGGATCGACCACGGCGGGCTGCTTGCCGCCCTTGCCGTTGCCTGGGCCGAAGGTGATCCGGTCGTCGCCGGCCGTGTAGCTCGCCTCGCCGCTGACGAGCTGGTAGGTGTCATCGGCTCCGGCGACCGGTTCCAGGCCCTCCCCCGACAGTTCTCCGCCCCGCCGGAAGAAGAGTTCAAGGGCGAGCGGCACGGCGGACTCCGACACGTCGAAGGAGAGCTCCCAGCCCTCGTCGTCCGTCTCGCGCACCAGGATCTCGGTACGCAGCGCCCGATACTCCTTGGGCCGGTGCGGGAAGTCCATCGCCGACCAGAAACGGCCGTCGTCGGTGAGCGGGTAGAGCCCGTCCTTGCGCCGGTGGCGCCGCGGCAGCGGCTGGTGGAAGGCGGCGCGGACCTCCGCGTGCAGCCGCCACGCCTCTCCCCGCCGTTCCAGGCCCTCGGACCGGAAGGGGCCGAGGGAGAAGAACTGTGGGGCGAGTCTCAGCGAGTCGAGGATCGCTGTGCCCTTGCGCATCTTGAAGAAGGTGGGGTTGGTGGACAGGCCCGATGAGATGGCGTGTACCTCGGGCAGGTCCGTGCCGCCGAAGATGCTCGCCGTCCGCTCGCCGCGGCGCACACGTACCAGGCGGCAGCTGTCGTCGTGGTGCGTGAAGTCGGTCGGCAGCGGCTTCACCGCCGGCAGCTCACGCGCGAGACCGGGACGGTCGAGGACCTCGGCGAGCCGGTCACCCGGCGGGGTCTCGCCGAAGGTCTGCTCCATGCCGCGCTCCTGCAACAGCGCGGCCACGGCCGCGAACGTGCCGTCGCCGTCGCGGATCGCCAGCTCCCGGTACTGGAGCCAGAACTCGGGCAGGTAGCGCAGGGCTGCCTGGTCCTGGCGGCGCGAATGGACGGACTCCACCTCGCCGTTGGGTTCGGTGACGTAGAGCGAGGCGGTGAGGTTGTCCCGTACGTGGGCGTACAGGTCGCGCCGGTCGTGGAAGCGGGCGATGGTCAGCAGCGCCGGGTTGGTCACCACCGCCGAGTACGTGGGACTGCGCTCGCTGTACTCGCCGCCCGGGAGCTGGTCGATGCCCTCCGCGAGCCAGGCGTCGACGCGCCGGGGGTAGGACGGGTCGGGCCAGCGCCGGTGGATGCGGGAGAGCGCGGAACACACCAGCCAGCGGTGGTTGGCGGTGTGCACACCGCCGTTGGCGAGACCGGGGCCCGCCTTGCGCAGGATCCGCTCGATGGTGGCCCGCAGCTTCGCGGTGGCCCGTTCGCCGTCCTTGTCCAGCAGGGCGTACGCGATGTTGAGATCGACGATGGAGAAGGCGGTGTCGGGCGGTGAGTGGACGGCGCCCTGGTCCCACAGGCCGTCGTCGAACTGCTCGTCGGCGAGGGTGTCCGCGAGTTCGCCGAGCGGGCCCAGGAGCCCCGCGTCGTGGTGGTACCGCGATCCGGTGTGCACGTGGACGGAGACGAGGGTGCGCAGGCTGCGGGCTGCGGCGCGGGCCTTGCCCTGGTCGCGCAGCTCGGTGACGTGGTCGTCGTACATGTCGAGGACGGCGGCGGCGCGCGCGTCGGCCGCCTTGGTGAGAAAGTCGACGAAGGCCGTGTCCTGCGGGGGTCTTTCGGGCGCGGCGGTGGCCGTACCGCCCGAGATGCCTCCGATCCCCGCGGCGGTGGCCGTGGCGGAGGTGGCGATGAAGGTCCTGCGGGCTATCACGCTGTCTCCCTCTGGGGCATGCGTACGTGGCGTACGTCGATGGCGGTGAGGGCCAGGGCCAGCGGCCCCGGCACCAGGAACGCGAGCGGCAGCATCATCCAGGCGCACAGCGCTGCCGCCGCGAGGGCGAGCAGGACGAGCGCGCTGCCGCCCACGTCCCGCGCCGAGTCCGTGGCGGCTTCGCGCACCGCGGCGCGCCAGTCGGTGAGCGACGCGGGGCGGGCGCAGGCGCGCAGGCCCACAATCACGGCGCACGCCCCGATCACCGCGGCCGTCACGGCGAAGACGCGGGCGCCCGGAAGCCCCGCCCCGGCAAGGGCCAGGTCCGCCGCGAAGAGCCAGACCCCGGCGAGTGCGACCGCCCCCGCGGCGAGGTCACCGGGGCGCAACCGCTCACGCAGGAGCGCCGCATACCGCCTCGCCGTGGCGGGTCGGTCCTCGGTGGTGCCGCGCACGAGCGCGCAGGCGGTGGAGAGTGCCGCGGGTGCGGTGATCAGTGGCAGACAGGCGAGCGCCGTGACCACGCCGAGCGCGAGGACGTCCGCGAACAGGGTCATCCGCGGCCCGAAGATCTCGCCCGTCTCGCGGGCCCGCGCGCTCATCCCTTGACCCCGGAGTTGGCCATGCCCTCGACCAGGAAGCGCTGGAAGGCCAGGAAGAAGAGCACGATCGGCAGGAGCGCGATCACCGACATGGCGAACATCGGGCCGAACGCCGACTGGCTGGAGGCGTCCACGAACGACCGCAACGCCAGGGTCAGGGTGAACTTCTCCGGCGAGAAGAGATAGATGAGCTGGGTGAAGAAGTCGTTCCAGGTCCAGATGAAGGTGAAGATCGCGGTGGTGATCAGCGCGGGCCTGGTGAGCGGCAGGACGACCAGGAAGAAGCTTCGGAACGGCCCGCAGCCGTCGATCCTGGCGGCTTCCTCCAGCTCGCGCGGCAGGCCGCGCATGAACTGCACGATGAGGAAGACGAAGAAGGCCTCGGTGGCGAGGAACTTCGGCAGGATCAGCGGCCAGTAGGTGTTCACCATGCCGAGCTGGTTGAAGATGATGTACTGCGGGATCAGGACGGCGTGGTGCGGCAGCATGATCGTCGCGATCATGAAGGCGAAGAGCGGCCCTCGCAGGCGGAAGCGCAGCCTCGCGAAGGCGTAGGCCGCGAGAGAGCAGCTGAGTACGTTGCCGAGGACCGCGCCGCCCGCGATCAGCAGGGAGTTGGAGAGCAGCCGTGCGACGGACACGTCGTCCACGCCGTCGAGAGCGGTCGTGTAGTTCGACCACTCCAGCTTGCTCGGCAGCAGGTTCAGGCTCGCGATCACCTCGTCGGCGGGCTTGAGCGACGTGGCGACGAGCCAGGCGAGCGGGTAGAGCATCACCAGGAGCGCGGCCAGGCACCCGGCGTGCAGTGCGACGCGCCGCCAGGGAAAGGCCCGTCGGCCCGCGGTGGTGGCGGTGGTGGTCATCGCTCCCCCTCGTTCGCGTAGAAGACCCAGGAGCGCGAGGTGCGGAAGAGCACCGCGGTCACCGCTCCGATGGCGATCAGCAGGACCCAGGCCATGGCGGAGGCGTAGCCCATGTGTGAGGCGACGAAGCCGCGGTCGTAGAGGTAGAGCGTGTAGAAGAGGGTGGAGTCGGCGGGGCCGCCCTTGCCGCCGCTGACCGCAAAGGCGGGGGTGAAGACCTGGAAGGCCTGGATGGTCTGGAGGACCAGGTTGAAGAAGAGCACCGGTGACAGCATCGGCAGCGTGATGGAGACGAACTGCCGCCTGCGGCTCGCCCCGTCGACCGCCGCGGCCTCATAGAGCTCGGCGGGGATCTGCTGGAGGCCCGCCAGGAAGATCACCATGGGGGCGCCGAACTGCCAGACGGTCAGGAGCGCCACGGCGAGCAGCGCCCAGCCGGGCCTGTTGACCCAGCCGCCGGTGTGGATGCCGATGTCCGACAGGAGGTTGTCGACGGTGCCGCCGTCGTTGAAGACCGCCCGCCACACCAGGGCGATCGACATGGAGGCGCCGAGCAGCGAGGGGGCGTAGAAGGCCGAACGGTAGAAGGCCTTGCCGCGCTTCATCGACTTCAGGGCGAGGGCGACGGCCAGGGCGAGCGCCAGTTGCAGCGGTACGGCGATCACGACGTACATCAGCGTCGCGCCGACCGAGCGCCAGTAGCGCGGGTCCTCGGTGAACATCTGGACGTAGTTACGGAGTCCCACCCAGCGTGGCGCGTTGAACAGGTCGTAGTCGGTGAAGGACAGATACAGCGAGACGGCCATCGGCAGCAGGGTGAGGGCGACCGCGCCGAGCACCCAGGGTGAGAGGAACACCCAGGCGGCGCCTTCGCGTTCACGCCTTCGGCGCTGCTCGCCCGCAGGCTCGGGGCTTTTCGCGCGAGCGGCCTTCGCGGGTATGTCGGTGGTGGTCATGACCTCAGCTCCGCCTTCGCCTCGGTGATGAAGTCCTCGGCGGCTTCGCGGGGTGTCATCTGCTCGAACGACACGTGGTCGTAGTCGCGCTGGAAGGTGGTCTGCAGGGAGTTGTCTCCGCTGGGCGGGGCCTGCGGCGGCGCTTCGAGCTTCCCGTCGACGGAGTCCTGGTAGTCGGCGACGATCTTGTCGAAGTCCTTCAGCTCGGGGCCGATGTCCTCGCGGATCGGTTCGTTGACCGGGATGCCGCGGGAGGCGCCCAGGATCGCTGCCGCCTTCTCGTCATTGATCATGAAGTCGATGAACTCGGCCGACTCCTCGGGGTGTTGTGTGCCGGCCGCGGCGCCCATGAACATCGATGGCTTGAAGTACTGGCCGGGTGTGCCGTCCGCGCCCGACGGCATGGGGGCGAGGGTCAGCCCTTCGCCCACGATCTCCGTGTATCCGCTGGCGGGTGCGTCCCAGTTGAAGTCGGCGATCGCCTTGCCCCGGGCCAGCGGCTGGTTCTCCACCGACCCGTCGAGCTGTGTGGTCTGCTCGGCGGCCGACACCGCGCCCTCACGGCGCAGCTTGTCGGTGAAGGTCCACCAGCGGGTGAGGTCGTCCGCCGTGAAGCCGAGCCGGCGGTCCTTCGTGTAGAGGGACTTGCCCTGGCCGCGCAGCCACACCTCGAAGCAGTCCTCGCTCTGTCCGGGGTCGACGGAGCCCGGCTTCCCTGTTCTCTTCGCCAACTCCCGCATGGAGTCGGCCCATTCGTCCCAGGTCCAGCCGTCCCGCGGGAGGGTCACCCCGGCCGCCTTCCACTGCTTGGCGTCGTACACGAGGGTCTCGGTGCCGCGGCCCTGCGGGATGGCGTACTGGGTGCCGTCGACGACGCCGGTGGCGAGGAGGCCCTCGTCGATCTCGTCGGTGCGCAGGGCCCTTTTCTGTTTGCCGAGGTCGAGGAGGATGCCGCCCGACGCGTACTGGTCGATCTGCCGGTAGTCGAGCTGCATCACGTCGGGGGCGTCGCCGCCCGCCGCCTGCGTGGCGAGCTTCTGCTTGTACGCCTCGTAGCCGGCGAACGAGGTCTGCACCGTGATCCCGGGGTGCTCCTTCTCGAACAGCGCGACGGCTTCTTGCGTGCGGGCGGCCCGGTCGGGGTTGCCCCACCAGGTGTAGCGCAGCACGGTCTTGCCGCCGCCGCTCGATTCGTCCGAGCCGCCGCAGCCGGTGAGCAGCGCGCTGAGCGTGAGCGCCACGACCGTTGCGCAGGACCACTTTGTCCTGTTTCCGGGCATGCCGATGACACCTCTCCTCTCTGGTTCCTGACGGGTGCTTGGTGTGCTGGGGGCGCGGGTGTGGCTACTCGCCGTGGTACGGCAGCGTGGTCCCCGGCAGTTCGTACTCGTCGCGGCGCCCGCACATGCCGTAGCCGCCGTAGCGGGAAGGACGGCTGTCGTACGAGCCCGAACCCGCGAGGTAGCCGGGGCTGCCGGACTCCAGGGCGTCGAGCTGGGCGCCGGTGCGCTCGGCGGTGGCGAGCGCACCGGCCCGCCACAGCTCGCGCCAGGCCGGGACCTTGTCCCTCACCAGCCGGGCCGCGGCCTGCTGGAACTCCAGGTAGGGCCCGTTGTCCCCGGCTCTGAGCGCATCGCGCAGCGGCAGGTAACCCTCGACGGCCAGGTCGCGGCGTTTGCGGGCGGCGGCCTCCGCGTCCGGGCCGCTCTTCGCTGGGAGCCGCGCCGCGGCGGCGTACCGCTCCGGGTCGGCGAGCACGTCCGGCGGGAAGGTGAAGACGGCGTCCCCGGCCTCGGGCAGGCCGCTGTTCTGCATCAGGACCGTGATCCGCAGGTCGCCGCCCTGCACCATGCGGTGCACGGTGCCGGGCGTGAACCACGCGAGGGAGCCCGCTTCCAGGGGGACCTCGCGGTAGCCCTCGGGGCTGAGGGTCTGGACGGCGCCGCGGCCACCGGTGACGACGTACGCCTCTGTGCACACCAGGTGCAGATGCGGACTGCCGCCGCACACACCGTCGGTGGCCTCCCAGTCGTAGGCGCTCAGATGCGAGAGGCCGACGGCTCCGGGCAGGGGGTGCGGAAGGCTCACCATGTCAGTCCCTTCAGGTGGGTGGCGACGCGGTCGCGGTCCCAGGCTCCGTCGGCGACCACGACGCGGTAGCGGTAGGCGAAGGAGGCGCCGGGGGCCAGCGCGAACTCGTCGAAGAACGCCCAGGAGAAGGCGACGGTGGGGATGGGCTCGGAGCGTACGAACCAGTGCGATTCGTTGATCGCGCTCGTGCCGTCGAGGTTCTCGGGAGCGTGCGCGAAGACGAGCGTGGAGTGCGCGTCGACGTCGTCGTGCTCGGCGGTGAAGGCGAGCCACGGGGACTGTGTGCCCATCAGCCTGTCCGCTTCCTTCTCGTCGTCGGGGCCGAAGACGGCGCCGCCGGTGAAGTCGCGCGGACCACGCCACTGCAGGCCCGTGTATCCGGCCATGTCGCGGCCCGCGGTGGTCGGCGAGCCGAAGCGCAGGGGCTCGTCACGGATGTTGGTCAGGCGGATCGACCAGTCGAGGGCCCAGGACCCGGCGGCCTCGTCGACGGAGTGGACGGTGATGTCGCGCTCTTCCCTGGCCCATTCCTGGCCGCCGTGCTCGATCCAGGTGAGCTCCTCGGTGAGGTGGAGGCGGTCATCCTCGACGTCGAGGGCGGAAAAGCCGTCGTGGCGCATGGACCCGACACGCTCCGGCAGGCGCAGGTAGCCCTCGCCGTGGACATAGCAGTTGCCGCCCCAGAAGTTCTGCCCCGACAGATGGCTCGCGGTCATCTGAAGGCCCTTGTGCCAGCGGTGGTCGTTCGGCCGGTAGCCCGAGACCTGGTTCCCGGCCAGGGTGCGCAGGGGGTGGATGTAGGGCTTGCGGGCCTCGAAGGGGTCCGGGTCCGGCGCGTAGACGTAGCTGAGCAGCTCGACGCCGCCGGAGCTGACCGTGATCCGCTCGCCGTGGGTGTGGGTGACCTGAATCCTCATCGCTGGGGGCTCCAGTCGGGGTGGCTGCCGTGCATGGCCGGGTAGTAGGGGTCGCCGGCGGTGATCTCGCCCGCGAGCACCGGCTGTCCGGTGAACGCCGACTTGTAGAGGGCGGCGGCGAATTCGAGGGTGCGGCGGGCGTCGGCGCCGCTGCCCGGCGGCCGCACCCCCCGCTCGTACGCGTCGAGGAGCGCGCCGAGCTGGGCGGCGTGCGAGCTGGGCACGTCGGCGGCGGGGGCGCGCCAGGCGTCCACCCGCCCGGATGCGACGTGCGGGGCCGGGGTGTAGGCCCAGTCCTCGTTGGAGTGGCCGTAGAGGTGGGTGAGTTCGACCGTCGCGTCGGCGCAGTCGACGCGGATGCGGCTGACCTCGTCCGGGGACAGGACGCTGTTGACGACGGTGGCGAGCGCGCCGTTCTCGAACCGCACCAGGGCGGTCGAGACGTCCTCGCTCTCGGTGTCGTGCACGAGGCGGGCCGCCATGGCGCGCACCTCGGTCCAGTCGCCGAGCAGGTGCAGGAGCAGGTCGAACTGGTGGATGCCGTGGCCCATGGTGGGGCCGCCGCCCTCGCTCTCCCAACGCCCCCGCCACGGCACCGCGTAGTAGGCGCTGTCGCGGTGCCAGGTGGTCTGGCAGTGCGCGACGCGGGGCGCGCCGAGCTCGCCGCTCGCGATCAGCTCGCGGGCGTGGACTGCGCCCGAGCCGTAGCGGTGCTGGAAGACCACTGCCGCGTACGTTCCCGTTGCCTCCTCCGCGGCGGCGATCTCGTCGTACTCGGCGAGCGAGAGACACAGCGGCTTCTCGCACAGCACCCACGCGCCCGCCTTCAGCGCTGCCACCGTCTGCGCGCGGTGCAGCGACGGCGGGGTGCCGATCAGAACCAGGTCGGGGCGGACCGCGTCGAGCATCGCGTCGAAGTCCGGGTAGCCCTCGATGTCCATGTCCACCGCCGCGGCCTCCACGCGGAACGCGGCGAGTCCGGCCGGATCGACGTCCACGGCGGCTCTCAGCTCGATCCGGTCGGAGTGGGCCCGCAGCGCGGGCAGATGACTGCCGGTGACGATGGAGCCGGTGCCGACGACGGCGGCCCGTAGACGAGTGGGGGTGGAGGACATACGGTCTCCTCGAACGAGCTTAGAAAGCGCTTGCACTGACGCCGACCCTAGGCACCGCGGGAATGTCAGGACAAGACCTCGGAGCCGAAATCTGAAACGACTCAATATGTGGACGCGCCTGCCTGGCCCGGTAGCACCGGCGGCCGTCGCCGCGCGTTCACCGCCTCCCCACGACGCCCCCACCGGACCTCCCACACCCCAGCTCCCCGAACGGAGTCACACATGCCCCTCGACGCCGCGCGCCGTCGCCGCTGTGCCGTGGTGGGACTCGGCGCCCGCGCCCAGCTCTACACCGAGGCGCTCGCCGGTCCATACGCGGACCGGATCGAGCTGGCCGGATTCTGCGATGTCAACGCGCACCGCATGGCCGTCCACAACGACTGGATCGCGACCGCTCGCCCCGGCCGCCGGCCCGTACCCGCCTACCGCGCCGACGACTTCGACGAGATGCTGCGGCGCGAGCGCATCGACCTGGTCGTGGTCTGCACCGTCGACCGTCTCCACGACCACTACATCGTGCGGGCTCTCGAAGCGGGCTGCGACGTCGTCACCGAGAAGCCGATGACCACGACCGCCGAGCGCGCCCGGCGCATCCTCGACGTCCGGCGCCGAACCGGCCGTGAGGTCCGGGTCGCCTTCAACTACCGCTACAACCCCGTGCATTCAGCCGTACGAGAGCTCTTGGCGAACGGCGCGATCGGCGAGGTCGGCTCGGTGCACTTCGAGTGGCTGCTCGATCTGCGGCACGGCGCGGACTACTTCCGCCGCTGGCACCGCGACAAGGCGAACTCAGGTGGCCTCATGGTGCACAAGGCCACCCACCACTTCGACCTGGTCAACTGGTGGCTGGCCGCGCGGCCCGAAACCGTCTACGCGCAGGGCGGGCTCTTCTTCTACGGCGCCGAGGCGGGCGCCCGGCGCGGCCTGGCCCGCGACTACACCCGTGCCCACGGCTCTCCCGCCGCCGAGAGCGATCCCTTCGCCGTCCGCCTGGCCGACTCGACCGCGCTCAGCGCCCTGTACCTGGACGCGGAGGGCGAGGACGGCTACCACCGCGACCAGAACGTGTTCGGCCCCGGCGTGAGCATCGAGGACGACATGGCGGTCCTGGTGCGCTACTCCTGCGGCGCGACCCTCACGTACCACCTCACCGCGTACGCGCCCTGGGAGGGTTACCGGATCGCCTTCAACGGCAGTCAGGGGCGCGTCGAACTCCTCGTGGAGGAATCCACCTGGACGCGCCCCGACGTACGGACCGAGGGTGCGAGCGCCGTCCTGCACGGCACGGCGGCCGGGGACGAGGCCGGACGCACTCAGCTCCTGCTGCGCCGCTTCTGGGAGGAGCCGCGGGAAGTGAAGGTGCCCACGGGCGAGGGCGGGCACGGTGGCGGGGACGTACGCATGCTGGCCGACCTCTTCGGCGAGCGTGCGCCGGGTGACGCGGACCTGCTGGGCCGCGCGGCGGACGCCGTGGACGGAGCCCGCTCGCTGGTCACGGGCCTGACCGCGAACCGCTCCTTCGCCACGGGGCTGCCGGTCGACGCCCGTAACCTCCTGGAGAACTGAAACGGCGCCGGGCCGACCCGCGAGGGCCGGCCCGGACGCCACCGTCAGAGAGCTCAGACCAGGTCGAACCGGTCGAGGTCCATGACCTTGCTCCACGCCGCGACGAAGTCCTTCACGAACTTCTCCTTGGCGTCATCGCTCGCGTAGACCTCGGCCAGCGCACGCAGTTCGGAGTTCGAGCCGAAGACGAGGTCGGCGCGGGTGCCGGTCCACTTGACGTCGCCCGTGGCGGCGTCGCGTCCCTCGAACGTGTCCTGGGCCTCGGTCGTCGACTTCCACTGCGTGCCCATGTCGAGCAGGTTCACGAAGAAGTCGTTGGTCAGCGTCCCGGGTGCCGTGGTGAAGACGCCGTGCTGGGAACCCTGGTGGTTGGCGCCCAGGACGCGCAAGCCACCGACGAGGACCGTCATCTCCGGGGCGCTCAGGGTCAGCAGGTTCGCCTTGTCGAGCAGCAGGTACTCCGCCGGCAGGCGGGTGCCCTTGCCGACGTAGTTGCGGAACCCGTCGGCGGCCGGCTCGATCGCGGCGAACGACTCCACGTCGGTCTGCTCCTGCGAGGCGTCCACGCGTCCGGGCGTGAAGGGGACCTCGACCTGGACGCCGCCGTCCTTGGCGGCCTGCTCGACTGCCGCGCTGCCGGCGAGGACGATCAGGTCGGCCAGCGAGACCTGCTTGCCGCCGGCGGAGTTGAAGGACTCCTGGATGCCCTCCAGGGTGCGCAGCACCTGGGCGAGGGCGTCCGGGTTGTTGACCTCCCAGCTGCGCTGCGGCTCCAGGCGGATGCGGGCGCCGTTGGCACCGCCGCGCTTGTCGCTGCCGCGGAAGGAGGAGGCCGAGGCCCAGGCGGCGGAGACGAGCTGCGAGACCGTGAGGTCGGAGCCGAGGATCTGCTCCTTGAGGGTGGCGATGTCCGCGGCGTCGATGACCTGACCCGTACGCTGCGGCAGCGGGTCCTGCCACAGCAGCTCCTCGGAGGGGACCTCCGGGCCGAGGTAGCGGACGACCGGACCCATGTCACGGTGCGTCAGCTTGTACCAGGCGCGGGCGAAGGCGTCCGCGAACTCCTGCGGGTTCTCGTAGAAGCGCCGGGAGATCGGCTCGTAGATCGGGTCGAAGCGCAGCGACAGGTCCGTGGTCAGCATCGTCGGGCGGTGCTTCTTCGACGAGTCGAAGGCGTCCGGGATGATCTCCGGGGCGTCCTTCGCCACCCACTGGTGGGCGCCTGCCGGGCTCTTGCCGAGTTCGTAGTCGTACTCGAAGAGGTTCTTGAAGAAGTGGTTGCTCCACCGGGTCGGCGTCTCGGTCCAGGTGACCTCGAGGCCGGACGTGATGGCGTCCTTGCCGACACCCGTGTTGTACGTGCTCTTCCAGCCCAGGCCCAGCTGCTCCATCGGGGCGGCCTCGGGGTCGTCGCCGACGTTGTCCGCCGGACCGGCGCCGTGGGTCTTGCCGAAGGTGTGGCCACCCGCGATCAGGGCGACGGTCTCCTCGTCGTTCATCGCCATGCGGCGGAACGTCTCGCGGATGTCGCGGGCCGCGGCGATCGGGTCCGGGTTGCCGTTGGGGCCCTCGGGGTTGACGTAGATGAGGCCCATCTGGACCGCACCGAGGGGGTTCTCCAGCTCGCGGTCACCGGTGTAGCGCTCGTCACCGAGCCAGTCGGTCTCGGGACCCCAGTAGACGTCCTCGTCGGGCTCCCAGACGTCCGCGCGGCCACCGCCGAAGCCGAAGGTCTTCAGACCCATCGACTCCAGGGCGACATTGCCGGTGAGGACGAGGAGGTCGGCCCAGGAGAGGTTCTGGCCGTACTTCTTCTTCACGGGCCACAGCAGGCGGCGGGCCTTGTCCAGGCTCGCGTTGTCCGGCCAGCTGTTGAGGGGCGCGAAGCGCTGCTGACCGGCGCCGGCGCCGCCGCGGCCGTCGCTGATGCGGTAGGTGCCCGCGCTGTGCCAGGCCATCCGGATCATCAGCGGGCCGTAGTTGCCGAAGTCGGCCGGCCACCAGTCCTGCGAGGTGGTGAGGACCTCGGCGATGTCGCGTTTCACGGCCGGCAGGTCGAGGCTCTTGAACGCCTCGGCGTAGTCGAACTCCTCGCCCAGCGGGTTGGCCACGGCGGGGTTCTTGGCAAGGATCTTCAGGTTGAGCCGCTCCGGCCACCACTGACGGTTTCCACCGCCCTGGGTCGGGTGCGGCGCGCGACCGTGCACGACCGGGCAACCGCCGGTCTCTTCCGGCTTCGGGTCGGTGACGATCGCGTCATGGTTCTCAGTCATGGTAATCCTTCCGGACGGGGCGGATCACGGTGCTACGGGCGGAACACGGTGCTGAAGAACTGCGAACGGCAGAACGGTCGGGGGCGCCCAGGGGGGGGTGGGCCTCGGCGGCCGGGAACCGGATGCCGAGGTGGTCACCGTCCAAGAGCCCTTGCGCGCGTGAGCGGTGCGCTCGCGGTCGAGGCGAGCAGGCTTCTTCGACAAGTCCGGGTCCTGGATGATCAGTACCAGGCCGAGAACGTCCGCCGGCTCGCCGGCGTGGTTCTCCGCGAACGGGGTACCGGATGCCGGGGCGAACGGACCCGTCTCCTGAAGTCACGTGCTGTTCCCTGCTGTTGCCCTGTCCCTTGGCCGTCGGCCGGAACTGATCCTACGATGGACCAAGTCCAAGTCAATACGAAAGACGGATCCGTACGCATTCAGTCATCAGACGAAGCACAGATAGGCTGGTAAGCATGAGCGATCTTCTGGGACGGCTCCGCGGACGTGGCTGGCGGATGACCGCGCAGCGCCGGGTGGTCGCCGAGGTACTCGACGGTGAACATGTCCATCTGACCGCGGACGAGGTGCTCGCGCGCGCCACCGACCGGCTGCCGGAGATCTCCCGTGCCACGGTCTACAACACCCTCGGCGAGCTGGTCACCCTCGGCGAGGTCATCGAGGTGTCCACCGGCCGCGCGAAGCGGTACGACCCCAACGCCCACCAGCCCCACCAGCACTTGGTGTGCTCGGGCTGCGGCGCCATCCGGGACGTACACCCCGGCGGAGACCCCTTGGCCGCACTGCCGGCCTCCGAGCGCTACGGCTTCACCGTGTCCGCTGCCGAGGTGACGTACCGGGGTATGTGCCCGGACTGCGCCCGCGGGTGACCGGGCACGCCTGAGGCCCGCTCAGGCCCACGCCACAGGAGGCAGCGCCATGACTCTCGACTCCCCCGTCCCCCGGTTCCACCTGGCCATGCCGGTCGACGACCTCGCCGCGGCCCGTCTCTTCTACGGCGAGGTGCTCGGCCTGGAGGAGGGCCGCAGCGCGGACACCTGGGTGGACTGGAACATGCACGGCCACCAGTTCGTCACGCATCTCGCGCCGAAGGGCCCGCAGCGCGTACACAATCCGGTCGACGGCCACGACGTCCCGGTGCCGCACTTCGGACTGATCCTGCCGGTCCCCGAGTTCCAGAAGCTGGCCGAGCGTCTGCGTACGGCAGGCATCGAGTTCGTCATCGAACCGTACGTACGCTTCGAGGGCGAGAAGGGCGAGCAGCGGACGATGTTCCTGCTCGACCCGGCAGGAAATGCGCTGGAGTTCAAGGCCTTCGCCGACGACTCGCAGGTGTTCGCCGTCTGAGCCCGCCGCACCGGGGCGCGCGGCGGGCATCCGGTTCGGGCCCGCGGGTTACGGCGCCATCTCGTACTCCCCCGCAAGCGCTTCGACGCGCTCCCACACCCGGGCCGAGCGCGCGTCGTCGGCCACCGGGCGGCGTACCGCGCCCAGCGCCCAGTTCTGCTGCGTCTCGGTGGCGGAGTCCTTGCCGTGCAGTTCGACGGCGTGCGCGGAGAAGTCGCGTACGAGAACGGCGAACAGCTCGTCGAGCACATCCTGGTCGAGGCCGGTCAGGCGCGCCTGCTCCAGGATCAGCTGGCCGTGCACGACCAGCGCGAACAGCTGGCCGACGGCGAGGAGAAGGTCGAGGTCGCGGCTCTGCTCCTCGTCGGGGGCGGCGGTGGTGACGAACTCACAAAGGGCGTCCGCCTGTTCGCGGAAGCGTGCGACGTTGGGCACGTCGGCGAAAGCGTCGTAGGCGGCGCGCCAGTCGTGGAAACGGATGGCGCCCAGGCCGCGTGCCGGTCCCTGCCGGAAGAGGAAGTCGTCGTCGGCCGCGTCCAGTCGGGTCGGTACGGGCTCGTACTCGGCCGGGTTCAGCAGGTGGTTGCCCATGAACTTGAGGATCAGGGCGAGGTTGACGTGAACCGTGCCCTCCAGCTTGGGCAGGCCGCGGATCTCTACGGCCGCCTGCGCGAAGTAGTTGTCCTTCTCGAAGCCCTTGGCCGCGATGACGTCCCACATGAGGTCGATGACCTTCTCGCCCTCGGTGGTCACCTTCATCTTCGTCATGGGGTTGAAGAGGAGGTAGCGGCGGTCGTCGGGGCCCGCCGAGCGGAAGTAGTCGACGGCGCGGTCGCTGAACAGCTTCATCCCGACGAGGCGGACATACGCGTCGGTCAACTCCCGGCGCACGTGCGGGAAGGCGGTGACGGGGCGGCCATAAAGGATGCGGCCCGTGGCGTGGGTGACGGCCTCGTACATCGCGTGCTCGCAGATGCCGATCGAGGCGGTGCAGAGGTTGAACTTGCCGACGTTGACGGTGTTGAGGGCGGCGTCGAAGGCGGCACGGCCGGTGTGCAGGACGTCGTCCGGGCCCACCGGATAGTTCTCCAGGCGGAACTCGCTGACGTACTTCGATGAGTCGACGACGTTCTTGACGAGGTGGTACGCCTCGTGACGGCTGTCGGCGGCGAAGAAGACGTAGCCGTCGGGGCCCTCGATGTCGGTGCGGCGGCCGAAGACGGAGACGAGGCCGGCCGCGTTGCCGTTGCCGATGTAGTACTTGGAGCCGCTGGCCAGGAAGCCGCCCTCGCCGTCGGGCTCGAGGAGCATGTCGGTGGAGTAGATGTCGGCGCCGTGGGTCTTCTCGGACAGGCCGAAGGCGAACACCTCGCCCTGGTCGAGGAGTTCGGCGGCGCGGGTGCGGGCAGCCGCGTTCTCGCTCTGCCAGACCGGGCCGAGACCGAGGATGGTGACCTGCCACGCGTACCAGTAGTCGAGCCCGTAGAAGCCGAAGATCTCATTCAGGGCGGCGATCCGGGCGGTGTCCCAACGCGCGTCCGCCTTGCCCTCGGCGGCGGAGGCGGGGGTGAGGAAGGTCGCGAAGAGACCCTCCTTGGCGGAGAACTCGAGGAAATCCGCCAGCCACGCGCGGTCGCGGTAGTCCTGGATCAGCCGGCGCTTGCCACGGGCCTCGAACCAGTCGACGGTCGCGCGCAGCAGCCTGCGGGTCTCCGGGTCGAAATGGGTCGGGTCGTAGGTGCGCGGGTTGAACAGCAGCGGGTCGGACATGAGTGTTCGCCTTTCCGGCTCGGGAGGTTCGGTGAGGGGTGGTGGGGTGGAGCGCCAGGCCGGTTCAGCCCTGGGGGCCGAGCCGGTGGAGGGTGGCGAGCACGTCGTCCAGCCAGGCGAGCGTCATGCGTTCGTACGCGATGCCGCCGCGCAGCACGACGTGCTGGAGCTCCTGCCCGGCGTCGGGCATGGCGGGCGCGTCGGGTCCGGTGAAGTCCCGCAGCTGCCCCGCGAGGTAGCGCGCGAGCCGGTCGGCGTGCGCCTTGCGGTGCCGCTCGACCTCGTGGATCAGTGCGACCGGGTCGTCGAAGGCCGCGCCGCGGATCTTCACGGCGAGCTCGTGTCGCACGCTCTCGGGTTCGATCGGCTCGTGCAGCCACCGGGAGAGCGCGGACCGCCCGAGGGCGGTGACGGAGTACTCCTTCTTGTCCGGGCGTGCTTGCTGCGCGACTTCCCGGACATCGATCCATCCGTCGCTCTCCATGCGCTTGAGGACGCGATAGATCTGCTGGTGGGTGGCGGTCCAGAAGTAGCCGATGGACCGCTCGAACCGCCGGGCCAGCTCATAGCCGGAGCCCGGCTTCTCGAGGAGCGAGACGAGGATCGCGTGCTCTAGCGCCATGCCCCGATCCTGCTATGCAACTCGTTGCATAAACAAGTGGCGCCGCCCTGGTGAGACACGGCTCACCCGGGTGCCGGTGCTTCTGCCCGGCGGCGGCCTACGATCAGTCCGGCACCGACTCAAGGAACGCGGCAGCCGCCGGTGAATTCCGCGTCCGGCTCCACACCAGCCGCTCCTCGCGGACCGGTCCGTCCTTCACCGGCACCACCGCCAGCCGGGGAAGCCGCGGCACAAGGCGCGACGGCAGCAGGGCGATGCCGAGCCCGCCCCGCACCAGGTCGGCGAAGAACTCAAGCCCCTTGGCCTCGAACGCCACCTCACGCCGCAGCCCTGCGGCCTCGAACGCCTCGTCGGTCTGCGCCCGCGCCGCGATGCCCGCGGGAAAGTCCACGAACACCTCGCCCGCGATCCTTTCGAGCGGCAGGGGGCAGCCGGAAGCCGCTTCGGCCAGCGGATGGCCGGGGGCGACCACCGCCACATGGCGGTCGACCACGAGCGTCCGGCTGCCCACACCTGGCTCGTCCGTACGGAACGAAGGCGGCACCCCCAGAAAGGCCAGATCCAGGGCCCCCTCCCGCACCCCGCGCACCAGCGCCTCGCTCATGCCGTCGATCAGCCGCATCGTGACCTGCGGATACGTGGCGTGGTAGGCCCGCATGAGGTTCGGCACGTCGACCGCGGTCACCGTCGAGATCGCCCCGATGGCCAGCCGCCCACGGATCTCCCCCGTTGCCGCCGCCACCTCGGCCCGCGCCCGCTCCGATGCCTCCAGCGCCTGCCGCGCGGCGGGCAGGAATGCCTCGCCCGCCGGCGTGAGCGCCACCCGCCGGCTCGTCCGCTCGAACAGCCGCGCCCCGAGCTCCTTCTCCAGCTTCCCGATCTGATGGCTGAGCGCGGACTGCACCACCAGACACCGCTCGGCGGCCCGTGTGAACCCACCCGTCTCGGCGACCGCGACGACATAGCGCAACTGCTGCAACTCCATGCGATCCATCGTCGAGTGCGATCGTTCACATGACAAGGATGTGTTGGACTCATCATTGAGGTCGGCCGCAGGCTGACTGCCATGAGACAGACGGGACTTCACGACGGACGGGCGACGGAGCCGGGAGAGCACGAGGCCCCGCGCCGCGGCCTGCTGCTCCTCATGGCCGTCGCCACCGGCCTGTCCGCCGCCGGCAACTACATCGCTCAGCCGCTGCTCGACCTCATCTCCCACGACCTCCGCCTCGGCAGCCTCCTGGCGGGTCTCGTCGTCACCGCGTCGCAGGCCGGGTATGCACTCGGGCTGCTGCTGCTCGTCCCGCTCGGTGACGTCATCGACCGGCGCCGCCTGGCGGTGACCCTGTTCCTGGCCACCGCCGGTTTCCTCGGCGTCTCGGCTCTCGCCCCCAGCGGCCCGGTCCTCCTGGCCGGCACCGTCCTCGCGGCCCTCACCTCTGTCGGCGCCCAAGTGGTCGTCGCGCACGCCGCCGCTCTCGCCACCGCCGCGACCCGGGGCCGCGCCGTCGCCACCGTCATGTCGGGCGTACTGCTCGGCGGCCTGCTGGCCCGCACAGCCGCGGGCGGCCTGTCCGAACTGGGCGGCTGGCGCACCGTCTACTGGGTGCTCGCCGCCCTCATGACGGGCGCCGCCGCCGTCCTGCACCGCCGCCTGCCGTACCTCGCGGTCACCGCCGACCTGCGCTACCCGGCCCTGCTCCGCTCCACGCTCTCTCTGCTCCGCGAGGAGAGCGTGCTGCGCCGCCGCGCCCTCCTCGGCGCCCTGTCCTTCGCCTCCTACAGCGTTCAACTCACCGCGCTCACCTTTCTGTTGGCCGGTGCGCCCTTCCGCTGGGCGGCCCCTGCGATCGGGCTGTTCGGCCTGGTCGGCGCCGTGGGCATCCTGTCGATGACGTTCGCCGCACGCCTGAGCGACAGCGGCCACGCCCAGCACGTGGCGGGTGCGGCGACGGCCCTGCTGCTCACCGGTTGGCTGCTCCTGCTGGCGGGAGAGCGGTCCCTGGTCTGGCTCGCGGTCGGTGTGGTCGCCCTGAACATCGGCCAGCAGGCGGTCCTCAACAGCAGCCAGACCATCCTGTTCGCGCTCGACGCCGAGGCACGCAACCGCATCAACTCGGCGTTCGCGACGAGCCTCTTCGTCGGTGGCGCCATCGGCTCGGCGCTCGCCTCCGTCGTCTGGGCTGCCGCGGGCTGGCCCGGCGCCTGCGCCCTCGGAGCGGCCCTGGCCACCGGGGCCGTGACCGTGTGGGCCTGGGACCGTGCCCGCCCCGCCCATCGACCCCATATTTCCCCATAGTTGAGGAGTACCCCATGAACATCACCGTCTTCGGAGCCGCGGGCAACGTCGGCCGCCGCGTCGTCGCCGAGGCCATCGCCCGCGGGCACGAGGTCACCGCAGTCGTCCGTGACCCGGCCCGAGCGACCGGACTGCCCACCGCCGCCAGGGCCCGCACCGGCGACGCCACCGACCCGCACACCGTCGAGACGCTCGCCGCGGGACAGGACCTGGTGATCACCGCGACCCGCCCCGCCCCCGGTCGCGAGCCCGAACTGGCCGCCGTCACCCGAGCGTTGCTCGCCGGGCTGCACGCCACCGGCGTACGGCTCCTGCTCGTCGGCGGCGCCGCCGGTCTCACGATCCCCGGCACCGGCGGCACCATGGTGGTGGACGCCCCCGACTTCCCGCCGTCCCTACGCCCCATCGCCCTGGCCTGCAACGAGCAACTCGACGCCTGCCGCACCACCGCCCATGACGTCGACTGGACCTACCTCAGTCCGCCGTCCCTCCTCGAACCGGGCGAGCGCACGGGGCACTTCCGGTTGGGCGCCGACGAACTGATCGTCGACGCCCACGGCGTCTCCGCGCTCTCGATGGAGGATCTCGCGGTGGCCCTCCTTGACGAGGCGGAGCGCCCCAAGCACCACCGTGCCCGGTTCACAGCGGCGTACTGACCTGACGTGGCGCGGCGAAGGCGCCGGAGTTCTCGGACGCCCACTGCGCATAGCCGAGCGGCGCACGGCCCAGGACCTGCTGTACGGCGTCGGTCGTACGGCCCGGCGTCCGGGCATAGCCGGCCAGCGAGCCGAGCAGCCGCTCCGGAATGTCCGCCGGCATGCCCTGGGCGAGCATCGCGCGGCGGACATCCTCGGGCCCGACCTCCTGGAAGGACAGTTCCCGGCCGACCGCCTCGCCGATGATGCGGACCTTCTCCCGCTGGTCGAGCGACTGCGACCCCGTGAGCGCGAGGGCCTGTCCGGCCAGTTCGGCGCCGGTGAACGCCCGTACGGCCACGTCCGCGATGTCGCGCGGGTGGATCGGTGAGGTCGCCGCCGAGGGGTAGGCGCCGTACACCGTGCCGCTCGCGCGGATCTGCGGTGCCCACGCCAGGGAGTTGGCCGTGAAGTCCGCGCACCTCAAGATCGTCCACGACAGCCCGGATCCGCGCACGGCAGCTTCGAACTCCCGGAACTCTTCGACGAACCGGGGGACGCCGACGGGCTGTTCCACGGTCAGCGCCGACAGTGCCACGACCTGCTTGGCGCCTCGTTCCGCGGCCAGCGCCAGCAGGTCGGCCGTGGCGGCGGCCGTGCCGACCGGGCGCAGCCCGAGCAGCACCCCCTCGACGTGGCCGGGCAGGTGCGCAGCCAGCGAGCGCGGCCGGGAAGGCTCACCACACACCACGCGCGCGTCGCTCGGCAGACCGGCGGAGACTTGGTCGCCACGCGTCACGGCGGCCACCTCCCGGCCTGTGTCCAGCAGGAGTTGTACAGCCTCGCGCCCCACGTGCCCGGTTGCTCCGATCACCACGAACATGGCAATGCCCCTTCCGTCACCCCGGCTTGTCCGAGTGCCGTAATATACGAGGACCGTAACACTTTCCTTTGGGGTGCGTAAGTTATGAGTTCCGTAGCATCTGGTTCCGGGGACGGCAGCCATCGCCGCGCGACCGTCGGGGTCAAGCAGGCGCTGCGCGAGCTGGACACCCAGCTCACTCTGCTCAACCGGCAGGTCGGCGGCCGCGTCGGCCTCAAGGACGTGGACATGGACTGCCTTGACCTCATCAACGCTCACGGCCCGCTGAGCCCCGGCGCCCTGGCCCGCCGCGCCGGACTCCACGCCGCCACCATGACCGGAGTACTCGACCGGCTCGAACGCGCCGGCTGGATCTCCCGTGAGCGCGACCCGGCGGATCGCCGTGCCTCCCTGGTGCGGGCGCTGCGTGACCGCAACGCCGAGCTGCTCGGACACTTCGCCGGGATGAACGCCTCCGTGGAGCGGATCTGCGCCGACTACCCGGACACCGAACTAGAACGCTTCTCCCAGTTCCTCCACCGTGTCGCCGAGGCCGGGCACAAGGCGGCGCAAGACCTCGACTGACCGGACAGCCTGCGCAGGCTGTGGCTACTCGCGGCCGGGACACGCGGCGAGGGCCGGGCCGCGTTCCCAGCGAAGGACACGCCGACCCGGCCCGTGAGAGCCCCTCCTCGCCCCGCCGCGGCTCCGCCGTCCTGCTCGCGGAGCCCCCGGCCCTTCTTCAGTTCATCGCCTTCCGCACGAGCGCCGCGATCCGCGCCTCACCCTCGGGCGTCAGCTCCTTCAGGGCGTACGAGGTCGGCCACATGGCGCCGTCATCGAGTCCCGCCTTGTCGCTGAAGCCGAACGTGGCGTACCTCGCGCTGAACTTCTGAGCGCTCTGGAAGAAGCAGACGACCTTGCCGTCCTTGGCGTACGAGGGCATCCCGTACCAGAGCTTCGGCGCAAGCTCCGGCACGTTCTCCTTGATCACGGCGTGGATGCGCTCGGCCATGACACGGTCCGCATCCTCCATCTCGGCGATCTTCGCGACCACGGCAGCCTCCTCCTCCGCCGCCTTGTCGGCGCGCGACCCGCGGCGCGCGGAGGCCTTGAGCTCCTGGGCGCGCGCCTTCATCGCGCCGCGCTCCTCATCGGTGAATCCGTCGAACTCGGTGGCGGTCGCGGCAGGGCTCTTGGCGGACTTCTGGGCGTTCGTCATGGCGGTTTCCTTGCGTACGTGGGTCGGTGTGGGAAGTGGCCGTGCCCGGGAGGAGCCGTCACGGCGGCTCCTCCCGACGGGGTGTCAGCCCCACGCACCGGCGATCTGGCGGGTCGTGGCGTTGAGCCGGTTGAACAGGTTGGTGACACCGGTCATGAGGACGAGCGCGGCCAGCTGCTTCTCGTCGAAGTGGGTGGCGGCGGCGTCCCACACCTCGTCGCTCACCGCGTCGGCGCGGTCGGCGAGGCGCGTCGCGGCCTCGGCGAGCTCCAGCGCGGCCCGCTCCGGCTCGGTGAAGTACGGGGCCTCGCGCCAGGCGGCGACCGCGGCGAGCCGCTCGTCGCTGACGCCCGCCTTGCGGGCCGACTTCGCGCCGCCGTCGACACAGGCGCTGCAGCCGTTGATCTGGCTGACCCGCAGGTGCACCAGCTCCAGGGTCTGTGCCTCCACCCCTCCGGAGTGCACGGCCTTGAAGAGCGTCTGGATGGCCGGCATGGCGTCGGACAGGATGACGGCGGGGTTCTGCATACGGGACTGCATCTCGGTGTTCTCCTCTTTGTGCTTCGGCTTCGGTGTCGGCCCCCGTTCCCTCGGGGCGTGACTCCATATCAGCCCGATCCGCTCGCCACGACGATGGCGGTGGGACACCGTGGGACAGCTGAAACATCCTTGAGCAGCGATGACGTGGCCCGGTAGGTTTCTGACGACACGGGACACGGGGGGTATCTGGTGGATGAGCCGCAACGCACGGCGCAGGCGGATCCGCAGAACGAACTGGCGGCGCGGCTACGCCTGATCCAGGAACTGTCCGGACTCGGCGTACGGGCCCTCGCGCGCGACGCGGGCCTCAGTTCCTCGTCGCTCTCCCGCTACCTCAGCGGCCAGACCCTGCCGCCCTGGCCCGCGGTGATCGCGCTCTGCCGTCTCGTCAAGCGCGACCCCCGCCCACTGCGCCCCCTGTGGGAACGCTCCTCCAACCCCCTTCCCGCGCCCCCGAAGTCCAGCCGCCAGGGCAGGCCGAGGCCCCGCAACGACCTGCCGCGCGACGTGCCGGACTTCACCGGACGCGAGGCACAACTCGCCGCCGTGCTCGCCGCGGTGGACAGCCACCGGGTGGTCGCCGTCGACGGCATGGCGGGGGTCGGCAAGACCTGCCTGACGATGCACGCGGCGCACCGCCTCGCCGCCGACTACCCGGACGCCCAGCTCTACGTGGATCTGCACGGCTTCACCGAGGGCCGGGAGCCGCTCGACCCCGACTCGGCGCTGCGCATGCTGCTCGGCGCGCTCGACGTCCCGTCCGAGAAGGTTCCCCGGGAGGGCGTGGAGGAACTGGCCGCCTGCTGGCGCTCAGAACTTGCCGACCGGCGGGTCGTCGTGGTGATCGACAACGCCGCCGACGCCGACCAGGTCCGCCCCCTGCTGCCCGGCGCCGGTCCGTCCGTCGCCCTCATCACCAGCCGGAACCGGCTCATCGGCCTGGACGAGGTGCCGCCGGTCTCCCTCGACGTGCTGAGCCCGCAGGAGAGCGCGGAACTCCTTGCCCGCGCCAGCGGCGACCCGAGCGGTCCCGACGGCCGCCTTGCCCGCGACCCGCTGGCCGCCGCCGAAGTACTGCGGCTGTGCGGCCATCTGCCACTGGCCCTGCGCCTGGCCGCGGCCCGGCTGCGGCACCGGCCCGGCTGGACCGTGGGCGTCCTCGTCGAGCGGATGGCCGAGGGAGCGAGCGAGTTCGACACCGCGTTCGCCATGTCCGTACGGCAGTTGGACCGCTCTCAAGCCCGCCTGTTCCGGTTGCTCGGCCTGCTTCCCGGGGGTTCCTTCGACGAGTACCTGGCGGCGTCCCTGGCGGACGTACCGCTGAGCAGCGCGCGGGCGATGCTGGAGGACCTGGTCGACGCGCACCTCGTGCAGGAGTCGACGCCGGGCCGCTACCGCCTGCACGACCTGGTGCACCAGCACGCGCGCCGGGCCGGAGAGGAGCAGGACTCACCGGCCGAACGGCAGCGGGCCCTCGGCCGTTTCCTCGACTACTACGTGCACGCGGCGGCAGCCGCCGACGCGGCGATGCCGTTCCTGTCGCCCGGCCGGGCGCCCTCCGCGGGCCGGCCGCCGGTCGCGCTGCCGCGGTTCGCGGACAAGAACGCGGCGTTCGCCTGGCTCGTGGCAGAGTACGAGAACCTGGTGGCCGCCTTCGAGACGGCGGCCGCCGTCGGGGCCGACGTGCACGTGTGCGAGCTGCCGCGTTTCCTACGGGCCTACTTCGCGCGGCGCTGCGGCACGACGCACCTCAACGTTCTCTTCGAGCGGTCGCTGGCCGCCGCCGAGCGCCTGGGCGATCCGCTCCAACTGGCCGACGCGCACAGCGACCTGGGTTTCGCACGCTACAACGCGGGCCGGATGGCGGAGGCCGCCGCGTCGTACGAGGCGGCACAACCGCGGTTGTCCCAGGCGGGCAACTTGGGGTCGGAGGCCGAGCTGACCTTGCGGCGCGGCTATCTGAAGTGGGACGAGGGGTATGTCGAGGAGCCGCTCGAACTCTTCAGGCTGGCCGGGAAGTTGTACGAGAAGGCCGACTGCCCGACGGGCCGGGCCGCAGCCGCCGCGTCCGAGGCTTGGGCGATGCTGCAACTGGGGCACCGCGAGGAGGCGGCGCAGCGAGCCCGGGAGGTCCTCGACATCCCCCACTCCGACGCCGCGTCGCCGCCCACGCTGACGGCCCGGATCACCCTCGGCCTGGCCATCGCCGACGAGGAGCCCGACGAGGCGGCGACCCACCTGCACCAGGCGTTGGCACTGGCCCGAGAGGACGGGCACCTCCACAACGAGGCGTGGTGCCTCAACTGCCTGGGTGTCGCGCTCCGGCGCATGGGCCGTCACGAGGAGGCGCTGGCCAGCCACCGGCAGGCGTTCGCGCTGCTCGACGAGCTCTTCGAGGAACACTGGAAGATCCACTTCCTCAACGGCTACGCCGAGACCTGCCGCCTCGCGGGCCTGCCGGAAGAGGCTCTGCGACTACACCGCCATGCTCTCGAACTCGCCCCGCGACTGGGCTACCGCAACGAGGAGGCACTGGCGCACGAAGGCATCGCGACCGTCCTCGATGCGACAGATCCCGCCACGGCGGCAGTACACCGCGCGGCGGGCCAGGCCGTTCTGCGGGAGCTAGGCGCCTGAGGTGAGCCGGACCCGCTTGCGGTGGGCGACCGGAGCCGCCCACCGGAAGACATGGTCAGAACCGCACCGCGTACGAGGCGCGTCGCCGCAGGGACTTGGTCCGCTGGGCCTCGTGGAAGCGGGCGTCCTGTTCCAGGACCTCGGTGGCCTGGCGCACCTTCGCGCCGGCCCGTTCGATCGCTTCGTCGAGCGGCATCACCAGGGGCAGGCCGAAGATCTCGATGATCCGCTCCACACGTTCGCGGACGGTGCCGCCCACCACGTGGTACGGGATCTCCAGCTCCTCCAGGGTCTCGATCAGCAGGTCGTCGGACATCTGCCGGAACTTCTCGGAGACCGGCCGGTGGCCGTCCGCCTTCATCTCGAACTCGACCGGCAGGTGCACATAGGCGTCGTAGATCCGCTTGGCACGTGCCTTGGCGACCGCCCCGTAGGCGTCCATGTACTGGCGGTAGAACCGCTTCACCGGAAGCCCGGCGATGTTCTTCACCGCCCGCAGGAACAGGTTCGCCCCGGGGTTGATGCCGACGCGCATGCGGGCTTCACCGTAGATCCACTCGTGGATCACGGAGCCGTCCGAGATGAACGGCCCCTCGCCCGCCTCATGGTGGATGCGCTCCTCAAGACGGCGTAATCCGAGCATCGTCAGTTCCATCGCGCTGAGTTCCTGGACCTGCTTGCCCGGCACGAGGTCCACGAGGATCTCGCGCGACGTCATCGCGTGCGTGCGGGGGATGCCGGTCGCCATCGACAGCGTCTCGGTCGTGGTGCTCTTGCCGCTGGAGTACGTGCCGGAGATCGCCAGGTGCAGACCGCGCTGCGGGGGCGGGACGGCCGTGGCGTCGGCGAGCGCTGAGGGGGTGCTTGTGTTCCCCATGGTGTGTTCTCTTCCCGTGGTGGGTGGCCCGGCCGGAGCCGGGGTGGGTGATGTGGTCAGCCGCCCAGGCCCAGGCCGCCGCTGACCGGCAGGACCGCTCCGGTGACGAAGCGGCCCGACTCGCCGGCGAGGTAGCGCACGGCGGCGGCGACGTCGGCCGCTTCCCCGACGCGGCCGAGCGGAGTGATGGACAGCAGGTGTTCGCGGCGGCCTTCGGTGATCTCGCGGCTCATGTCCGTGTCGATCAGGCCTGGCGCGACGATGTTGACCGTGATGTTCCGTGGGCCGAGCTCCCAGGCGAGGGAGCGGGCCATGCCGAGCATTCCGGCCTTGGCGGCCGCGTAGTTGACCTGGCCGGGCGCTCCGTACGCGAAGGTCATGGAGGAGATCAGCACGATCCGGCCCCAGCGCGCCCGCACCATGCCGCGCACGGCTCGGCGCACCGCGCGGAAGGCGCCGTGCAGGTTGACGTCGACGACGTCGGTGAAGTCCTGCTCGGCCATGCGCAGGATCAGGGTGTCCCGGGTGATGCCCGCGTTGACGACGAGCACTTCGACCGGCCCGTGCGCGGCCTCCGCTTCCTTGAAGGCGGCGTCGATGCTCCGGGTGTCGGTCATCTCGGCGCGTACGCCGAGGAGTCCGTCGGGCGGTGCGGTGTCCCGGTGGGTGACGGCGACACGGTCGCCGTCGGCCGCCAGGGCGGTGGCCACGGCGAGTCCGATGCCGCGGTTGCCGCCGGTGACCATGACCGAACGTCCCATCAGTGGCTCCTCGGGGCGGTGGCTTCTCGCGCGTTTCGCGCCTGTCGGCTGCGGAGTTCCGCCGTACGTCGGCCGGTGAGCGCCAGGTTCTGGACGGCTGTCGTGACGATCAGGAGGCCGATCTCCCCCAGGCTGGTGAAGGGACCGCAGCCGCCGACGGAGTTCGGGGGGTGCTCGTTCAGCGGGTGTTGGTTCACCGCGATCACCTCGCCGAGCCGGTCGCCGCCGCGCAGTACTGCGACGCGTCGGCGAACAGGTGCTCGACGGCTGCCGCGAGGCGGTCCGCCGTCAGCGCGTTGGGCAGCAGCCGCCGGGCGAAGCGCGGGCTCATCGGCGTTCCGTCGCGCGGTTCCTCCGTCATCAGCGCCGGCAGGAACGCCACCGGCGTGCGTGCCAGTGCGGCATCGCTCTCCGCGAGGAAGCGCGCGGCGCGCTGCCTGTCGGCCTCGGGCAGCCAGTCGAGAAACGGCAGGCTGACCTCGACGACTTCGTCGCCCGCGGGGTCCTCGCCGCCAGCGGGGCCCTCGGGGTCCCGGGAGCCGGTGCCCGCCTGGTCGCGCAGCAGTTGGCGGGGCGCGGCCCGCCATTCCTCGCGCAGCATGGGCACGCGGCACCGGGCCTCGTCCAGCAGGACGAGCAGCGGCCGTTCCCCGTCCAGGTGCTCGCGCACCTGGGCACGCTGCCTCGCGTCCGGCCACAGCCCCGTCGGTGTCCAGTGCCTCGGGCCGGGCCCGCCCGCGTGCTCTTTCCAGAGCAGGCGGGCCGGCCCTTCGAGTACGACGAGCACGTCTCCTAATCGGAGCGTGGGTGTAAAGCGCATGATTCATTTCCCCCGTTGCGTTTCTTGCAGGTGTTGCGTTTCTTGCGCGTGTTGCTTTCCTTGCACCTGTTGTGCTTCAACCGTCATTCACCCTGCCCGCAATTCCAGCGTGCCGGAATACCTGTACGGGCAGGGGAATGTGGTCGTGTGGTTATGCGGCGGCGGCCGGGAGGCGGTGCGCCAGCCAGCAGCGGCCGTCGATCCCCGCGAAGTCGTCGACGGCCAGTTCCGCGGTGCGCCAGCGGGCGTCGCCCATGGAAAGGAGCCGGGAGCTCGCGGTGCGCACGGTCGGCGTGAAGCTGTGCCCCAAGGGGCGCACCGGCGTCCCCGCACTGATGACGAAGCGCCTCATCCAGAGCGTGTCGGTGGCGCCGCGGGAGAGTCCGTCCTGCGCGTAGAGCAGGACCTGGGCCAGCTGGGCCACGCCCACGAGCGCGTCGACCAGGGAGACCGACGGCCCGTAAGCCGCTTCCGCCCCGCACGTGTGCGCGTCCTCGTCCGTGGCGACGACGCGCTGCAGTCCCTGGATCTCCTGCCGGTCGAGGTCGACGCGGACCTGCTCGGCGTACTGGTCGCGCTGTTTGTAGCCCGCGCCGTAGTGACGGGCTCGCGCCGGCCCGAGCGCCTGCTTCTCGTCGTCGTACGTGACCGGGGTGCGCGCGCCGCCGCCCTGTTCGTGCACGAGCGTGCAGCGCACTTTCAGGCTGCCGACGCGGCAGTCGAACGTACTGGCCAGGGTGGTGCGTTCCCCGGCCGGGCCCTCGACGGCGAGCAGCCTGCCGTGCACCGGAAAGTCCGCGAGGTCTTCGTGCGGCGTGCTGCCCGCCCGTACGTCGGCACTGCGCAGCCAGATCCTGCGCCGCTCGGCGGCGCCGAGCCCGAAGGCCCGGGCGAGGTGCGTCTCCGCCAGGTTCGCGGCAAGCACCAGCGCGTCGATGCTGCTCAGATGCGGTCGCAGTTCACCGGCGCCCGGTTTGCGGGACCAGTCGCGCGGATAGGTGAGCGTGCCGCGCGCGGTGACCAGCCCGCCCGGGTCGGCGGAGCCATCGGTGGTGATGTCCTTGAGGCCTTGCGTGACGCGTTTGTATCCGCTTCCGAAAAAGCGGGTGCTGCCCGGCCCCAGGCAGCTTTCCAGAGATCCGTATACTAATTCCTTGTTGCTCATTCCCCGTTTACCTTCCCCCGTGTCCCGAGCCATGTGACCCGGACAGAAAAACACTAACCGGCACATCAAGGGGAAAGCAATTAGTCAAGGAAATCTGTGACGGCCTCCACAGATCGACCCAAAGAGAACCTCAAATGGGGATTCTTTAATTCCAGTTGCACCGCAGAATTTACGGAATTCGGCCGGACGTCACTCGCAGGCGATCACGCGCGGCCAGCGGTCGGCCAGCAGCTCGCCGAGCAGTGCCCGCAGTCGCTCGCGGTCCTGCGCGGGCACCGCGGAGAGAAAGTCCTGCTCCACGGCGTCCACGGCGTGTCCGGCACGCTCGAGCGCCTCGCGGCCGCCGTCGGTGAGACGCAGGATGTAGCGCCTGCGGTCCGACGGGTTGCGCCGCCGCTCCACATGGCCGGCCCGCTCCATCTCGTCGATCAGGGCGACCATGGTCGTCGGGTCGAGGTGGAGGAGTCTGCTCAAATCCTGCTGAGACAGACTCAGATCACTTTCCAGCGCCGCGAGGACGTAGAAATAGCGCAGCCGCATGCCCTGCGCCATGAGGGCCCGCTCCGCGTCCTCCATCAGGATCGATCCGGCCTTGTTCAGCAGATAGCCGGTCCTGCGGACGAGGGGAAAGTCGAGCCCGGCGGGTTGCGCCGAGGTGGGCGTCGCCTCTGTCATCCGGGCCGCTCCCTTTGCTGCTGACATCTCGGTGAAGGGACCGGCCCAGGAGATGGTGTTGCTCGGTGATGCCGAGCATCCCCTGCGCCGATCATCGATGACGTCAAGGGTACTGGCGGTGACACCGGCCTCCAAGGCCGGTGTCACCTGGGGTATCCGCCTCCGGTCGGGGCGGGTAGCCCGGCCGTCGCCGACCGGGTTACCCGTCTCCCCCGGCACGGTGGCTCATCCCTCTCCCCCGACACGTGCGGCTTCGACGACGATCGGCGCTGCGGCGCCCTCTTCCTCCAACCGCCCTTGCGGGCCGACGACATTGACCCCGGCCCGGCCGCTCTCCACGTCCACGGTCTCGCCCCGGGCGCTCTCGTGCAGATCGCGTGTACGGATGAAGGCGAAGCCCACCACAGCGCCGACGGCGGCGACCACCGCGCACACGAACATCACATCCGTCAGCCCGTCCACGAAGGCGGTACGGGCCGCCGCTTCGAGTGCGGGAGCCATCCCCGAGGACGCCCGCCCGGCGGCTTCCGCGCCGCCGCCCGCCGCCACGGCCTCACCGAACTCCTCCGCGGAGGCCCCCAGTTGGCGTCCGGCTTCGGACTGCGTGAAGAGGTCGCTCACCCTGCCCTGGAACGCCGCACCGAAGCCCGCGATGCCGATGGCGACGCCCACTTGCTGGAACGTCTCGTTGATCCCCGAGGCCATGCCCGCCTTGGACGGTTCCACGACGGCGATGGACAGCGAGGCGCGCGGCGGATTGAAGAGACCCATGCCGAGGCCGATCCCGAACATGCTCGGCAGCAGCGCGGTCCAGGAGGTGTCCGGACCGGTGAGCGCGACCAGGAAAAGCCCGGCCGCGATGAGCGCGAGGGAAGTCCCCATCAGCAGCCGCTGCGGCACCCGGGTGGTCAGCGACCCCGAGATCGCGGCCGCGACGAACAGCGTCCCGGTCAGCGGAAGGAACCGCAGGCCCGTCTCCCACGGCGAGTACGCGAGCACGTTCTGCACGTACGACACCAGGAGGAAGATCGCGGACATGGTCGCGGCGGCGCACAGCAGCGTCACCACCGACACCCCGTTGAATGTCCTGTTCCTGAACAACGACAGCTGGAACATGGCCCGCTCGCCAAGGCGGCGCTCCACGACGCCGAACGCCCCGAGCAGCAGCACAGCGGCCGCGAACATGCCGACGATGGGTGCGCTGCCCCAGCCCTCGGCCTCTCCTCGCAGCAGCGCGAGCACGAGCAGTGTCAGCGCGCCGGTGAAGAGCGCCAGGCCCCACCAGTCGACCGCGGGGGCCGACTCCGCGCGGGACTCCCGCATCCGCAGCGCGCTCACCGCCATGGCGAGCAGTCCGACCGGAACGTTCACCAGGAAGATCCAGCGCCAGCTCAGCCCATCGGTGAGCGCGCCCCCGATGAGCGGCCCGAAGGCGATGGACAGGCCGACCACTCCACCGAAGACACCGAACGCCTTGCCTCGGTCCTTGCCCTGGTACTCCTGCCCGATCAGCGCCGGTCCGACGGCGAAAAGGACCGCTCCCCCGAGCCCCTGGACCCCCCGTGCCACGGACAGGACCGCGGCATCGTTCGCGAGGCCGCAGGCGAGCGAGGCCACCAGGAACACGACGAAGCCGATGTTGAAGACGCGCTTGCGCCCCAGGCGGTCCGCCAGCGATCCGGCCGTGAGCAGAACAGCGGCGAGACCGAGGGCGTACGCGTCGAGCACCCACTGCAGCGAGGTGAAACTCGCGTCGAAGGCGTCCCGGATGTCGGGCAGCGCCACATTCACCACGGTCAGGTCGAGCAGCAGCATGAACGTGGCCACACACACCACGGCCAGGGTCCACCCCCGCCCGCCCGCCGAGGTCGTTCGTCCGGACATCATTCCCCCGAGATCTAAATGATCTACTTATCAAATCATCGGCACTACCGACGATTCGAAAAGCTACGAAGGCCTCGCACGCCTGTCAACGGACTGCTCACATCTCCGCCATGATCCGACCGGAAACCGCCGAGCTCGGCCTCCGGGCCGGTGCACCCCGGGCCCCGTGCGGCGTCGTCGACCACGCAGATCTGGACGCCGCACACCCACCAGGGCCTACTGGGTGGGCTCCTGCCCCGGCCGGTACCTCCGTTCGACATGCCCCTTGAGGTCGTCGGGATAGAAGTACACGGGCCGCAGGTTTCCTTGCGCGTAACGTTCGGCCTGGTCGTCGAAGTGCGGCGAGTCGGGATGTCCGCTGACTCCTCCCGCCGTCACCGCCCAGGCGCGCAGCCGTGGTCCGAACTCCACCACCGCCACGAAGCTGTTGCCGCTGGTGCCGTAGTAACGCTTCGTTCCCGGGTAGCGCATCGCTCCGAACGACGCGAGCGAACCCCATCGCGCCGAGGTGAAGGGCACGGGGATGCTCGGCTTGTCGTCGCTGAACTCCTGGACGATCGAGCCGTCGTTGCGCTGATAGCGGTTGATGTGGCCCCACGGCACCTTCCAGCCGCCGAAGTCCCGCGTCAGCCGGTCCACCGCCGATTGGAGCGCCCCGAGGCGCTGCTCATCGGAAGCACGCTCGGCCATGTAGTCCCATACCGACATACCGGCGTCCACCGCCGCCCGGGATGTGAGCGCCCACAGCGCCTCACCCCAGAACACGGCCAACGACGTGGCGGTGGACCTCTCCGCCCAGCGGTAGTTCCAGTCCCGCAGCAGGGCTGTCGGCCCGGACAGCTTCGCCTTCTGGCCATTGGTCGATGGCAGTTGGTCCCACGCGGCGACGAGCCCCGGCACCAAGCGTGCGAAGGCGGTGAGATACGGATCGAAGGCGGCCGCGATCAGCCTCTGCGGCGTGAAGTCGTCGCGTGCGGACAGCACGCGAATCGCCTGCGGCCCGCGCGGGTTCTCTCCGGCCTGGTCGAAGTAGCGCGGGTAGTCGGCCGCGTCGGGGCTGTCCGCGCCGGCGGCGGTCCAGGGCCAGTTGTTGGTGTTGAAGGCCCAGCCGTTCCTCGGGTTCACGGCCTGCGGCATGCTCGCGAGGCCGTGCAGGCCGCGCCAGTCGGTCGCCGGGTCGCTGCCGTCGACGGGCCTGCGGTAGTCGAAGCGGTCATCGCGCACCGGCATGAACTGCGGCATGAGGAAGGCGATGTCGCCGTTGGAGTCCGCGAAGAGTGTGTTGTTCGAGCTGTTGGCTCTGAGGCCCGCGACCCGGAGGTAGCCCGCGTAATCCCGCGTCTTGGTGCGCAGGAAACTCTGCTTGAGCGCGTCGAGGGGCTTGTTCATCAGTGCGCACGCGATCCACTTGCCGTCCGCCTCGCGAACGATCGGCCCGTGGTGTGTGGCGAAGGTGGTGAAGCTGCGCTCGTCCTGTGCGCCGTCCGCGGTGCGACAGGACAGCGTGATCGTCCTTGTCGTCACGGGGCGCAGTTCATCGCCGTAACGGTAGAAGCGGCCACCGTCCTTCCCGGTCACGATCCGCTCGGCGAACTCGTCGACGTTGTCGACGCCGCTCGTCGTGTGCATCCACCCTGTGCGCGCGTTGAAGCCCTGGTAGATGAAGAACTGGCCCCAGGTGGCGGCGCCGTAGACATTGAGGCCGTCGCCGCTGGTGACATGCTGCTCGGCACGGAAGAAGAAGCTGGTGTGGGGGTTGATGAGCAGCAGCGCATGGCCGTCCCGCGTACGACTCGGCGCGATGGCCATGCCGTTCGATCCCGTGGGTTCGCGCAGCAGCAGCCCCCGCTCCTCATCGGTCATCGGCACTTCCCGCTTGCCGTAGAAGGCTTCGAGCTGGGTGAGCGGCACCGATTCGATGTTGCCGCCGATGCTGCCCTCCGAGAAGCTCAACGGCATCCACGGCTCGAACCGCTCGAGCACCTTCGGACGTACTTCGGGGTGTGTCGCGAGGTAGTAGTTCAGCCCGTCCGCCCAGGCCCGCATCAACGTGCGCAGCCAAGCCGGGGTCTTCGCGTACTCCTTCCTGAGCGCTTCGGGGTCGAGGAACAGCCGCTGGCGCAGGTCCTGCCAGATCGCGCTCTCGCCCTCTGCTTCGGCAAGGCGGCCGAGGGCGACCAGATAGTTGCGTTCGATCCGGTTGAAATCGTCCTCGGCCTGGGCGTACATCATCCCGAAGACGGCATCGGCGTCACTCTCGCCCACCACGTGCGGAACGCCCCAGTCGTCGCGGGTGATCGTCACACGCGCCGCATGTCCGCGCCAGCGGGCCGCCTCGGGCGGCGACTGCGCCGGGGCCGCGAACGCGGCGCCGGAGGGCAGACTCGCGACAGCGGCGATCCCGGCCGCTCCGCCCAGGACGCGGCGACGGCTCACCCCGGTGTTCTGCGCGTGGCTCATGAGCTGCTCCACCTTCCGTCGGGAATCAAGAAGTCACCGCGAGACCGGTCCGCATGTATGCGCGGCCGGGCGGTGCCGGTGTTCCCGGGCGAGGGGCGTGGAGCAGCCGAAGCGACTGCCACAGGGGACGCGCCACGTTCCGGTGATCACCACCCGGACAGTCCTATCCATGAGGCGGCGGGCTGACAAGACCTTGGACTCCGGAAAGCGGAAGAACTTGATCCATCGAGCTTCAGGGGGGACAACTTCACTACGGACGCGAGTACTTGGGGGCGACGGTCAGTGCGCACGGTCGCTGCCGAAGGCCGCTCCCCCCCCAGCGGAGCGGTAGACGACCAGGAGCTCAAGAACCCGCGAGGAAAGTGATGCGGACCTTCCGCTCGGGGTTGTCCCTGTTCGTGTCCACAAGACACACCGACTGCCACGTACCCAGTTCGAGGCGGCCCCCCATCACCGGCAACGTCGCGTGCGGCGGCACCAGCGCCGGCAGCACGTGGTCGCGGCCATGGCCGGGGCTGCCGTGGCGGTGCTGCCAGCGGTCGTCGGCCGGGAGCAGGGTGTGCAGCGCGGCCAGCAAGTCGTCGTCACTGCCGGCGCCCGTCTCCAGGATCGCGATGCCGGCGGTGGCGTGCGGAACGAAGACGTTGAGCAGGCCGTCGCGGCCACCCGCCGCCTCGCGCAGGAAGCTCTGGATGTCGTCGGTGAGGTCGAAGACCTTCTCGGCCGAGCCGGTGGTGACGTTCAGGACATGTGTGGTGAAAGCATCGGACATGGATCCATCCTCTCTCACGCCACCCCCGTTCGCTGATACGCGGCGTCCGCCTTTCGAGACGACATTGACCGTACGCTGACGATCTGGCTACGTTCTGCGGCATGTTGCGTTCAGCTCTGCTCACCACGCGCGGTCACATCGACCTGCTGCGGGTGGCTTCTGCTGCGTGTCGTCGCGGCTGCTGACGTTCTCTCAGCCGGCCTCTCCCTCTTCGCACCTCTCTGTCCCGCTGCCTGCGCGCGGTTGATTTCGCCGTCCCGCGTGTAGGCCTTTCGGGCATCCCTCCCTCCTGCCGTGGAGCACCCATGAGCATCAGCCATGCCCCGCCAAATTCCACATCCGACATTTCGGGAATATCCAAGTCCGTCGAGCCCGCCCCACCTGCCACAGGCGGCCTGGACACACAGTCGGCCGGGCCCGCTCTCGTTCCCATCGTCCCCTCATCCACCCGCCGCGCTCACGTCCCCCGCTGGCTGCGCCGCACCTCCGGCCCCCTCGCACTCCTCGCCCTGTGGCAACTCCTCAGCTCCACAGGGGTGTTGACCAAAGACATCCTCGCATCGCCGGGGACCATCGCCGGCGTCGCCCGTGACCTCCTCAGCGACGGTTCGCTGACCTCCGCCATGGGGGTCTCCCTGCAGCGGGTCGCGGCGGGGCTGCTGCTCGGTGTCGTCGTCGGGACCTCGCTCGCGCTCGTGTCGGGGCTCTTCCGCGTCGGCGAGGATCTCGTCGACGCCAGCGTGCAGATGCTGCGCACCGTGCCCTTCGTCGGGCTCATCCCGCTGTTCATCATCTGGTTCGGCATCGGCGAGGCGCCCAAGGTCGCCATCATCACGCTGGGCGTCTCCTTCCCGCTCTACCTGAACGTGTACGCGGGAATCCGCGGGGTCGACTCACAGCTCATCGAGGCGGGTGAGTCCCTGGGGCTCTCGCGGTGGGGGCTCGTGCGGCACGTCATCCTGCCGGGCGGGCTGCCGGGTGCGATGACCGGGCTGCGGTACTCCCTGGGCATCGCCTGGCTCGCTCTCGTCTTCGCCGAGCAGATCAACGCGGACTCCGGGATCGGCTTCCTGATGGTCCAGGCGCGTGACTTCCTGCGGACCGACGTGATCGTCGTCTGCCTGATCGTCTACGCCTTCCTCGGCCTCGTCGCCGACTTCATCGTCCGCACCCTCGAAAGGCTGTTGCTGCAATGGCGACCGACGTTCACCGGCCGGTGACCCCCACGGCCCACACGGACACCACCCACAACACCACCCACACAGACACCGCCCTCACGGCCACCGCTCCCTCCAAGCAGACGGAGCATGCCACTTCGGCCGTACGGGTCGAAGGGCTGACCCGCTCCTTCGACGGGCGTGCCGTCATCGATCAGCTCGACCTCGACGTGAAGCCGGGCGAGTTCGTGGCGCTGCTCGGGCGCAGCGGCTGCGGCAAGTCGACCCTGCTGCGCATCCTCGCCGGCCTTGACCGGGACATCGAGGGGACGGTCCTCGTACCGCGCCGCAGAGCCGTCGCGTTCCAGGCGCCCCGGCTCATGCCCTGGAAGCGCGTGTGGCGCAACGTCCTGCTCGGTCTGAAGGGGAAGCCCGAACGCGGCGTCGCCGAGCGGGCGTTGGAGGAGGTCGGGCTGAAGCACCGTACGAACGCCTGGCCCAAGACACTCTCCGGCGGCGAGGCTCAGCGCGCCTCCCTGGCCCGCGCCCTCGTGCGTGAGCCCGATCTGCTGCTGCTCGACGAGCCGTTCGGCGCACTGGACGCGCTCACCCGCATCAAGGCCCAGCGCCTCGTCGACGAACTGTGGCAGCGGCGCGGATGCGCCGTCCTGCTCGTCACGCACGACGTCGAGGAAGCCGTGCTCCTCGCCGACCGGGTGCTCGTCATGGACGACGGGGTCATCGCGTACGAGACCGAGATCGATCTGGACCGGCCGCGCGGCATCTCCGACCCGCGCTTCGCCGAGCTGCGTGCCGAGCTGCTGCGGCGCCTGGGCGTCGACGCGCCCGCCACCGCGGAATCCGCCGCCGCATGAACCGCTCGCATCCCTCCTCCCCCGTGAACAGCACGAACAGAACGAACAGAACGAACGGACTGAACGGACTCACCATGCGACGACACCTCGCCGCCCCCGCCCTGCTCCTCCCCCTGGCCCTGCTGCTCGCCGCCTGCTCCGGCTCCTCCTCCGCGAGCACATCGTCCGGCGGCGCGGGCGGCGGGACCGACGGCCAGGGACCCCTCACCCTCAACGTCGGGGACCAGAAGGGCGGTTCGGAGGCCGTCCTGCGCGCGGCCGGGGAACTCGACGACCTGAAGTACAAGATCCGCTGGTCCACCTTCACCTCCGGGCCTCCCCTCCTGGAGGCGGTCAACGCCAAAGCCGTGGACATCGGCGCCGTCGGCAACACACCGCCCGTCTTCGCCGCAGGAGCGGACTCGAAGATCTCCGTGGTGGCGGCGAACCACGGCACGGCGTCGGGCGAGGCGATCCTCGTGCCCAACGGCTCGCCCCTGCAGAAGCCCACGGACCTCAAGGGCAAGTCCGTCGCCGTGGCCCAGGGGTCGTCGGCGCACTACCAGCTGATCGCGTCCCTCGAGGCGGCCGGGCTCGGCTTCAAGGACGTCAAGGTCAAGTACCTGCAGCCGGCCGACGCGCTGGCCGCGTTCACCAGCGGGAAGGTGGACGCCTGGGCCGTCTGGGACCCGTACACCTCACAGGTCCTGGAGAGCAAGAAGGGGCGCGTCCTGACGGACGGGGACGGACTGGTGAACGGCCTCTCCTTCCAGGTGGCGGCGCCCGGCGCGCTCAAGGACAAGAAGAAGTCCGCGGCGATCGCCGACTACCTCAAGCGGCTGCGCAAGGCCCAGGACTGGGTCTACGACCACCCGGAGGCGTGGGCGAAGGTCTGGGCGAAGGACACCGGTCTGCCCTACGAGGTCGCGCTCGCGGCCGTCAAGCGCAGCAACGGCACGCGGGTCCCGGTGGCCGTGGACAAGAACGTCATCACCTCCGAGCAGAAGATCGCGGACACCTTCGCCGACCAGAAGCTCATCCCGCGCCGCATCGACTTCGGCGGCTTCGTCGACACCCGATTCAACGGCACCCTGCCGCCCTCCACCAGCAAGCCGCGCACGTACCGCGAGGAGTCCTGACCATGACCGTCCATCTCAACTGGTTCCTGCCCACCGGCGGCGACGGCCGCACCCTCGTGGACCGGCATGCCTACACCGACGGCGGCATCACACGCTCCCGTGTCACCCCGGTCAGTGGCGTGCGGGCCCCCGACATCGACTATCTGATCCAGATAGCCAAGGCGGCCGAGCAGCTGGGCTTCGAAGCGGTGCTGACGCCGACCGGCACCTGGTGCGAGGACGCATGGCTGACGACGGTCGCGCTGGCCCAGCACACCGAGCGGCTCAAGTTCCTGGTGGCGTTCAGGCCCGGTGTCATCTCCCCTGTGCTCGCCGCGCAGATGGCGGCCACGTATCAGCGCATCACGCGCGGGCGGCTGCTCCTGAACGTCGTCACGGGCGGCGACTCGACCGAGCAGCGGCGCTTCGGTGACCATCTCGACCACGATCGCCGTTATGCCCGTACGGACGAGTTCCTCTCCGTCGTGCGAGGGGTGTGGGGCGGTCGGCCCTTCGACTTCGCCGGGGAGCACTACCAAGTGGAGGGCGGTCTCACCGCGCTGCCTCCGGACCCGCTGCCGGAGGTCTTCTTCGGTGGTTCGTCGGCGGCGGCCGGGCCGGTCGCGGCGCACCACACTGACGTGTATCTGACGTGGGGTGAGCCGCCGGAGCAGGTGAAGCAGAAGATCGACTGGATTCGTGGGCTCGCCGAGGAACAGGGACGCACGGTCCGGTTCGGGATCCGGCTGCACACCATCTCGCGTGATTCCGCCGCCGAGGCGTGGGCCACCGCGAACCGGCTGCTCGACGACCTCGACCCGGACACCATCGCCGCCGCCCAGCAGGCGCTCGGCCGCAGCGAGTCCGTCGGCCAGCAGCGGATGCTCGCGCTGCACGGCGGCTCCCGCGACGACCTGGAGATCTCGCCGAATCTCTGGGCGGGCGTCGGTCTCGTACGGGGCGGCGCGGGCACCGCGCTCGTCGGGAGTCACGCGGACGTCGCCGACCGGATCGAGGAGTATCACGCGCTGGGCGTCGAGCACTTCGTGTTTTCGGGCTATCCGCATCTGGAGGAGGCGTACTGGTTCGGCGAGGGCGTGATCCCGGATCTGGCGGCGCGCGGGCTACTGCCCCGGATTCCGGCGTCGCCGTTGGCGGGGGTGCCCGCGGCGAACGGCCGCCCGGCCTCCGCTCCGGGCGGCGCCCCACTCCTGGTGGCGGGCGGGCGCTGACCCGGCGCCTGCGCGGGAAGATCCCGGGCCCCGAGGGAGTTAGTAGAAACGTGAACGACATCGGGGCACGGGACGCGGCCGCACACGAAGCGGCACAAACGGCGCAAGAGGTGGACGCCGTCGTCATCGGCGCCGGGCAGGCGGGCCTGTCCAGCGCCTATCACCTGCGCAGGGCCGGTTTCGAACCGGACAAGGACTTCGTCGTCCTGGACCACTCACCGCGGCCGGGCGGCGCGTGGCAGTTCCGCTGGCCCTCGCTCACGTACGGGAAAGTGCACGGCATGCACGCGCTGCCCGGCATGGAACTGACGGGCGCCGATCCCGCGCGGCCCTCGTCCGAGGTCATCCAGGAGTACTTCGAGGAGTACGAGCGGCGCTTCGGCCTGCGGGTGCACCGTCCTGTCGACGTACACCGGGTGCGCGAGGGCGAGGGCGGGCGGCTGCTGGTCGAGACGTCCGCCGGGGTCTGGGCGACGCGCACACTGATCAACGCCACGGGTACGTGGGACCGGCCGTTCTGGCCGCGCTATCCGGGACAGGACACCTTCCGCGGGCGGCAGTTGCACACGGCGGTCTATCCGGGGCCCGAGGCGTTCAAGGGGCAGCGGGTGATCGTCGTGGGCGGCGGAGCCTCGGGGACCCAGCATCTGATGGAGATCGCTCCGTACGCCGCGCAGACCACCTGGGTCACCCGGCGGCCGCCCGTCTTCCGCGAAGGGCCCTTCGACGAGAACTGGGGGCGCTCGGCCGTCGCCATGGTCGAGGACCGGGTGCGGCGAGGGCTCGCGCCGCAGAGCGTGGTGTCCGTGACCGGGCTGCCCGTCAACGACGCCATCCGGCAGGCCAGGGCCGACGGAGTGCTCGACCGGCTCCCGATGTTCGACCGCATCACGCCGAGCGGCGTCGAGTGGGACGACGGACGGCACGTGGACGCCGACATCATTCTCTGGGCCACCGGATTCCGGGCGGCCATCGAACACTTGGCACCGCTGAAGCTGCGCGAGCCGGGCGGCGGCATCCGCGTCGAGGGGACCCGCGCCGCCGCCGACCCCCGCATCCACCTGGTGGGCTACGGCCCCTCGGCCAGCACGATCGGCGCGAACCGTGCGGGACGCGCGGCGGTGCGGGACATCAAGCGACTCCTTGAGGACGTGCCGGTCACGGTGTGACAGCGGCGTCCTTGTCCTCGCCCTTGTCCTCGCCCTTGTCTTCGCCCTGGTTCTTGCTCTTGTTCTTGCTCTGGTTCTTGTTGAACTCCGCCACGTTCTTCTGCTGCTCCTCGAAGCTCGCGGTGAAGCGGGTGTCCCCCGGCTTCACCGTCACGAAGTACAGCCAGTTGCCCGGCGTCGGATTCGTCGCCGCGCGCATCGCCTCCTCGCCCGGGTTACTGATCGGGGTGGGAGGCAGGCCCATGCGCGTGTAGGTGTTGTAGGGGCTGTTGATCTGCGTGTCGCTGTCGCGGGTGCTCAGCGTGGAGCGCTTCAGGGCGTAGTTGATCGTCGAGTCCATCTGCAGCGGCATGCCCTGTTCGAGGCGGTTGTGGATGACCCGGGCCACCTTGCCCATGTCCGCCTTGGATCCTGCCTCTGCCTCGATCATGCTGGCGATGGTGACGGTCTGGTAGAGGTTCAGGGTGTTGCGGTCGGCGCCTGCCGTGACCTGGTTGCCGCCGAACTTCTTCGTGGCCGTGTTCACCATGTACGAGAGCACGGACGCGGGGGTCGACTGCTTGTCGATGGGATACGTCGCCGGGAAGAGGTAACCCTCCGGGTTGCCGCGTGCGGCGCCGGGAAGCTTGAGTTTCGCCTGGGGAAGGGCCTTCTTCGTGGTGCCCGCCGGCACGCCGAGGGCCTTGTCGACGGCCCCGTACACCTGGCTCGTGCGCCAGCCTTCCGGGATGGTCAGCGACTCGGGACGTGCTTCTTCGTCCGGGAGCAGCAGCGGCACCGCCACGGCGGTGACCGCCGCGACGGCTCCGGTCGCGATCAGGGCGATCCGGCCCCGACGCGTCAGTCGAATCGTGCCCCGGCGCGGAGTCTTGGTCTGCAGCATGCGGGCACATTATCGTGCAAAAGCAGACATTCCGAGCATATTTTCATGTTGCTGGCTCCAGTTGGGCGTCCCTTCGGATCAGCGCGGCGTAACGGCCGTCCCTCTCCAGAAGCTCCTCGTGCGTGCCGCGCTCGGCGGTCCGGCCCGCGTCCAGGACCACGATCTGGTCGGCGCCGCGGACCGTGGAGAGCCGGTGGGCGATGGTGAGCGTCGTCCGGTCGGCGGACAGGGCGTCGATGGCTTCCTGGACGGCGCGCTCCGTGTGCGTGTCCAGGGCGCTGGTCGCCTCGTCCAGGATGAGCACGGGCGGATCACGCAGGATCGTACGGGCGATGGCGAGGCGCTGCTTCTCGCCGCCGGAGAAGCGGTGGCCGCGCTCGCCGACCACGGTGTCGTAACCGTCGGGCAGGGAGGCGATGTGGTCGTGGATCTGGGCGGCCTCGGCGGCGGCGATCAGCTCCTCGTCCGTGGCGTCGGGCTTGGCGAAGCGCAGGTTCTCGGCGACCGAGGCATGGAAGAGATACGTCTCCTGGGAGACCACGCCGACCGCGCGGGCCAGCGTGTCGAAGTCCAGGTCGCGCACGTCGACGCCGTCGATCGTGACGCGACCGCCCGTCACGTCGTACAGCCGCGGCACCAGATAGCTGAGGGTCGACTTTCCCGATCCGGTGGGACCCACGACGGCCAGGCTGCCGCCGGCGGGAACGGTGATGTCGATGCCGTCGAGGATCGGGCGGCTCTGGCCGTCGTCCCCGTCGTAACGGAACTCGACGTCCTCGAAGCGGACTTCGCCCTTGATCTTGTCCAGGCGCACCGGGCGCTCAGGCTCGGTGATGTCGATGGGCAGGTCCAGATACTCGAAGATGCGCTGGAAGAGCGCGAGCGAGGTCTGGATCTGTACGCCGGTGGAGAGCAGGCTCACGGTGGGCCGGAACAGGCCCTGCTGAAGGGAAACGAAAGCGACGAGCGTGCCGATCGAGACCGTCGGGCCGCCCATCTGGAAGGCGAGGCCCGCGGTCCAGTAGATGACGGCGGGCATGGCGGCCATGACGATCGAGATGACGGCCATGCGCCAGCGCCCCGCCATGTTCGAGCGGACCTCGAGGTCGACAAGGCGGTCGGACTCGTCGGCGAAGGACTGGGTGAGCGAGTCGGCGCGGCCCATCGTGCGGCCGAGCAGGATGCCGCTGACGGAGAGCGACTCGGTGACCGTCGCCGCCATCGCGGCCATCTGCTTCTGCCGCTGCGTGGCAATCTTCTTGCGCTCGCGGCCCACCCGGCGGCTGATCCACACGAAGACCGGCAGCAGGAGCAGTGACACAACCGTCAGACGCCAGTCCAGGGCGAGCATCGCGACGATGGTGGCGATCACACTGGTGAAGTTCGAGACCAGGGAGGTGGCGGTGGAGGTGACCGTCGCCTGCATGCCGCCGATGTCGCTGGCGATGCGGGACTGGACCTCTCCGGTGCGGGTCCTGGTGAAGAAGGCGAGCGACATGCTCTGCAACCGGCCGTAGACGGCGGTGCGCAGGTCGTGCATGACGCGCTGGCCGACCGTCGTACTGATCAGGGTCTGCAGGACGCCGAAGACGCTGGCGACGACGGCGCTGAGGATCATCCCGAGGGCGAGCAGGCTCAGCAGGCCGGTCCGTCCCTGCGGGATCGCGGTGTCGAGGATCTCCTTGAGCAGGAAGGGGGTGGCGACCGAGACCAGGGAGGCGGCGCCGACCAGCAGGCCGACGATCGCGAGGCGGGCGCGATAGGGGCGGAAGAGGCCCAGGATGCGGCGGATCTGCCGCGGCTGTTCCTCCTGGCCGGGGGCCAAGGGCTGCGGTGTCCACTTGGGTTCGTCGTGAGGCATGGGCTCCTACGGCAGGTGAGACGGCAGCCGGCGACACGGGCCGGCGGGGCAGTCGGCGCACGGGCCGATGGAGGTCGGCCGGTACATGACCGACGGTGACTGAGGGATCATAGCTCACTGTTACCTATACTCACAATGCACAAGGTCCTGATATTGTTCCCGCATGAACACCCCGGACGCCGACGGACTGCTCGCCGAACAGCTGCTGCGACTGACCCGCAGGCTGCACCGCATCCAGAAGCGCCATCTGGTGCCGATCGGCATCACCCCGGCCCAGTCGCGCCTGCTGCGCACCCTCGTGCAGTACGACGCTCCGCCGCGCATGGCCGACCTCGCCCAGCACCTAGAAGTGGTCCCACGTGCCGTGACGAGCCTGGTCGACGGCCTGGAAGCCAGTGATCTGGTGCGGCGCGTCCCCGATCCCACCAACCGCCGCGTGATCCGCATCGAGCTCACGAACGCCGGACGCAAGGCTCTGGGGGAACTGCGCGGCGCGCGACTGGCCGCCGCGGAGGACATCCTGGCTCCACTGGACGCCGAGCAGCGCGAGCAGCTCGGCGGCCTGCTGAACGCGCTGTTCGACGTGTCGGACGTCCGTCGCTGCTGACACCACCGGACGCCTGTCACCGCCGGACGCCTGCCACCGCCTGACCGTCCGCCCCTCGCCGAGGAGAGCTCATGCCGTTCCTGGAGCCCAAGCCGGAAGCCCTGCGCCCCACGTCGCGCCCAAAGGGCCCGGCTCCCGACCGGGTGCCGGACCGGCAGGCCAAGGGCACCCCGGAACCGCTGCGCTCGGAGCTGTCAGCGCTGCTCGGCGAGGACAAGGTCCTGACGAAGATCTCCGACCTCGTGCGGTACGCCTCCGACGCGAGCCCCTACCGCTTCGTGCCGCAGGTCGTGGTCGTCGCCGAGGACATCGACGACATCTCGGCCGTCCTGTCGTACGCGCACGGCAGGAGCCGCGAGGTCGTCTTCCGCGCGGCGGGTACCTCGCTCAACGGCCAGGCCCAGGGCGAGGACATCCTCGTCGACGTCCGCAAGCACTGGGCGGCCGTCGAGGTCATCGGTGACGGCGAGCGGGCCCGCATCGGTCCCGGGACGACCGTCCTGCGGGCCAACGCCACGCTCTCCCGGCACGGGCGGGTGCTCGGCCCGGACCCGGCGAGCGCCATCGCCTGCACGATCGGCGGAGTCGTCGCGAACAACGCCTCCGGGATGACGGCGGGCACCACCCGCAACTCGTACCGCACGGTGGCCTCGCTCACCTTCGTCCTGCCGACAGGCACCGTCGTCGACACGGCGGGCCCGGACGCCGACGAACAGCTCGCGCATGCCGAGCCGGCCCTGTGCGAGGGCCTGTTGTCGATCAAGCGCGAGATCGAGGCGGACCATGAGCTCACGGCCCGTATCCGTGCCAAGTACGAGATCAAGAACACCAACGGCTACCGCCTGGACGCGTTCCTGGACGGTGCGACGCCCGTCGAGATCCTGCGCGGCCTGATGGTCGGCTCGGAGGGCACCTTCGGGTTCATCTCGGAGGTCGTCTTCGACACGCTCCCGCTGGACCGGCACGTCACCACGGCGCTGCTGTTCTTCCCCTCCCTTCCTGCCGCCGCGGCGGCCGTCCCGATGTTCAACGAGGCGGGCGCGCTCGCCGTCGAGCTGATGGACGGCAACACCCTGCGCGCATCGACCAGCGTCGCGGGGGTGCCCGCCGACTGGGCGCGGCTCCCGAAGTCGACGGCCGCGCTCCTGGTGGAGTTCCGCGCACCGGACGAGGCACGCCAGGAGGCGTACGAAGCGGCGGCCGCCAAGGTCCTCGACGGGCTCGAACTCGTGGCGCCCGTCGCCTCGGTGACCAACGCCTTCACCCGTGACCCGAAGACGATCGGGGGCTACTGGAAGGCCCGCAAGGCCTTCGTGACAGCGGTCGGCGGCACACGCCCCTCCGGCACGACGCTGATCACCGAGGACTTCGCGGTGCCGCCGTCGCGGCTCGCCGCCGCCTGTGAGGCGCTCCTCGAGCTCCAGACCCGGCACGGCTTCGACGCGGCAGTCGCCGGGCATGCCGCGCACGGCAACCTGCACTTCCTGCTCGCCTTCGACGCGGGCCTGCCCTCGGACGTCGAGCGCTATGCCGCGTTCATGGACGAGTTCTGCAGGCTCACCGTCGAGCGCTTCGACGGCTCTCTCAAGGCCGAGCACGCGACGGGGCGCAACATCGCCCCGTTCCTGGAGCTCGAATGGGGGCCGAAGGCCACGGAGTTGATGTGGCGCACCAAGCAGGTCATCGACCCGGACGGCGTGCTCGCGCCGCGCATCGTCCTCGACCGGGACCCGAAGGCACACTTGCGCGGCCTGAAGACGATCCCCAAGGTGGAGCTGATCGCGGACCCCTGCATCGAGTGCGGCTTCTGCGAACCGAGCTGCCCCAGCGAGGACTTGACGACCACCCCGCGCCAGCGCATCGTGCTGCGCCGCGAGATGATGCGCCAGACACCCGGCTCCCCGGTCGAGAACGGCCTGATCGAGGCGTATGGATACGACGCCGTGGAGACCTGCGCGGGCGACTCCACCTGCAAGCTGGCCTGCCCGGTGGGCATCGACACGGGAGCCCTGATGAAGGACTTCCGGCACGCACGGCACTCACCGCGCGAGGAGAGAGCGGCCGCCGTCGCCGCCAAGAACTTCAAGGCGGTCGAGGCGGCGGCGCGGCTCGCGGTGGCCGCCGCCGACCGGATCAGCGACCGGCTGCTGACCTCCGTGACGCGCGCCGCACGCAAGGCGGTCCGCCCCGACCTGGTGCCCGAGTGGCTGCCGGCCATCCCCGCAGCGGCCGCCCGCAAACTGCCGCGCACGACACGCACGGGTGCGAGCGCCGTGTACTACCCGGCGTGCGTCAACCGCATCTTCGGGAGCCCCGGCGACCGCTCCCTGCCGGAGGCGATGGTCGCCGTCTCCACGCGCGCGGGCAGGCCCGTCTGGATTCCGGACGACGTCGCGGGGACCTGCTGCGCGACGATCTGGCACTCCAAGGGGTACGACGAGGGGAACGCGGTGATGGCCAACCGCATCGTCGAGGCGGCCTGGGGCTGGACGGCGGGCGGCCGGCTGCCGTTGGTGGTGGACGCCTCGTCCTGCACGCTCGGCATCGCACACGAAGTCGTGCCCTATCTCACCGCGGACAACCAGCAGTTGCACCAGGAGCTGACCGTCGTCGACTCCCTCGTGTGGGCCGCGGACGAGCTGCTCCCCCACCTGACCGTGCACCGCACGGTCGGCTCCGCCGTCCTGCACCCCACCTGCTCCATGAGCCACCTCGGCGACGAAGGCCAGCTGCGTGCCCTCGCCGAGGCCTGCGCCGACGAGGTGTTCGTCCCTGACGACGCGGGCTGCTGCGCCTTCGCCGGCGATCGCGGCATGCTGCACAAGGAGCTGACGGAGTCGGCCACCCGCAAGGAGGCGGCCGAGGTCACCGCCCGCCCCTTCGACGCGCACCTCTCGGCGAACCGCATGTGCGAGGTGGGCATGGACCACGCCACAGGCCGCGCCTACTACTCCGTACTCCTGGAGCTGGAGCGCGCGACACGACCGTGAGCACCGCCCCGTCGGCACACCCGTACACGACGCCCCGCGGAAGGGGCGCGAAATAAATCCAACTCCCTGGCCACTTCGGTCCCTTGCGCCACGCTCGTCGCCCCATCAGGGTGGCACCCGTTCCAGCGCAGGCATCCAAGCCACGGAGGTCCGATGCACGACGAGCACGCGATACCGAACCCTGACGAGTCCGCCACCCCTGACAACTCCGCCGACGGCACATCCCGCCGCGCCGTGCTCCGCACCGCCGGCCTCACCGGAGCCGGGCTCGGCCTCGGCGCACTCGCCGGCGGCACGGCCCACGCCGACGCCCCGCAGGCCGCGCCCGCGGGCGCGGCCACAGCCGCACAGGCGCCGCCCCGCAAGGGCAAGACCATGGTCGGCGTACCGTTCGAGCGGCGTTCCACGGTGCGTGTCGGCATCGTCGGACTCGGCAACCGTGGCGGCAGCATGATCGACCTGTTCCTCGCGATCCCCGGGGTGAAGGTCGTCGCGCTCTGCGACCCGGTCAAGGACAAGACCGCGGCTGCCGCGAAGAAGGTCACCGAAGCGGGCCAGCCCGCCCCGGCGACGTACACCAAGGGCGATCACGACTTCGAGAACCTGTGCAAGCGTGGTGACATCGACTTCGTGTACGTGGCGACGCCCTGGGACTGGCACTTCGACATGGCCAGAACGGCGATGCTGAACGGCAAGCACGTCGGTGTGGAGTGCCCGGTCGCGCTCCAGCTCGACCAGCTCTGGGAACTGGTCGACCTCTCCGAGCGCACGCGCAGACACTGCATGCAGCTGGAGAACTGCTGTTACGGCAAGAACGAGATGCGCGTCCTGCGCATGGCACACGCGGGCAAGTTCGGTGATCTGCTGCACGGAGCGGGTGCCTACAACCACGATCTTCGTGGCCTGATGTTCGACCCGAACTACTACGAGGGCCCCTGGCGGCGCCTGTGGCACACCCGGCTGCGCGGCGACCTCTATCCCAACCACGGTTTCGGCCCGGTCTCCAACTACATGGACATCAACCGCGGCGACCGCGTCACGCACATCTCCAGCTTCGGCACGCCCGCCCTCGGTCTCGCCGAGTACCGCAAGGCCCACATGCCGGCGGGCGACCCGAGCTGGAAGGAGACGTACATCGAGAGCGACCGCACCATCAGTCTCGTCCAGACGGCGAAGGGACGGGTGATCCGCTTGGAGCACGACGTCTCCACTCCGCACCCTTACAGCCGCATCAACAGCCTCGGCGGCACGAAGGGCGTCTTCGAGGACTATCCCTCCCGCATCTACATCGAGCCGGACCACACGGACGACGCATGGGGCGACTTCGGCAAGTACGCCACGGAGTTCGACCACTGGCTGTGGAAGGAGCACTCCAACCCGCCGGGCGGGCACGGCGGCATGGACTACATCATGATCTTCCGTCTGATGCAGACCATGCAGCTCGGCCTCGTGCCGGACTTCGACGTCTACGACGCCGCGGTCTGGACGTCGCCCGTTCCCCTGAGCCATCTGTCGATCAAGGCGAAGGGCGCGCCGCAGGCCATCCCCGACTTCACTCGCGGGATGTGGAAGAAGGCGCGTCCGGGGGTGGACTCGCAAAAGCCGCAGGCGTAAGGGGCCCCGGCCCGGCGGTGCGCACGTCGGCACTGCCGGGCTCCCGGGCCGCGACAGCGGGCCCTTCTGACAGATCTCCGTCCGAAGGGCCCTAGCCCTTCAGGTTCGCCTTGTCGCCCATCAGCACGACCGGGTGCCGCTTCGGGTCGAGGTTCTTCAGGAGGTACCGCATGCCCTCCTTCGACAGGCTGACGCAGCCCGACGTGCCGCTGCCGTGGTCCATGTGCAGCCAGATGCTGCCGCCCTTGGACTGGCCCTGGGGGCGGGTCGGGTCGTTGGGCGGGGTGCCCTTGGCGCGGTTGTAGTCGATGGCGATGACGTAGTCGAAGTCGTGCCAGTGCGACTTGGCCCAGTAGTGCGGGGCCTGCATCGACGCGCTCTGGGTGTAGGGGAGTCCGGCGCCAGGATCGGCGAGGACGCCGCCCGCGTCGGTGAGCGTGAAGACGCCGACCGGACTGCGCTTGTCGTTCTCGCGGTGGTCGGTCGTCCAGCCCTTCTTCCCGTTGTGCGCGGCCCAGCCGCGGGTCTTGTCCCAGGTGGAGCCGGACTTCTCGTACAGGACGACGGTCGACTTCGCCGAGTCCTCGCCCTCTCCGTACACCGCGACGACCTGCCGCGAGTTCTCGGGGATCTTGTTCTGCAGGCGGTCGCCCACGTCGGGGATGCGCTTGAGGTCGGTCGTCGGCGCCGCCTCGGCACTCTTGGCCCGGCCCGCGCCCTCGTCGTTCTTCGCCCCGGCCTTCGCCCCGTCGTCCGAACTGCCGCAGGACGTCAGAAGAACACCGCAGGCCGCGACGGCGGCCACCGTTCGCACCGCACCGGCTATACGCATCCGCCCATGGTCGCACTCGGCTCACGCGTGCCGCGCCGGTGCCCGGTCCGGGGCCGAGAAGGGGCCGAATCTTTACTTCCCGACGGAAAATCGTTTGCCTCGCGCCACGTTGCGAGGCGAACCTTTCACGGCCTGTTACCTCCGCTCGAGTTCAGTCGCCTCCACCTGTGGAGCCGCTCCTCCGTCCGTTCACCACCGTCCGTTCACGCCGGCACGCTCCGCCGAACCGACGGTCCGTCTCTTCGACCCTGGGACGTCACACGTCATGCAGATTCGCGATCTTCCGTACACCGACCCGGGCATGCCGGATGCCCGCTCGGGCCCTCACTTCCTGCGCTGGCTCGGGCGGAACCAGCTCGGCGGCCAGCTGAAGTCCCTCGCCTGGGGCATGCTGCACTTCGGCTCCATCGCGGTACTCCCCTACCTCGTCGGCCTCGCCGTGCAGGCCGTGATCGACCGCTCAGGGGAACGTCTCGCCGTCGCGGGCGCGGTGATGCTGCTGTGCGGCATGGCCATCGCCCTGGGCGACACCATGCTGCACCGCACCGCGGTCACCAACTGGATCACCGCTGCCGCCCGTGTCCAGCAGCTGCTGGCCCGCAAGACCGCACAGCTCGGCTCGGCGCTCACCCGCCGGGTCGCCGCCGGTGAAGTGGTCGCGGTCTCCACCGGTGACGTCGAGAAGATCGGCTGGTTCGTGGAGGCGGCCTCGCGGTTCGCGGCGGCCGCGCTCACGGTCGTCCTCGTCTGTGTGGGCCTCGTCGTGTACCAGCCCGCTCTCGGCGTCGTCGTCGCGGTGGGGGTTCCGGTGCTCGCGCTCGCCGTGCTCCCGCTGCTGCCGCGCGCCACCCGGCGCGCCGACCACCAGCGGGAGAAGGCCGGGCGTGCGACCGAACTGGCCTCGGACACCGTGGCGGGGCTGCGGGTGCTGCGCGGCATCGGCGGCGAGGAACTCTTCCTCGACCGCTACCGCCGCGCCTCGCAGGAGGTGCGTACGGCCGCCGTACGCAGCGCCCGCATGTGGGCGACGATCTCGGCGGTCCAGGTGCTGCTGCCCGGGCTGCTCCTGATCGTGGTCGTCTGGCACGGCGTGAACCTGGCCCGCGAGGGCCGGATCACCATCGGCGAACTGGTCACCGTCTACAGCACGGTCACGCTGCTGACCTACCCCTTGCGGCACTTCGAGGAGATCGCGATGGCCTACAGCTTCTCGCGCCCCTCTGCGAAACGAGCCGCCCGGGTGCTCTCCCTGCAGCGCACGGCGCACGCCGGCGACGAGCGGACGGCGAACACCGAGCACGCCGGAGACGAACCGCGTGACGGCACCCAGACGCCCACGGGAGATCTCCACGACCCCGCCACCGGACTGCTCGCCCCCTCGGGCCGTCTCACCGCCGTCGTGTGCGGGGACCCCGACGAGGCAGGGCGGCTCGCCGAACGCCTCGGCGGACATGCGGCGTTCGACGACGCGGAGAAACTGCCGTCCGTGCGGCTCGGCGGAGTACCGCTCGACGAGGTGCCGCTGGCCACCGCCCGCACCGCCGTCCTCGTCCAGGACAAGGACCCGGTGCTGCTGTCCGGCACGCTTCGCGGGCTCCTCGACGTACCGACATCGGGAGCGGTGAGCGCCGACGAGGCCCTGGACGCCGCGCAGTGCGCGGACGTCCTGGACGCCCTCGCGCAGGCTTCGGTGGACGAGGCCCCGATGGACGCCCATGTCACCGAGCGCGGGCGCTCCCTGTCGGGCGGGCAGCGGCAACGGCTCGCGCTGGCCCGCTCGTTGGTCACCGACCCCGAAGTGCTCGTGCTCGACGAGCCGACGTCCGCCGTCGACTCGCACACCGAGGCTCGGGTCGCCGATGGCATCAAGGGGCTGCGCAAAGGCCGTACGACCGTGGTCCTCACCTCTTCGCCGCTGCTCCTCGACCGGGCCGAGCGGGTCGTCTTCCTGTACGACGGCGAGGTCGCGGCGGTGGGCGAACACCGCGCGCTCGTGCACACCGAGCCGCGCTACCGGGCGGTCGTCACACGCGAGACGGACGAGGAACGAGCAGCGAAGACGCCGACCGACATCAAGACCGACAAGACCGGCATCGAGACCAACATCGAGATCGACATCGAGGAGACGGCATGATCGGCCTGGCGCCACCGGAGTACGACCCGGCGGCCCCGACCACCGCGGACACCCTGCCCGTGGGCGCGCCCGCGACGGTGGCAGCCTACGTACGCGAGCTGGTCAAGCGGCACCGCCGGGCCTTCGCCCTGCTCATCACGGTCAACACCTGCGCCGTGCTCGCCTCGATGGCCGGTCCCTACCTGCTGGGCGGTCTGGTCGAGAACGTCGCGGACAGCGCCCGCGAACTCCATCTGGGCCGCACCATCGGGTTCTTCTCCGTCGCCCTGGTCGTGCAGGCCCTCTTCGTCCATCAGGTGCGGCTGCGCGGCGCGATGCTCGGTGAGCGGATGCTGGCCGATCTGCGCGAGGACTTCCTGGTGCGGTCGGTCGGGCTGCCGCCGGGTGTGCTGGAGCGAGCCGGGACAGGGGACCTCCTCTCGCGGATCACCACGGACGTCGACCGGCTCGCCAACGCCATGCGGGAGGCGGTGCCTCAGCTCGCGATCGGCGTGGTGTGGGCCGTGCTGCTGGTCGGCGGACTCGCCGTGACCGCGCCGCCGCTGGCCCCCGCCATCCTTGTCGCGGTGCCGCTGCTCGTCGTCGGCTGCCGCTGGTACTTCAAGCGGGCGCCCTCCGCCTACCGTTCGGAGGCCGCCGGATACGCCGCTGTCGCCGCCGCCCTGGCCGAGACCATCGACGCGGGCCGCACGGTGGAGGCGCACCGGCTCGGGAAGCGCCGCGTGGACCTTTCGGAGCGTCGTATCCGTGAATGGACGGCGTGGGAACGGCACACTCTCTACCTGCGTTCCGTCCTCTTCCCGGTCATCACCTTCACCCACACCCTCGTGCTCTGCTCGGTCCTGATGATCGGCGGCGTGTTCGTCCTGCAGGGCTGGATCGGTGTCGGGCAGCTGGCCACAGGTGCCCTGATCGCGCAGATGCTCGTCGATCCGCTGGGCATCATCCTGCGCTGGTACGACGAGTTGCAGGTCGCCCAGGTCTCACTGGCCCGCCTGGTCGGCGTACGGGACATCGAACCGGACGTGGGCGACGGCTCCCTGGCTCCTGACGGACGCGCTGTGCTCGCGGACGACGTGCACTTCGGCTACCGCGCGGGCGTCGACGTCCTGCGGAAGGTCTCACTCGCCGTCGAGCCCGGCTCGCGGGTCGCCCTGGTCGGCCCGTCCGGCGCGGGCAAGTCCACGCTGGGCAGACTGCTCGCCGGGATCTACGCGCCGCGGGCCGGTCACGTGACGCTGGGCGGCGCGGAGCTGTCGGCCATGCCCGCGGAGGACGTCCGCTCCCACGTCGCGCTGGTCAACCAGGAGCACCACGTCTTCGTGGGTTCCCTGCGCGACAACCTCCTGCTCGCGAGGACGGGGGCGGGGGACGCCGAACTCTGGGCCGCGCTGGGCGCGGTCGACGCGGACACCTGGGCGCGGGCCCTGAGCGAGGGCCTGGACACCGAGGTGGGCTCGGGCGGCTTCGCCCTCACCCCGGCGCAGGCCCAGCAGATCGCGCTGGCCCGCCTGGTCCTCGCCGACCCGCACACCCTGGTCCTGGACGAGGCGACCTCACTCCTCGACCCGCGCGCGGCACGTCACTTGGAACGCTCCCTCGCGCGTGTCCTGGACGGCCGCACGGTCGTCGCCATCGCACACCGGCTGCACACCGCGCACGACGCGGACGTCATCGCGGTGGTCGAGAACGGCCGGATCAGTGAGCTGGGCAGCCATGACGAGCTGGTGGGAGCGGACGGCGCGTACGCGGCGCTCTGGCGCTCCTGGCACGGGTAGCGGGCCCCCGTGGCACGGGGAGTTGCCCCCCGCGTCGGCGGGGCGGAGCGATCCTTCTCGCTCCGCCCCGCCGACGCGGTCGGCTGAGGCCAGGCCGCCACTCCGGTCAATTGGCCGCAGGAGCGGAAACGTCGTCGAGCACCTCGCGCAGCCTGAGCGCGAAGGCGTCCGGCTTGCCCGGGTAACCGGACTCAGGGCCCGTGAAGCCGCCGTGGTGACTCGGGAACACGACCGGCCGCTGTCCCAGCAGCGCGGCTGCCGCCACCGAGGTACGCCAGGTGAACACGCCCTCCGACTCCTCCCCCACCGCGATCACGATCCGCGTCGACGCCGCGGCGAGCGCGCCGGCATCGAGCCGGTAACCGCTCACCGCCCACGACCGGTCGGAGAGCAGCGGGTCGCCGCGCGAGCCGTCGTCCTGCGTCGGCAAACCGAACGCGGCAGGATCGGGGTCGGGCTGCGCGAAGTAGGCGTCGGTGAATTCGCCCTGCCATGACGTCATCGTGATGAAGGCCGCCATTCCGGCACCCCAGCCGCTCTTGTCGTACGCGTCCGAAACACCGGTCCTGGCGCGCTCGGCGGCCCGGGCGTCGGGGAGCACGGCGAGCAGCGGCGGCTCGTGCGCGACCAGGGTGGTCACGTCGTCGGGGTACGCCGCCACCAGTGCCAGCGCGACCACCGCGCCACCGCTGCTCCCGAACAGCTCGACGGGCCCGGTCTCCAGTGCCTGGATCACGGCGTGCACGTCACCGGCCTGGACCTCGGGGTCGTGGTCGTGCCTGTCATCGCTGCGGCTGCTGCGGCCGAGGCCACGCGGGTCATAGGTGACCACGGTGCGGTCGGGGAGGCGGGCCGCCAGAGCCGCGAATCCGTCGGCGGTCATGGGCTGGCCGATCATGAGCAGCGGAGGGCGTCCGTCCACCGTCGGCACAGGGCCGTGGACGTCGTAGGCGAGCTCGGCGCCCGGTGTCTTGAGCATGTGCGTCGTTGTCATGGTCGTGTAGACCCTGATCCCGGCCGAAACTCATCGCCGGGCCGCACCCGGATGAGAATTGCCTCAGATGAAGTTGAGCGCGGCCGCGCCGCCCACTCCACCGAGCAGCATGAAGGCCGGCATCAGCACCTTCAGCTCGATCCAGCTGCCCGCCCGGAACCGCATCAGCTTCGGCGGTCCGATGGGGTACCAGCGCTTGCGGCCGATGGGGATCGGCCACAGGATCGGGCAGCCGGAGACGGTGAGCGCGTCCCCGATGTCGTGCACCAGGGCGCCGAGCACGATCGGAAGACCCAGCCACAGGTACTCCTGGCCCGGCGCGGTGAATAGCCAGTCCGCGCCGTTGCCCGGCTTGTCCAGGACTCCGGCGAGGATCCAGGCGCTCGTCGCGGCGAGCAGCCACACCAGCACATCGCTGCCGGACCCCCGGGTGGCCCGCCACAGCAGGCCTTCGATGGCCAGCACCATGTGGACGAAGAGCAGCGCGAGGACCGCCCAGCGGCCACCGAAGAGGGCGAGGGCGGAGGCGCCCGCCCCGATGAGGACCGCCCACAGCCAGGTGTGCGTCAGGGTGCGGTGCCCGCCGGCCCGGCGCGGGTCACCCTGCTTGCGCGTCGCCTTGTAGACGGCGGCCGAGAGCTTGTCGACGATCTCGCACAGGCCTCGGGAGACGGGCCCGAAGGCCCGCGAGATGGTCGCCGACTTGTGGTCGAGGTCAGGTGCGAGCGCGGCCCCGGCGCAGATCAGCGCCCCGACGAGGAGGACCGGCCAGGGCATCGTGTGCCCCGCGGCCGCCGCGGCGGCTCCGACGCCGAGCCAGGCCGCGGCCCCCGACAGTGAGTGTGCCGGACCCATCATGGCTGTTCCCCGCCCATTCCCGTTGTACTGACGCCCCGTTGGCGACACAGCGTAGCGTTCGTGATCTTCGTGCGGACCGCCGGTTCCCTGATCGGGTGAGAAGGGAGGCAAGATGGGGGTGTGACACTCATTGATCGACTGCCGCCGGATGCCGACCCCGATGCCCTCTTCGAAGCCTTCTCTACGTGGGCCGAGGAGACGGGGATCACTCTCTACCCGGCTCAGGAGGAGGCGCTGATCGAGGTGGTCTCCGGAGCCAACGTGATCTTGTCCACGCCGACCGGCTCCGGAAAGAGCCTGGTCGCGGCGGGTGCGCACTTCACCGCACTGGCCCAGGACAAGGTCACCTTCTACACGGCTCCGATCAAGGCGCTGGTGTCGGAGAAGTTCTTCGACCTGTGCAAGCTCTTCGGCACCGAGAACGTCGGCATGCTGACCGGTGACGCGTCCGTGAACTCCGACGCCCCGGTCATCTGCTGCACGGCCGAGGTCCTCGCGTCCATCGCGCTGCGGGACGGCAAGCACGCCGACGTCGGCCAGGTCGTGATGGACGAGTTCCACTTCTATGCGGAGGGGGACCGGGGCTGGGCCTGGCAGATCCCGATCCTCGAACTGCCGCAGGCGCAGTTCATCCTCATGTCCGCGACGCTCGGCGACGTCTCGATGTTCGAGAAGGACCTGACGCGCCGCACGGGACGCCCCACCTCCGTGGTCCGCTCCGCGACCCGCCCCGTCCCCCTGTCGTACGAATACCGCCTGACGCCGATCACGGAGACGCTCACCGAGCTCCTTGAGACCAAGCAGGCGCCGGTCTACATCGTGCACTTCACGCAGGCACAGGCCGTCGAGCGCGCGCAGTCGCTGATGAGCATCAACATGTGCACCCGCGAGGAGAAGGACAAGATCGCCGACCTGATCGGCAGCTTCCGCTTCACCACCAAGTTCGGCCGCAACCTCTCGCGGTACGTGCGCCACGGCATCGGCGTACACCACGCGGGCATGCTGCCCAAGTACCGGCGGCTCGTCGAGAAGCTCGCGCAAGCCGGTCTGCTGAAGGTCATCTGCGGCACGGACACCCTCGGCGTCGGCGTCAACGTCCCGATCCGCACGGTGCTGTTCACCGCTCTCACCAAATACGACGGCACCCGCGTACGCACCCTGCGCGCCCGGGAGTTCCACCAGATCGCGGGCCGCGCGGGACGCGCGGGCTTCGACACGGCAGGCCTCGTCGTGGCGCAGGCGCCCGAGCACGTCATCGAGAACGAGAAGGCGCTCAACAAGGCGGGCGACGACCCGAAGAAGCGCCGCAAGGTGGTGCGCAAGAAGGCCCCCGAAGGCTTCGTCGGCTGGACCGAGGCCGGATTCGAGAAGCTCATCGCATCCGAGCCCGAGCCACTGACCTCCCGCTTCCGCGTCACGCACACCATGCTGCTCGCGGTGATCGCCCGCCCGGGCAACGCCTTCGAGGCGATGCGCCACCTCCTCGAGGACAACCACGAGCCGCGCAAGCAGCAGCTGCGCCACATCCGCCGCGCCATCGCCATCTACCGCTCGCTGCTCGACGGCGGTGTGGTCGAGAAGCTCGACGAGCCGGACGCCTCGGGCCGCATCGTGCGCCTGACGGTCGACCTCCAGCAGAACTTCGCGCTCAACCAGCCGCTGTCGACGTTCGCGCTCGCCGCCTTCGACCTGCTCGACCAGGAATCGCCTTCGTACGCCCTGGACATGGTGTCCGTCGTCGAGTCCACCCTCGACGACCCGCGCCAGATCCTCGCCGCTCAGCAGAACAAGGCGCGCGGCGAGGCCGTGGCCCTGATGAAGGCGGACGGCGTCGAGTACGAGGACCGCATGGAGCGGCTCCAGGACATCACGTACCCCAAGCCTCTGGAAGAGCTCCTCTTCCACGCGTACAACACCTACAAGACGAGCCACCCGTGGGTCGGCGACCACCCGCTCTCCCCCAAGTCCGTGATCCGCGACATGTACGAACGGGCTCTGACCTTCACGGAGTTCACCTCCTTCTACGAGCTCGCCCGCACCGAGGGCATCGTCCTTCGCTACCTCGCGAGCGCGTACAAGGCCTTTGAGCACACCATCCCGGACGACCTGAAGTCCGAGGACCTGGAGGACCTCATCGCCTGGCTCGGCGAGATGGTGCGCCAGGTCGACTCCAGCCTCCTGGACGAGTGGGAGCAGCTCGCCAACCCCGAGGTGATGACGGCGGAGGAAGCCCAGGAGAAGGCCGACCAGGTCAAGCCGGTCACGGCCAACGCCCGCGCCTTCCGCGTCCTGGTCCGCAACGCGCTCTTTCGCCGCGTGGAGCTCGCCGCGCTCGACCACGTCGAGGAACTGGGCGAACTGGACGCCGATTCCGGCTGGGACGCCGACGCCTGGGGCGCTGCCATGGACAAGTACTGGGACGAGTACGAGGATCTCGGCACCGGTCCCGACGCGCGCGGCCCCAAGCTGCTGCTCATCGAGGAAGACCCGGAGCACGGTCTGTGGCGCGTCAGGCAGACGTTCGCCGACCCGAACGGCGACCATGACTGGGGCATCAGCGCGGAGGTCGATCTCGCGGCCTCCGACGAGGAGGGCCGCGCCGTCGTCCGCGTCACGGACGTCGGCCAGCTCTGACAGCTGACGATTATTGTCCGCTGATCGCCGATCGCTGACCGCCACCGCCACCGCCACCGCCACCGCCGAGCTTCCCCCGGACAGGAGTCGAGGAACCGCCATGAACAACCCCGCCGACCGTCTTGTCGACGTGCTGGACCTTGAGCAGATCGAGCTCAACATCTTCCGTGGCCGCAGCCCGCAGGAGTCCCTGCAGCGGGTCTTCGGCGGGCAGGTCGCCGGGCAGGCGCTGGTGGCCGCGGGGCGCACCACCGAGGGCGAGCGCCCGGTCCACTCGCTGCACGCCTACTTCCTGCGGCCCGGCCGGCCGGGCGTGCCGATCGTGTATCAGGTCGAGCGGGTGCGGGACGGACGGTCCTTCACCACGCGTCGTGTGACCGCCGTCCAGCAGGGCCGCACCATCTTCAATCTCACGGCTTCCTTTCATCAGCCCGAGGAAGGGGCCTTCGAGCACCAGCTGCCGCCGCGCATCGACGCCCCCGACCCCGAGTCGCTGCCGACGGTCGCCCAGGAGATCACCGAGCATCTGGGTCAGCTCCCCGAGCAACTGGAGCGCATGGCAAGGCGCCAGCCCTTCGACATCCGCTACGTCGACCGGTTGCGCTGGACCACCGATGAAATCAAGGACGCCGAGCCGCGCAGCGCGGTCTGGATGCGTGCGGTGGGCCCGCTCGGTGACGACCCCCTCGTCCACACCTGCGCCCTGACATACGCGAGCGACATGACGCTCCTGGACGCCGTCCGCATCCCGGTGGAACCGTTGTGGGGCCCGCGCGGCTTCGACATGGCCTCGCTGGACCACGCCATGTGGTTCCACCGCCCCTTCCGCGCGGACGAATGGTTCCTGTACGACCAGGAGTCACCGATCGCGACGGGCGGCCGAGGCCTGGCCCGCGGCCGTATCTACGACATCGAGGGCAGACTGCTGGTCTCGGTCGTCCAAGAAGGGCTCTTCAGGGCCTACGGCGAGCGCCACATGGACGGCCGGCCGTCGACGGGGGCATGAGCGGTCGCGTCAGCCCGGCGCGCTGCCCCCGTCGCGAGCGGGGAACGGCCCCTCGCCCCCTGCGAGATGTGAGGGGCCGTTGTCACGCCTACTGCTTCGGGGCACCGGCGCGGGCGGCCGGGAGCTTCACCTCCCCCTGGTTGAGGACGCGTGGTGCGCTTGGTGAAGAGCATGGACGAGGAGATCGAGCTTCAGCGTCACTGGTGGCGGTCGGGGCAAATCGCCGGTTCTGTGCTGGTCGACTTTCGCGAGCGTGACCCCCGCGTCCCCGTTCTCTCGCAGCTCGGGATGCCGGTGGTGGCTGTCGCCCACCCCTCGCTGACGGGGTCGTTCACCTCGCTGTGGACCGACGACACCGCGGCCGTCACGGAAGCAGTGCGCTATCTCGCGGCGTTGGGACACCGCTCCATCGCCCGGGTCGGCGGCACCGCCGAGCTGGGGCACAGTGTGATCCGCGGCGCCGCCTTCACCGCGGCCATGGCCGACCTGGGGTTGCCGGAGGAGCGTCAGCTGGCCACGGACTTCTCCGGCGAGGCGGGGGCCCGAGCGACGCGCTCGCTGCTCACCGCGGCCGAGCGGCCCACAGCGATCATCTACGACAACGACTTGATGGCCGTGGCCGGGCTCTCTGTCGCCGCCGAGATGGACCTGCGGGTGCCCGCCGACATCTCCCTGCTGGCCTGGGACGACTCGCAGTTGTGCAAGCTGACCCACCCGACGCTCTCCGCGATGAGCCATGACATCTACGCCTTCGGAGCGGATGTGGCCCGTTCCCTCTATGAGGTTCTGTCCGGCCGGCGTGTGGCCCCTCACCAGGTGCCCACGCCGACGCTCACCCCACGGGACTCCACGGGCCCGCCACCGAAAGGGCCACAGGCGGCGCATACGTTCCCGGCAGAATGACATGAGTGCCTCCGATCGTTCGGTCAAGGCTCAGGTAAGGCAGAGAGATGGATGGGGCATTGATGAGTGATGGGGATTTGACCGCGTACCGCGACGGCCTGCTCGCCGAGGCCGTACGGCTCCGCGAGGACGGCCGCCGGGAGGAGGCTCGGGAACGACTGCTCGCCTTGAGCGAGCAGCTCCCCCTGGACGTGGAGGTGGCATACCAGACCGCGTGGGTGCACGACACACTCGGCCTGGAGGCCGAGGCGGTGCCGTACTACGTACGCGCGGTCGAGGCACCCGGCCTTTCTCCTGATGACCGCCGAGGAGCGCTCCTGGGTCTTGGCAGCACTTACCGCGTCCTTGGCCGGTATGCGGAAGCCGTCACGACCTTGGGTGACGCGGCAGCTGAATTCCCCGACGACGGCGCCCTCAAGACCTTCCTGGCCATGGCCCTCTACAACAACGGCCGGACACACGAAGCGATGGAGATCCTCCTGACTGTGCTCGCCACCACGAGCAAGGACCCGGGCATCGCCGCCTACCGCCCCGCGATCGAGCATTACGCCAAGGACCTCGACGCGACCATGTAGCGGCGCCCGTGGCAGGGCCTGCCTTCACGTCCGTTCGCCTCCCCTCCCTCGTGGCTCTGGTTACGCTCCCCTGCGGCGCATCCACTTGAGCAGACCTCGTGGCTCCGTCCGGCTGCTCTTCTCTTCACCGGGCAGCGCGGCGGATGGTGTTTCCAGATGCGCCGCGGGGTGCGGCGCAGGGGCGTGCAGACTCGGCTCGGCATCGGACTCTGCCCGAGGGCCAGGGACGGCACCGGCTGCCGGGTGGGGCCCAGGCTTCGGCACGGGCCGTGGCGCCGGGCGCTGTCGTCGGGCCTGGGACAGGCTGATGGTGAGATTGGCCCGCAACCAGCGGATCTCGTCCGGATCGTCCGCGGTCGTGATCTTGTGAATGATCCGTCCCGCCGGCGACTCCGGCGCGCCTTGGCCCAAGGGCTCGGGCATGAGCCTGCGTACGTAGGCGCGTTCGTACGGATCCCTGATGATTTCCGAGATCTGGACCGGGTCGAGCAGCGAGGCCACGGCCGCGGCGCGCTCCCAGGGGTCGTCGGTCTGCCGCAGCAGCGCTCCCGCGTGGCGGCCCCGCCAGTTCCGTGCCCGCAGATCGACGCCCGCCTCCAGTTGGGCGCGGATCGTGCCGGGGGCTCGTCCGGTGAGCAGGCCGGCGTTGACCTCGGTTTCGGCGAAATGCTTCAGCTCTTCGGCCAGATACAGCCAGACCACCGCGCGGTAACGGTTCAGGTAAAATTTTACCGGGGTGACGAAGCCTGCGCGTGTGAGCCGGGTGAACCGGGCCGTGGAGATGTTCATGAGAGCCGCGCCCTCCGTGGTGCCCACGGCTCTGATGCGCTCCAGCCACGCCGCGGGAAAGCCGTCCTCTGCACGGACGCGCTCGATCTCCTCGCGTGTGACGCGGCGCCGCCCACCGGCTGAGTCGCGGACGGTGCGGACGCGTCCCAACATCACGGCGAGCTCGAACTCGCCGCGTTTCAACCCCAGTTCGCGTGCCGCTCGGCTCTGCGCGACCGCTGTCCGCGCTGCCGTGTCGACGGTTTCCCGCGTGATCGTGTGACCAGTCATGGTGGTTCTCCCCCGTGAGGCGTCTTTGCTCTCGGGAAAACCGTAGCGCGATCACCGCGATCCGCGCCGAGCCTGTGGATAACTCTCGAAGCGTCGACGTTTCAGCAGGTCAGAGGCAGATCAAAGGTCGACGACCGGTGTTCGCTCCGGCTGCCGGGCGCCTACGCCGAGGTGCTCGCCGACACGATTGACGAGGAGTGTCATCTCGTAGGCGACCTGACCGATGTCCGCCTCCGCGGAGCTGAGAACGCACAGACAACTGCCGTCGCCGGCCGCCGTGACGAACAGCACCGCGTCGTCGAACTCGATCATCGTCTGGCGCACGCTGCCCGCGCGGAAGTGCCGCCCCGAGCCCTTGGCCAAACTGTGCAGGCCCGACGAGACCGCGGCCAGATGTTCCGCGTCCTCGCGCTTCAGTTCCGAGCTCGCGCCGGTCACCAGACCGTCGTTGGACAGCACCAGCGCGTGCCGCACGGGCTCCATGCGCTTGGTCAAGTCGTCGAGCAGCCAGCCGAGGCCCGTGTTCTGCGCCATGTTCCCGTCTCCCCGCCTTCTGTTCCCCCTGGCTGGAGGAACTGACCTGCCAGCCTTCCCCACCATCGGCCCTCCGGCAAGCATGATGAGGACATGGCACAGAAGATGACCGAGGACCAGTGGCGGGCTTTCGTCTCGCACGGCACCCGTACCGGCAAGCTGTCGACCGTCCGGGCGGACGGCAGCCCGCATATCGCACCGATCTGGTTTTTGCTGGACGGGGACGAGTTGGTGTTCAACACCGGAGCGGAGACCGTCAAAGGGCGGAATCTGGCGCGAGACGGGCGTGTCGCCCTATGTGTGGACGATGACAGGCCTCCCTTCGCGTTCGTGATTCTGCAGGGGCAGGCGCGGCTGAGCGACGATCTCGCCGAAGTGCGGCACTGGGCCGCCAGGCTCGGCGCCCGCTACATGGGTGAGGGGCTCGCCGAGGAGTTCGGCGAGCGCAATGGCGTGCCCGGTGAGCTGCTCGTGCGCGTCAAGATCGACAAGGTGGTCGCGCAGGGCGCGGTCGCCGACTGACGGCGCCTCGGCCACCTGCCTCAGCCCACCGTGTCGAGCAGCCGGGCGGTATGCATCCGCCCGGCATACTCGACCAGGCGTATCAGCACCTCCTTTCCCGAATCGCGGTCCCGTGCGTCGCACAGCACCACGGGGGTGCCGCGGTCGAGGTCCAGGGCCCGTGACACTTCATGTGCACCGTACGTACGCGCGGTCGCGAAGCAGTTGACGGCCACCACGAACGGGATGTGCCGGTGCTCGAAGTAGTCGACGGCGGGGAAGCAGTCCTCGAGCCGTCGGGTGTCCGCGAGGACGACGGCACCGAGCGCGCCCTGGGACAACTCGTCCCACAGGAACCAGAAACGGTCCTGCCCCGGCGTACCGAAGAGGTACAGCGACAGGCCGGACCTGATGGTGATGCGGCCGAAGTCCATGGCGACGGTCGTCGTGGTCTTGCGGTCGACTCCGCCGGTGTCGTCCACCGACTGGCCCGCCTCGCTGAGGAGTTCCTCGGTGCGCAGCGGACGGATTTCGCTGACCGCGCCGACCAGGGTGGTCTTGCCCACCCCGAAGCCGCCCGCGACCAGGATCTTCAACGCCATGGCGGTCGTGTCGCCGCCGTCGGCGTCAGAGTGCTCGGAGCCCATCGATCACCTCTCGCAGGATCTTCTCGTCGGGTAGCTGTGCGGGTGGCACGGGTCGGTTCACATTCACGCAGCCCATTTCCAGCAGGTCGCCGAGCAGTACTCTGACCACGCCCACGGGCAGATCGGCGCCGGCCGCCAGTTCGGCGACCGACTGGGTCTCGGTACGGCACAGTTCGATGAGCGATCGGTGTTCCGGGCCGAGCGCGGTGTCATCCCCGGGACTCGGTGCGTTCGCGTCCAGCGCCACGAGTGCGATCAGGTCGAAGCGCACTCCGCTGGGGCCCGGACGGGTCCGCCCGCCCGTCATCGCGTAGGGACGGACCAACGGTCCGGCCTCGTTGTCGTACCACTGGCTGCCGGCGTCGCGCGGGACGCCGCTCTCGTCCTCGGTCATCCGCGTCTGCCGCCCTGTCTCATCCGGCAGCCGGCGGCTGAGCCGCGAAGCGCGGAGGGGTGTGGAGATGTTCGCCCACCCGTTTGACGAGGCGCGCCATCTCGTAGGCGACCAGGCCGATGTCGGCGGTCACGGAGCTGAGCACGGCGAGGCAGGAGCCGTCGCCCGCAGCTGCCACGAACAGGAAGCCGTCGTCCATCTCCACCATGGTCTGACGCACTCCCCCGGCTCCGAAGTGCCGACCCGCCCCCTTGGCGAGGCTGTGAAATCCGGAGGCGACAGCGGCGAGGTGTTCGGCGTCCTCTCGAGTGAGGGCGGTCGAGGCGCCGACGGCGAGTCCGTCGTTGGAGAGGACCACGGCGTGCCGTACCTCGCCGACGCGCAGCACCAAGTCATCGAGCAGCCAGTCGAGTTCGCCGGCCCTGCCGGCGGTGATGCTCTGATCCTGGATCATGCGTGGTCTCCTTCGGTGCTGTCACTGGCCGGGGCGGGGCCTGGGATGTCGGGGACCGCGCCGACGATGCCCGGCCTGCGGCCGCCTCCGCGGGTCCAGCCGTCGCGGTAGGCGGCCATACGGTCCCGTACCTCTTCGGGGGTGCGTCCGGTGTCTTCGCGGACGCTCACGGTCCCGGCAGCGTCGTCTTGGGGGCGCTCGCGCAGCTGTGGGGCAAGGCTGGCCTGACGCACGCGGCGCGGGAGGTCGTCCGAAGGCTCCGGGGCGGTGTCGGGTTCCGTTGCCGGAGGCTTGTGCAGGCGAAGGGCCGTGACGCCTGGGGGTGTCGCCGCCGGGGCATCCGTCGACGCGGTCAGCGCGGGGCGGGCGGCCGGGGCCGGAACGGAGTTGCCGTTCAGCGGTGTGGCATCGGGCACGCGCGCGTGCGCGCTCTGTTCACGGTCACGTTCCATGGTGTGGCCTCCGGCACTCTCCGGCGTGGCGCTCTGCAGTAGTGCGGTAGGCAGGAGGACGACCGCGGTGGTACCGCCGTAAGGGGACGTGCGGAGGTGCACTTTGATCCCGTGTCGCGCGGCGAGCCTGCTGACGACGAAGAGACCCAGTTGATCACTGTCGAACAGATCGAGCGCCTCGGACTGCTCGATGCGGCGGTTGGCCTCGGCCAGGGCCTCCGTGCCCATGCCCAGGCCACGGTCCTCGATCTCCAGGGCGTAGCCGTTGCCGACCGGTTCGCCGTTGACCCGCACCTTGGTGTGGGGCGGCGAGAACTGGGCGGCGTTCTCGACGAGTTCGGCCAGGAGATGGGTGAGGTCGGCGACTGCCGTCCCGAGGACCGCGGCGGTGGGGAGTTGTCGTACCTCCACGCGCGCGTAGTCCTCGATTTCGGAGACGGCCGCTCGGACGACGTTCGTCAAGGAGACGGGCAGACGCCAGGCGCGTCCCGGCGCGGCTCCGGAGAGGATGATCAGGCTCTCCGCGTGTCGCCTCATCCGGGTGGTGAGGTGGTCGAGCCGGAAGAGGTCGCTGAGTTCGTTCGGGTCGTCCGCCCGGCGCTCCATGCCGTCGAGGAGGCTGAGCTGGCGATGGACGAGGACCTGGCTCCTGCGGGCGAGGTTGACGAAGACGCCCGAGATGCCGCTGGCGAGTTCGGCGCGCTCGATGGCGGCGCGCAGGGCCGCCCGGTGCACCGTGCCGAGCGCTTCGTAGACCTGCCCCGTCTCATCCTCCGCAGGCGGCCCCGGGGGTGCTTCGGCGTGGATGTCGATCTCCTCACCGGCGCGCAGCCTCCTCATGGCGTGCGGGAGTTTGTGGCGGGCGATCTCCAGGGCGCCGTTGCGCAGACTCACCAGCTCGACGACGAGGCCTCGCCCGATGCGTACGGAGATGACCAGTGAGGCGACGACGGCGAGGAGCCCGAGGAACACGGCGACGCCTGCCGGTGTGAGCAATCCGCGGGTCAACGGGTCGGCCCGGTCTGCGGCGCTGCGGCTCGCGCCCACGTCGATCGCCTGCAGCTCGTCCCGTACCGCGGCATGGGAGCTGTCCCACTTGGCTGCCGATGACGCGTCGGCGGCTTTGCGGCCCGGCGCCGCGACGAGCACCTTGTCCTCGACGGCGCGCACGTCGGCGTACGCACGTCCCTCCACGAGGGCCTGCCACGCTTCACGTTCGGATCCGTGCAGATCCGCAACCGCCGCGTCGGTCAGGGTCCGCCGGGTGTCGACGGCTCCGGTGAACTGTCGCAGTCGCTCACCGTCGAGGGAGCCGTCGAGCCGGGCGCTGGACAGGACGGCGTCCTCGCGGGCCAGCATCTCGGCGGCTCGGGAGAATTCGAGCAGCACGCGCGCGTCGGAGCCGAGTTCGGCATCCTGGATGCCGGTGAGAGCGCCGCCGACCCCGAAGGCGGCCGAGATGGTTTTCGTGTACTGGCCGTAGGTCGCGTCCCAGCCCGTGCGCCCGTCGATCACGTCGGCCCGCAACGTGCTCAGGCGCTCGACAGCGGTGACGAACGACGCGAGCCTGGAGGCCACGCCGGTGGGCATGTCGGCTCCGTCGGCGACCGTCCCGCCCTCACCGCGGCGCAGCTTCGCGATCGCGCGGTCCGTGCGTTCCGCCCGCCTCTTGAGGTCGCTGCCACCGTCGGGCGCGGGTCGGGTCGCGTAACGCACCGCTGCCACGCGCTCTGCCTGCAGTGCGGCGACGGCCGTGTCGACAGGGCCGCGTACCTCCGCGTCGACGCGCTGCAGTTGCCGCAGGTGAGCGACGTCCTGGGCCGTGCTGACCGTGGCATACCCCCACAGCCCGATCAGGGAGACGACCGGAACCATCAGCAGGCACACGATCTTGGCTCGTACGGTGCGCGGGCGCGGCCACCACGAGTGTTCACGCGACGCGGGGGCCGTCGACGGTCCGGGCTCCCCGGGGGCTTCCGCGTCGGGGCGTTCGTCGGCGGGCGGCCCCGCGTGCGCGCGTCGACCACGTGCGGGGGCCACGGTCTTCGGCGGCGGCATGTCGTCGGCCGGGTCAGGGGTCCTGGGGGGTGTAGGCATGGCCTCCTCGCTCGGAGAGATATCGGGATGTCAGCCCGTTCGTGACCGGGCCGGAGGCGCTGCTATCCGGCGGCTCGCTCCACCGGACGCTGGGCCGCCACGGAGGCCTCACGCTCCCCCGAGGTCGGAGAGAGCGCGACGAACGCGGAGGTCAGGAAGAGATAGGAGCCGAGGCCGACCGCGAGAGGGAAGATGAACTGCATGGTCGTCGCGCCGGACAATGCCGCGCCCGACTCGGTGACCCGCACACTCACGGCCAGCATCCCGGTGTAGTGCATGCTGCTCACCGCCCCGCCCATGACAAGTGACGCGACGGCGACAGCGACAGGTGACTTGATGTTGAGAGCCGCCCACAGGGCCGCGGTCGCGGCAACGACGGCGATGACCACGGAGAGGCCGACCAGCACGGGGTCGTAGCGCACGTTGCCGTGCAGCCGCAGCGCGGCCATGCCCAGGTAGTGCATGGAGGCGACGCCGAGCCCGGTGGTGAGCCCGCCGAGCGCGAGCGCACGTCCGCGGTTACGGCCGTATCCGACGGCGAAGACCCCGACTCCGACGACGGCCATCGCGACGACGAGGCTCAGGATGGTCAAGGGCACGTTGTAGTGGATCTCCGTGCCGGTGACGCCGAAGCCGAGCATGGCCACGAAGTGCATCGTCCAGATGCCCGCCCCGATGGCGGAGGCCGCGGTGATGAGCCAGTTGCGGCGTGAGGTGCCCGTGGCGCCGAGCGCACGGACGGTGCAACGCAGCCCGAGAGCGGCGCCGATACAGGCCATCGCGTACGACAGCGCGGGGGTCAGCCAGCCGAAGGTGGCGTGGTCCAAGTGTCCCATGGCTCCGGGACGCTAGTCCGGGCGGGGGCGCACAACGGGGGCGCAGTTCGAAAGGTGTTGGAATATGACAGAGAGAGGGTCCTGAACGATCGCGTGGCGCTCGAACATGTGCCCCCAACGCGCATGCGAGTCGTTGCGCAATCATGGCCACATGAGCGATGACCACACGCGTGTCCGCGACTTCTTCTCCGCCCGAGCGGCCGACTGGGACAGCCGGTTCCCCGACGACGGGCCCGCCTACCGGGCCGCCGCGTCCGAACTCGGTCTTGAGCCCGGCGGGCGCGTCCTCGACGCCGGGTGTGGCACCGGACGCGCGCTGCCGGCGCTCAGGGAGGCCGTAGGGCCCTCGGGAATCGTGATCGGGGCCGATCTGACACCCGCGATGCTGGAGGCTGCCACACGGGCGGGCAGGGGCCGCGTGGGGCACCTCCTGCTCGCCGACGTGACGCGGCTGCCGGTGCGCGACGCGGCGCTCGATGCCGTGTTCGGCGCTGGCTTGGTCTCCCATCTTCCCGATCCGGCCGTGAACTTGAATGAGCTGCGACGTGTCGTACGCCCCGGCGGGATTCTTGCCCTCTTCCACCCCATCGGCCGGGCGGCGCTCGCGGCTCGGCAGGGTCGCCAGCTCACCCAGGACGATCTGCGTGCCGAGGCGAACCTCCGCCCGTTGCTCGCCGGTGCCGGCTGGCGGCTGACCTCGTACGTCGACGAGGACTCACGGTTCCTCGCTCTGGCCGTCCGAGAGGAGTAGGCCGACAGCGCCCGTCCGGACGGGCAACACACCCGGTCGGCGGGAGGTTCACGAAGATGTCGCCGAGAACGCCTCGGTCAGGCGATCTGGGCCCGATGTGACCTGATCTGCAGGATGCGGGCGTCCTGCCACGGCGCAGGCGAACGCCTCCGGGTTGTCGAACATGACGTTGTGCCCCGCCCTCGGCACGGTGACGACCTTCACCCCGGAGGCGATCAGCTCGCGTGCCCCCGGAAGCTCGCCGCTCCGCGCTCCCTGCAAGAAGACGCGCTCGCCGGGCAGTTCCATGAGCATCGCGCGCATCGTGGGTCGCGTTCCCCTCACCAGTCCTCTCGCGCTGCGGTGCAGGGCTCGGGGGTCGGCCAGCCGCATGGTCGCCGCCCACGTGGGGCCGACCTTGTCGAGCACGCGCGCGTAGCCGTCGGTCACGAAGTCCTCCTCTTCGTAAGCCGCGATGCCGCTACTGCCCTCTGTCACTGCCGGGTCGGGGTCGAGGTTGGCCTCGGTGAGCACCAGACGGGACACCAGATCGCCTCGGCGGTACGCGAGCGCGATGGCGACGGCCCCGCCCATGCTGTGCGCGACTATCTCCGCACCGGTCACCTGAGCCTCGTCCAGCGCGGCGGCCAGGGCATCCGCGTGTTCCTCCAGGGAGTAACCGAAGTCCGCCGGACGGTCGCTGATGCCGTGGCCCGGCAGATCGACGAAGAGCGACCGGCGTCCCGCCAGCTCGGGCCTGGCCGCGATGTGCGCGTGATAGACCGACGACGCCGCGCCGAGCCCGTGCACGTACACCCGGGCCGGGTCGGCTCCTTCGCTCTCCGTCCAGCGGACACAGCTGCCGTGCGCGTCGAACCGTGCCTGTCGCATCGTCACTCCCTCACTCGTTCACCTATACACCCACGGGAGAATACATCGCCGCCGATGTATTGCCAGGGAAAGGTACACCGCCGGTACGGCAGAATGCACGGCATGCTCGAACTGGCCATCCTCGGATTTCTCTACGACGCGCCCCTGCACGGCTACGAACTGCGCAAGCGCATCACGGCGCTGACCGGGCACGTACGCCCGGTCGCGGAGAGCACGCTGTACCCCGCCATCAAACGGCTGGAGAAGGCCGGACTGCTGGCCCGCGAGACACAGCCCGGTTCCGTGGCGGCACCCCGCCATGTCCTGAACCTCACGGCGGAAGGCAGGAGGGAGCTGTGCCGCAGGCTCACGGAGCCGCAGCAGGCCGACATCACCGATGAGAACCGCTGGTTCACGGTCCTCGCCTTTCTCCGCCACGTCGACGACAAGGCGGCCCAGGCCGCGGTCCTCGAGCGCCGTCTGGCCTTCCTCGAGGAGCCGGCCAGTTTCTTCTACGACGGCGAGCGCCCGCTGCGCGCCGAGGAACTCGACGATCCGTTCCGACGCGGCATCCTCACCATCGCCCGCGCGACGAGCCGTGCCGAACTCGCGTGGCTGCGGACGACATTGGACTCACTCCGCTGAGGTCGGCGCCGACTCGCCACTGTGCGGCACCGGACAGCCTCGGGCGCCGGGCACCGGGAACGTGCCGAGCTCACCGACTCGGTACCCCCGCGGGTAACCCTTGATCTCCCAGTTCTGCCGGGCGTAATGCGGCGCCTTGCGGGGCGGCATCAGGCGCACGGCCCGGCCGCGCAAACGCACCGCGCTCCTGACCACCTTGCGGGTGGCGGCGTTTGGTGGTGCGTAGCGGAAGGCGCGCAGAAGGGGCTCGTCAAGCAGGGCACGGGTCGAGGCACGCAACAAGGGCGCCAGAGGACGCGGGTACCAGGAGGCCATGAGGTCGAGGGTCGCGTCGGAGACCCTGCGTGCGCCCTCGTCCCACGCGAAGTGTGCCTCTTCGTAGGCATCGAGACACTTCTCGAAGGCTTCGTAGGAGTCCGGGATGTCCTGAATCCCCATGTGCCGCCCCAAGGTGCGGTAATAGACGGCGGCCGCGGTCTTCTCATGGCGTGACAGCTTGCGCCAGCCGTAGGCGTCGATCCAGCGCTTGGGCATCACCACGAACGTGCACAGCACATAGCGCATGTCTTGATTGCTGATGTCGTAGCTACGGTGCATCTGGTTGATGCGGCGGATCGCGGTGCGGCCCTCGTCCGTGCCGAAGCCGTGCTCCACGACAGTGTCGAGGAGCAGAGCCGTGTCGTCGTACCGCTTCTGCGCACGGTCCGTCAGTTCCGCCGTCTCGGCGAGGAGACGGCCGATACTGGGAACGGCGTAGGTGCGGTAGAGCGCGAGCTCGAGAGCACGCGTGTAATCCCAGGGGAACTCGTACGTCGCGGTGAGCCGGTAGATCGTCAGGGCGTCCTTCTCCGGATCGAGACGCCGAATCTCCTTGAGCCGGTCATAGCGCTTCACCGCACGGCCCCCCTTCTGTCGTCGGAGCTCCAACTCTACGTTGGGCTACAACAGATGAGTGATCATCAGCGGCAACCACAACCGGGGGAAGGTGGCCCACATGTTCGACAAGATCCGCAAGCTGTGGCGCACGGACGACGCTGCTGGCCGCAAGGAGGAGCGCCGCCCGCACAACCTCTTCGAGGCGGCTGCCGTCTACGTGGCCGCGTGTGCCGATGATGATCAGGACCGCGCGGACGAAGCCGCCGGCTGGGTGTCGCCGGAGGCGCTGTCCTTCGGTGTCAGCGAACTCGCGTGCCGAGCGGTCATCGCCCTCGCCCGGGAGCGCGACGAGCCGCCGGCGGACGTGGCACGTACGCTCCTCGGCCTGCCTGCCGCCTGACGTCCGTGTGCGTGGGCTCGGGGCAGGCCAGTGCCTCTTGGAGGGGGTCGCCTGTCTCGGCCGCGTGCGCGAGGCGTTCTCGGATCTCGCGCGGTGTACGTGGGCGATAGCCCGGGCCGTCGCCGCAGCACCCCTGCCGGAAGCGGAGCCCGGCCAACAGGACCACGCTCAAGGCGCGCCAGGCCGCCTTGTCGCGGCGCTTGGGCACGGCGAGTGCCGAGCCCGCGTTGAGCAACGGGCCCTCGCATTGCGGGCAGACGTCGGTACGCACGCGGTCGTAGTCGACCGGCTTCTTGAAAGAAGCACGGCACGGCAGGCAGACGTAGTGCGAACTGGCTCTGTGCATGACACCCAGCGTAGGCGTCCGGCACGGGGTCACACGAGCGAGATTCCCGGCGCGCACGAGCACCCCTCCTGGTCACACACCCCTCGACGGTCGAGCGGACCTGTGGTTAGGGTGCGCCGACAGACGAAGCGATGGGGAGGCCGGCATGGCAGGAACGGACGACGCTGTCGCCGCCGAGGACGACGCGCTGTACGTCCTGACCGCGGTGCTGCTGACGCCCGCGAAGTTCCCGAGTGTGCTCGGTGACGACTATCCGGAGGCGTGCGCGGCCCTGGGACTCGCGCCACTCGCCGCCGGGTACGGTCTGGTGCTCGGTCAGGACGGTGCGGGTGCCCGGTGGACCGTCGTCGTCGACGACGTGTCACTCGTGGCCGTCGCCATCGCCTCCTGGGACTGCGGCATGGAGTACGACCTGTCGCCCGACGAACGTACGGTGGCCGCCGCGTTGCCCGGCTGGCCGCTCGCGGTCGCCGTCGCGGCGCCCAACGTGCCCGCCCCGCACGACCCCGAGCCCGAGGAAGCGGACCAGAGGCCGCTCTCACCTCCTCAGTCCGACACCTGGGGTCCTGCTCAGCGTCGGCTGGGCGCCGACGAGATCGCGCTCCAGTGGGCGGCGTGGCGCGAGCAGATCGACGACGCCGACTTCTTGACCGACGGCGCCGAGGACGAGGCTGCTCAGGAGGGCGGGGGCGCCGGCCCCGGGAGCGGCAAAGGTCCCACGGCCGATGGCCATGGCGACGCCGATGCCGATGCCGATGCCGATGCCGATGCCGCTCAGGCTCCCCTCACCGGGGTGCGTCGAGTGTTGGCGGAGGCACGGGCGTATGTGAACGCTCCGCCGCCGCTGGGCCGCGTGCGGTCCTCGTTCGCCTCTGGAGAGGCCCGCACCCTTCGTGCCGACGGCCCTGGCTGGTCCATGGTCGCCAGGACCGACGACATCGCGTTCGTGCTTCTCGACGAAGAGCCCGGCGAGGTACTGCCGGTGGGCCGCGGCCCCGAACTCCCCTCGCTCCTCGACGCTCTCGACAAGATGGCCGTACGCCCCACCTGATCGCTCCGATCGGCGCGACCCCCTGGTCACGCGTCTCGTGAGGGGTCCAGTTCGGAGGCGAGGAGAAACGCGCCCATGGCGGTGTCGTGGTCCGCGTGACCGCGCAGAGCCACCAGTTCGGCGCGCCAGGTCCCGTCCCACGACGTCGCCCGGCCACCCGCACGCACCAGCGCGAGCGCCATCACCCCGGCCACTGTGGTCCCTCGCTCGCGCAGCAGCCGGGCGGCCGCGAGCAGGGCCGCACGCGCGCGTGGCGCCGGGACATCGAGATGGACTTCGCTCCCCAGGGGCAGCCGTTCGGGGCGCTCCTCCACCAGATCCAGCAGCCGCTCCCAGCGCGCCGCGTGATGTTCGCCGTGGCGCACGGCAGCCAGCGACGTGTCCCACGTCAAGGCCGCCGCATCGGGGCACAGGCCCACGGCATGCAGCGACAGGGCCAAGGCATCGGCGAAGAGGAGCGTGTGGGCGGAGCCTCGCCGGACACGCACGGCCTCGGCGATGCCCTTGAGACGACGGAGCGCGTCGGCGCGCACCCGTGGCTCCGGCGTGCCGGCGAGTTCCTGAAGCCGCCGGATGACGTTCTTCAGGATGGGCCCTGCCACCGGCCCTCGGGGGAACCAGGACAACTGCTGTACGGCCGCGTTCCACTCCCGTCGGCGCCGCCGCGGGTCCGTGGCGACATCGGCGACGGCCCGCATGGCTTCGGCCGAACGTGGTGTGAACCAGGTGGGCAGGGCGCGGCACGCGGCGACCACAGTCTCTTCGCCGCCGTCCCTCACCAAGCGTGCCAGGAAATCCGCGTAGGCCTCCCCTGCAGATGCGCTTACGGGCCCCACGCGCGCGTGAACCACCGCTTCCCGTACTGCGGGTTCGTCCGCCGCCCGAGCCAGGCGATCGGCTACGGCGGGGCGGTCGATCTCTGCCAGGAGATGGCGCGCCACTACGGCGCGTACGTCGCGGTGTTGCCGCGGTGCGTCCCAGGCGGCCAGCAGCGCGTCGTACGCCGCGCCACCGGTGAGCGCGCCAAGGGCGCGGACGGCTTCCTTGCGGGAACCGACGGGGGCGTCCGCCGCACAGGCCACGGGGGCGAGCAGGGCAATCGCCTCCGGGTCCGGTACCACCGCCAGGAGTCGGCGTACGGATGCCATGGCGGCCCTCCCCCGGACGCCGCCCGTCCCGGCGTGCCGCAGCAGGATGCCCAGCAATGGCTCGGTGGTGTGCGGTACGCCGTCGTGAGCCTCGCCGACGACCTCGCCCAGCGCGCCGAGCGCCGCCGCGGCGACGGGTTGTGGCGCCGCATCCGCGAGGCTGGTCAGCAGCGCGGATTCGCGTACCTGGGCTGCCGCGTCGGCACGGGTGCGCAGGGGAGCCAGCTCGTCGGCGGCCACGCGCGCGTGGTGCTCGTCCCACGCGCGGCGTTGCGCGGGCAGCCAGCGACCGGTGACGCCTGTGTGCACCCCCGCGGCCCAGGGGGCGGTGCGGGGGCGGACGCGGCCTGTGAGCCCTTCCCGAGCGGCAAGCAGCACGGAGTCCAGCAGGTCGGTCCGCCGGGTCACGACGGTGCGCAGGATGACCGGCACCGACGCGAACGACGCGTCGCGGCCGATCAGTTCGGCGCTGCGTCGCTCCCGTAGCTCCACCGGGCCCACCCAGGCGGCCGCCGCGCGGGCGGCGATGTCCGGGTTGTCGGACTCCAGCGCCAGGGCACGCACCAGAGCGTCCAGTTCCGGCAGTGCGGTGAGGTGCGGCGCGAGGAGTTCCGCGAGCACGGTGCGCAGGTCGGGGCGTGCCGTTGTGCCCTGCGCTGTGGCGGACCAGATGGCACGCGCCGCTTCCTCGCCGATGCGCAGCGGCGCGATCGTCGTGCGGGAGCGTGGGTCGGACAGGACGTGGCAGAGCAGTTCCGTCGCGTAGACCGCGCGGTTGGATGTGCCGGTCACCGTGGCGCTCTCCGCGGCACGGCGGAGCAGTTGGTCCGCCGCGGCCAGGGTGTGGGTGGTCGAGTCGCGGGACTGGACGGTGGTCAGCGCCGCGTCACGCAGGACCCGGTCGGGCAGCGCCGCGAGCAGACCTGAGGGCGCCCCCGCGAGCTGTTGGAGGGCGGCCCTGCGCACCTCCTCCTGGTCGTGCCAGGCCCGCTCGCAGTCACCTGCGATCCGTGCGAACTCATCCGGGTCGCCTTCGAGTTCCGCGCAGGCGAGCAGCGCGGGCCAGGCCACCAGGCGCTGATGGACGCGGTGCCGCCCGGCCATGTCGCGCAGCATGGGTTCTCCCACAGCGAGCGGAAGCCCGGCGGCAAGGCGGCTCAACGTCCACTCCTGACGCGACAAGCGCTCCACCCAGGGCATGACGTGCGCCACCCTGTCGGCCGGCTCGAGGGCCGTGAGCGTGGCCAGGGGCAGGCTCCGTACGGAGCGGCGTCGGGCGCTGCGTTCCTCGACGAGGCGGCGCCGTTCCGGTGCGGGCAGCAGCACCAGGAGGCTGTCGGGCTCGATGTCGTGACGTCCCGGTCCCCGGTGCCGTGGCTGCGTCACGGGGCAGCGGCGGGCGAGATCCACCAGGTCCGCAGGTGAAAGCGCGTGCAGGGCTCGCATGGTGGCGGGCGGCAATGCTCCGGAGCAGATCCGCAGTTCACGGGGTGAGCCGTCCTGGTCGGGCGGGGCGGCGCGCAGGATCTCGAGGACTTCGGCCGGGCCACGGAGCAGCGTTCGGGCCGCTCGCGGGGTCAGGAGATCCGGGACCTGGGCCAGGAGCAGCAGCCCTGCCTCCAGGTCACGTTCCGCGGCCGCGCTCGCGATCGCACGGTAGCGGCCCACGAAGCGATGGCGGTCGCGGTTGGCGCGGCTCTCACCATGGGTGACGAGCAGTTGGGCCACGGCGAGCGGTGCGGTGCGGGTCAGCGCGCTCAGTACGCCCGCAGGCGGATCGAGTCGGGGCAACCATGCGCCGACCGTCTCGGCGGGGCATGCGGGCAGCAGGTGGGCGGCGTCCCGTGCGCCGAATCGTTCGTGGACCTCGGGCAGCAGGTGTGCGGCGAGGGCGCGTCGCCGACTCAGGCGCAGCACGCGGTAGGTCCCGTGCCGTGCCGCCCCGATGTCGCTCAACGCGAGCTGTTCCAGGGCCGTTTCCGGCACCGGAAGCCGGATGGCGGCCGAGAGGGCGCGGCGGCACAGGAGAGGTTCGGCGAGGGCGTCGGCGATGGTGGTGAGGTCGCGCCGGGCGACGGCGAGGAAGAGGGCGGTGTGCCGTTCGTCCGGGGTGCCTGCTGCGAGGGCCGCGCGGAGTGTGCCGTACGCGTCCTCGGTGAGCGCGCGGGCGTAACGGGCGAGGGCGCTCATGCGGGCCGGGAAGGGCAGTGGGTCGAAGTGAGCCGTCAGCCAGGCCGGGGTCAGCGGCGCGGGAGTGGGCTGCGGCTGGGGGGACGGCGTCTGCGACGCCTCGTGTGCGGCCATCAGCGATCACCGTGGGATCGCTGGGCCTCCTTTCGGGAAGTCATGTGCGCCATGGTCACGGCGGAACCGCCCGGGCGCAATGGGTTTTCCGCTCGCGGTGCCGCCATGGGCGGGACCGCGAGCGGAGAAGCCGTCAGCTGCACGGCGGGCAGCCCTTCACCGGTGTGATGCCCGATGCGGGGTGCCGGGTCAGTGCCCGATCTCCTTGCGCGAGACGCGGCGTAGCCTGCGCCGTTGTCCGGGGTCGAGGGTCAGATACGCCGCGGCCGGGACTCCGAGCACGATCAGGAGTGCGGCCCACCAGGGCAGCCAGATCAACAGGATGATGCCGGCCGCCACACCTCCTGCGGCGATCTTCGCGTTCTTCGACATGTGTGTCGCCTCCTTCGCGGCTGCTGCCGCTCTCTGTCCTGAGAAACGGGCTCAGGCCGTCCACGGTTCCAGATTGCTCCCCTGATAGACCCCTGAGGAGTGACCCTGACGTAACCCTGAGGTGCGCCGCGGTACGCGCGGCTACTCGGCCCGCAGCGGCTCGCCGACCTCGTACATGTGGCGCAGTACCTGTCGGTAGGAGTCGACGAATCCGGCCTCCGCGTACGGCACGCCCAGCTTGGCGCAGTGGGCGCGGACCAGCGGTTGGGCGCGCCGCAGGCTGGGGCGGGGCATGCTCGGGAACAGGTGGTGCTCGATCTGGTAGTTGAGTCCGCCCAGGAACCAGTCGGTCAGCGCGCTGCCGCGGATGTTGCGCGAGGTGAGGACCTGGCGGCTGAGGTGGCCCCAGCGCTCCCCGTCGGGGTCGGGCATCTCCATGCCCTTGTGGTTGGGCGCGAAGGCCAGTCCAAGGTGCAGGCCGAAGAGCGCCTGGTGGATGGCGGCGAAGGCGACGGCGTGTCCCACCGGCATGGTGGCGAGCAGGAGCGTCACGTATCCGATGAGGTGGGCCACCAGGAGGAAGCCCTCGACCAGTCGTTCGCGCGGGCCCTGGCGGCGCAGGTCCTGGAAGCCGTAGATCTTCATGGCGATGCCCTGGAGCAACGTCAGTGGGAAGAACAGCCAGGCCTGGTTGCGGGTGAGCCAGCGCCGGAAGCCCACGCGGAGCTTGGCCTGCTTGCTCGTCCAGACGAGGACGTCCGCGGCCACGTCGGGGTCCTTGTCGATGTGATTGGGGTTGGCGTGGTGGCGGTTGTGCTTGTCGTTCCACCATGCCGAGCTCATGCCGAGCAGGAGATTGCCGTGAATGAGCCCGATGGTGCGGCTCACGCCGCGGTCGCCGGTGATCTGGGAGTGCCCGGCGTCATGGCCTATGAACGCCGTACGGGCACACAGTGCGGCGAGGACGGGCGCGAGGAGCAGTACCCACCAGGAGCCGCCGATGAGGAACATGCCCGTCGCCACCGCGGCGAGGGCCACGGTGTTGATGGCGATGGTGCGGGCGTACCAGCCGGTGCGGCGGCCCAGGAGCCCCTGCTCCTTGACGGTGCGCAGGAGAGGTGCGAAATCGCTCCCGGCGGGCTGGCTCGTGGTGGAGCCTGGGGGACGTTCCGCGACTGCTGCGGCGGCCTGGGGCATGGTGAGGTCTCCGGTCTCTGGCTGGATCGGGCTGACGTGACCCAACTTATGAGCCCGTGACCTGGGACAACCATGGCGCCTTCACCCGTCTCGGGAGGGGGCCAGCACCGTCTGGAAGGGGGGCTAGCTACACCCTTCCGCGCTTCGTGACGTGGATCACCCTGTGATCGCTCACGTCTTGAGGCCGCCGTGTTGTACTCTCGGGCGCTCAAGCCCAGTAGTCAAGTTTGAGGAATGCGCCATCGCCGTGCCCAGGCCCTCTGCCGCGTCACCTTCCGAGATCTCTGAACTGTCCCGCTGCTCCGTCCTGTTCGTAGCCGCCGACCCGGCACGCACCGGCCGGGTCGCCTTCTGGCACCCCGAGGGAGACCCACCTCCCGCCTGCCCCGCGGGCACCGTCGAGGAACTGGCCATCGCGGTCCCCGGCGACGCCGGAGCCCGGCTCAGCGACGTATCCGCGGTAGTTCTTCCGATGCGCGCTGCGCTGCCGGTTCTGACACGCGCGCGTGCATCAGCGGGCGCTCACCCGACGGCCGCGTTCTGGGGCACGGCAGGCCTGCTCGCGCTGCAACTCGCCGCGCGCGGACTGCTGCTGCCCGGGCTGACGTCGAGCGATCACGACGCGTGGCGCTCGGGCCCGCTGGGCGCCGACGACCTGCGACGCCTGCGCGACCTTGCCGCCGCGATGCCCCCCGCCGCGCACGCCCTTCCGCTGGAGGGCGGCTCCGAACCCCTGCGGCTGCCCGAACCCGAGCGTTTGCTGCGCCAGTTCCTGGACGCGGTGGCCGACACTCTGCCGCGCACGCCGGCCGCATCACTGGCCGCGGGCGCTGCGGCCTTCACCTCGCCGCAGCCCCAGCGCATCCCCGAGCAGCGCCCCTGGGCCGCCGATGTCGCCGCCGGGCACGACGCAGGCGTACGGATCTCGCTGCGCGTCGAAGTGCCCGGTCTGGTGTCGGACACCCCCGACGGGACCCGGCTGCCGTTCCGTGCCGTACTGCAGCTGCACAGTGTCAGCGACCCCTCGCTCGTCGCGGACGCCGCCGAGGCGTGGGCCGGCTCCGGCGCCTCGGGGCAGGCTTTCGGGCCTCGGTCGCGGATGGACGCCCTGCTCGCGCTGCGACGCGCCACGCGCGCGTGGCCGCCGCTGGCCCCGCTGCTCTCGGCCACCGTCCCCGATGCGATCGAACTCGCCGACGAAGAAGTCGCCTCGCTCCTGGGCGAGGGGTCGCGCATGCTCGCCACTGCCGGTGTGGCGGTGCACTGGCCCAAGGAGTTGGCGCGCAATCTGACCGCCCGCGCGGTCATCGGCCCACCCGATGACGACACCGTCGACGCCAAGGACGCGGACAAGCCGTCGTCGGACACGCCGTCGTACCTCTCCGCCGACGCGTTGCTCGCCTTCAACTGGCGGTTCGCGCTGGGCGATCAACAGCTCTCCCGCGCAGAGCTCGACCAGCTCGCCGAAGCCAACCGCCCGGTGGTGCGCCTGCGCGACCAGTGGGTGCTCATCGACCCCGAAGAAGCGCGGCGCGCTCGCGCACACCAGGACCACAAGGTCACCCCGATCGACGCCCTGAGCGCCGTCCTGACGGGCACCACCGAACTGGCCGGACAGCGTGTGGACGTCCAGCCGACGGGCTGGCTCGCCACATTGCGTGAACGCCTCGCGGACCCCGAGGGCATGGAGCCCGTCGGTCAGCCCGAAGCGCTCGCCGCGAACCTGCGCGACTATCAGCTGCGCGGCCTGAACTGGCTGGCCCGGATGACCTCCCTGGGGCTCGGCGGCTGCCTCGCGGACGACATGGGCCTCGGCAAGACGATCACCCTCATCTCCCTGCATCTGCACCGGCAGACCCACACCGAGACCGCCGGGCCCACCCTCGTCGTCTGCCCCACGTCCCTCATGGGCAACTGGCAGCGCGAGATCGAGAAGTTCGCCCCCGGCACTCCCGTACGCCGCTTCCACGGCTCTCGGCGCAGCCTGGAGGGCCTCTCCGACGGGGAGTTCGTGCTCACCACGTACGGCACGATGCGGCTCGACGCGGGCAGCCTGGCGCACACCCCTTGGGGCATGGTCGTCGCCGACGAGGCCCAGCACGTCAAGAACCCGTACTCGGCCACCGCCAAACAGCTGCGCACCATCGGCGCACGCGCACGCGTGGCGCTCACCGGCACCCCCGTGGAGAACAACCTCTCCGAGCTGTGGGCCATCCTCGACTGGACGACACCGGGCCTGCTCGGCAAGCTCGGCACCTTCCGCACCCGCTACGCCCAGGCCGTCGAGAGCGGCAAGGACCCGGCAGCCGCCGAGCGGCTCGGCCAGCTCGTACGCCCTTTCCTGCTGCGCCGGCGCAAGTCCGACCCGGGCATCGCACCCGAACTGCCGCCCAAGACGGAGACCGACCGCGCCGTATCCCTCACCACGGAGCAGACGGGCCTCTACGAAGCCGTGGTTCGCGAGACCCTCGCCGAGATCTCCGGCGCCGACGGCTTCACCCGACGCGGTCTGATCGTCAAGCTGCTCACCGGTCTCAAGCAGATCTGCAACCACCCCGCGCAGTACCTCAAGGAGGACAAGCCGCGGATCGAGGGCCGTTCCGGAAAGCTGGAACTCCTCGACGAGCTGCTCGACACGATCCTCTCCGAAGACGCGAGCGTTCTCATCTTCACGCAGTACGTCCAGATGGCGCGCCTCATCGAGCGGCACCTCGCGGCCCGCGGCACCCCGTCTCAGTTCCTGCACGGCGGCACGCCCATCGCGGCGCGTGAGGCGATGGTGGAGCGCTTCCAGGACGGCGAGGTCCCGGTCTTCCTGCTGTCGCTGAAGGCGGCGGGGACCGGACTGAACCTGACGCGGGCCGAGCACGTCGTGCACTACGACCGCTGGTGGAACCCCGCCGTCGAGGCGCAGGCCACCGACCGCGCGTACCGCATCGGGCAGACGCAGCCGGTGCAGGTCCACCGGCTGATCGCGGAGGGGACGATCGAGGACCGCATCGCCGACATGCTGGTGCGCAAGCGGGAGTTGGCTGACGCGGTGCTCGGTTCCGGCGAGGCGGCGTTGACGGAACTCACCGACGCCGAGCTGTCGGATCTGGTGGAGCTGCGAGGGGGGACTCGATGAGCGACGACATGTACGACGAGCCGAACGGCGAAACGCGCGGGGACGGACGTCATGGAGAGGGCGCGTACGAACATGAGCGCACCTTCGCCGCGTTGCCGGCCACGCACGGCCGGGCGTTCGCGCAGAGCTGGTGGGGACAGGCCTGGCTGAAGGCCCTCGAGGACACGGCTCTGGATCTCCAGCAGTTGAAGGCCGGGCGCAGGTTCGCGCGCGCGGGAGCCGTAGGCGCGGTCTCGGTGCGCCCCGGCCGGATCACCGCGGTCGTCCAGGACCGCGACGGCGCCCCGCGCCGCTCCGACGTACTGCTGCAGCGGCTCAGCGAGGAGGAGTGGGACCGCTTCCTGGGTATGGCCGTCGAGCGGGCCGGGCACATCGCGGCGCTGCTCGACCGCGAGATGCCGCCACACCTCGTGGAGGACGCGGCGGCGGCCGGAGTCGAACTGCTGCCGGGCATCGGTGACCTGGAGCCCCAGTGCGACTGCGACGCCTGGGATCACTGCGGGCACACCGCCGCGCTCTGCTACCAGGTGGCCCGGTTGCTCGACCAGGACCCGTTCGTACTGTTCCTGATGCGCGGCCGGGCGGAGCGCGAGCTGCTGGACGAGCTGCAAGTACGCAGCGTGGCGCAGGCGGAAGCCGAGGAGACGCCCGCGGAGGAGCAGGACGGGGCCCAGGAGGGCGTGGACGCCGACGAGGCGTACGCGGAGGGAGCCATCCTGCCTCCGCTGCCCGATCTGCCTCCACTGCCCTCAGAGCCGGGTCTGCCGCCTTCGCTCGACACCGAGGAGGAGCCCGCGCCCGGCCTCGATGTGGCGGCACTCGAATTCCTGGCGGCGCAGGCGGCCGTGGAGGCGCACCGGATGCTGGCCGAGGCGCTCTCCCCCGGGCACGAGCGTCAGCCGGTCGAGCCGGAATTGACGCCGGCCCAAGATGCCGTGCGCCTCGCCACCTCGGCACCCGCACCGGTGGCCGCGCGCCTCGCGACCGCCGGGGACCGCGGCAAGGACGGCCTCGCGCTGGCCGTCCGGGCCTGGGAGTACGGCGGCCCGGCCGCGCTGACCGTCCTGGAGGAGGAGTGGACCCCTGAGGCGGACGCGCTGGCACGCGCGCGTGCGGCGTTGGACGCGGCCTGGGACGACGAGGAGCGTCCGCGGCTGCGCGCCGCCCGTAACCGTTGGACCGTGGTCGGGGGCGACGCCCAGCTGCGGCACGGCGCCGACGGCCGCTGGTGGCCCTACCGCAAGGAGCGCGGCCGCTGGAGCCCGGCGGGCCCCGCGGCCCACGACCCGGCGACGGCACTGGCCGTGGTGACCGGCGGCGAATAGAGCGGGCAGGTCCGGTGCGCGCTTCCCGCAGGCCCGCACCGGACCAGGGCGTCCATGACGCCACCAGGGCCTTCCGCCAAGGCCTTACACCTGGCCGGAATGGGCGGCCGCCCCGGCGTATCCGAAACGCTCACACGCGCCGGGAACACCGGCGCGAGTGCTCCCCTGGCCAGCGATTGAGCGCGGGCATGACATCCGAGAGTGTGGATCACACCGGTTCAGAGGGTGCCGACCGCGACTGGACTCCCCCGCTCCGCGGTGCCCCAGAGTGATGGACTACGTCAGTGCGATCCGGACGAAGGGAAGCGACAAGGGCCAGGTGCCCAACCGCCGCTGACCGGCCCGTACCGAACGAAGGCGCTTCCCGCCCCTCCTGGGAGGCGCCGTCAGCACGCCCCCTCACGTTCACCTTTGTGCCTCCCTGCGTTCGCGGCGGCGGCGAAGTCTGATCGCTGTCACCTAACACTTGCGCCCCAGGAGGCACTCATGTCCCCGCACGCCGCCCGTAAGCGTCGCGTCCGCCGTTCCGTCGCCGCGGGTGTGCCGATCGCCGTGCTCGCCGCGATCGCGGTGACCGGTACCGCCACGGGCGCCCAGTCCGGCGGCAAGGACAAGGCGCCTCGGATCACCTCGACGGCGACGCTCGGCGACGTCCCTCTGGGGACGTTCAGCAACTCCCTGCTGCCCGGCACGGTGAGCGACGACCGCGGTGTGAACCTCGGCGGCATAGGCAGCGACATCTACCCGGCCGGCCGCAAAGGCGAGTTCTGGACGGTCACCGACCGCGGGCCCAACGGCCAGATAAAGGTGGACGGCAAGAAGCGTCGCACCTTCCCCGTCCCCGGTTTCGATCCGGCGATCGTGAAGGTCCGCGTCACCGGTGACACCGTGAAGGTCATCGACGCGCTCCCGCTGACCACCTCCTCGGGGAAGCCCGTCACCGGGCTGCCCAACCAGGAAGGGCGCGATGAGGCGCCGTACACCTACGACGCGAAGACGGCACTGACCTACGACCCGAACGGCCTCGACACCGAGGGCATCGTGCGGGCGCACGACGGCAGCTTCTGGCTGGTCGACGAGTACGGACCCTCGCTCGTCCACGTCTCCGCGCGCGGGAAGGTGCTCAAGCGCTATGTCCCCGAGGGCCTTAAGCTGTCGGGCGCCGATTACCCGGTCGTCGAGGCGCTTCCGGGCATTCTGCTGCACCGCAAGGGCAACCGCGGCTTTGAGGGGCTCGCTCAACTCCCCGGGGGTGACCTCGTGATGGCGGTCCAGAGCCCCCTGTCCGTGCCGGACGAGGATGCGGGCGACGCGTCGCGGACGACGCGCCTGCTGCGCTTCTCGCCGAAGAAGCAGAAGGTCACCGCCGAGTACGCGTATCGCTTCGACGCGGTGGGTGTCGTCGACCCGGGCGAGGACGACACGTCGGAGCTGAAGATCTCCTCCGTGGTGGCCGTCGGCCGTGAGCGGCTCCTGGTCGAGGAGCGCACCGACAAGGCCGCGCGCCTGCACGTGGTGAAGCTCGACCGCGGCTCCGACATCCTCGGCGAGCAGTGGGACGACGACACCACAAGGCCCTCCTTGGAGCAGCTCGACGATCCGGCGGCCTCCGGAGTGCCCGTCCTGGCGAAGCGTCTGCTGGTCGACCTGGGAGGCGTGGACGGTGTACCCGACAAGATCGAAGGCGTGGCCCGCGTGAACAACCACACGCTCGCCCTGATCAATGACAACGACTTCGGGATGACGGACGGGGCGGAGGCGTTCGACGAGGAGGGCCGGCTCGTGGACAGCGACGTGGAGACCACGGTGACGTACGTGCGGCTGCCGAAGGGCATCTGATCTGCCGAGCCCGCGTGCAACGCGGCGTTCAGGCCCCGGGTCGGATGAGGTTCCCCTTCAGGAAGTAGTAGGGCACCTCGTTGTCCGCACGTGAGGGGACCAGGGAGTCCAGGTCACTCGGCAGTTCGCTGGGCAAGCCCGACGGCAGGCCGCTCGGCAGGTTCGAGGGCATCTCTGTCGGCACCTTCGACGGCAGCTCGGAGGGGATCTCCGACGGGATGCTCAGCGACGGCGTGGGCTTGCCGTCCGAGCTCTCGCTGCTCTCGGAGGGCTCCTTCTTGTCGCCTGAGCCGTCACCGCTGGTGGTCACCAGGACCACCGCGACGACGGCTCCGATCGCGACGATCACCGCGAGCAGGACGAAAAGCCCGCCCCGTCGCCCGGACGGTCCGCCCGGCGGTGGAGCAGGTGACCACCCGCCGCCACCAGGGGGCACACCGCCTCCCCCCGCGGGAGGCCAGCCCCCGCCGTCCGGGGGTGGTCCGAAGCCGCCGCCCGGAGGCGGGCCGTACCCACCCCCGGGTGGTCCGAGGCCGCCATCGCCCGGAGGGGGTGAGTCACCCGGCGGCGGAGGAGGAGGCGGCGGCGGAACGGGCGGCATGGCCATACCGTCAAGAGTCGCCCTGAAAGGTTCACGATGCGACCCCTGCGCGCAAGTTGATTCCTCCCGAAACGCAGCGGAGCTGCGGCCTCCGGTCAGCCCCGCGCCCCCAGGAGGTGATCCATGGCCAGCTGGTCGAGGTGCTCGAAGGCCATGCCACGGTCGGCGGCCGCCGTCACGTCGAAGTCCTCGAAGGCACCGCGGTCAGCGAGCAGCCCGGAGAGGCCGTCCTCGACGGTCGGCAGGGACAGTTCGTCCAGGCGGGATGCCCGCAGAGCCTCCTGGACCTCCGGGTCGGCGCGGAACGCGGCCGAACGCTCACGAAGGATCAGGTAGTTGCGCATACAGCCGGCAGCCGACGCCCACACGCCCGTGTAGTCCTCCGTGCGCGGCGGCTTGAAGTCGAAGTGCCGCGGCCCTTCGTAACCACCCCTCTCCAGGAGGTCGACCAACCAGAAGGCGCTGCGCAGATCGCCCGCCCCGAAGCGCAGGTCCTGGTCGTACTTGATGCCGGTCTGGCCGTTGAGGTCGATGTGGAAGAGCTTGCCCGCCCACATGGCCTGGGCGATGGAGTGCGGGAAGTTGAGGCCGGCCATCTGCTCGTGGCCCACTTCGGGGTTGACGCCGAACAGTTCGGAACGCTCCAGTCGCTCGATGAAGGCGAGGGCGTGCCCGACGGTGGGAAGCAGGATGTCGCCGCGCGGCTCGTTCGGCTTGGGCTCGATCGCGAAGCGCAGGTCGTACCCCTGCTCCGTCACGTAGTCGCCGAGCAGGTCGAAGGCCTCCTTCATGCGGTCGAGGGCGACGCGTACGTCCTTCGCCGCACCGGATTCGGCGCCTTCCCTGCCGCCCCAGGCAACGTAGGTGTGTGCGCCCAGTTCCACCGCGAGGTCGATGTTGCGGATGGTCTTGCGCAGCGCGAAGCGGCGCACGTCCCGGTCGTTGGCGGTGAACCCGCCGTCCTTGAAGACGGGGTGCGTGAAGAGGTTCGTGGTCGCCATCGGCACGACGAGGCCGGTCGCGTCGAGCGCCTGCCGGAAGCGCTTGATGTGCGACTCGCGCTCGGTGTCCGACGCGCCGAAGGGGATCAGGTCGTCGTCGTGGAAGGTCACTCCGTAGGCACCCAGTTCGGCCAGCTGCCGCACGGAGTCGGCCGGGTCGATGGCCGCCCTGGTCGCGTCGCCGAACGGGTCCCTTCCCTGCCATCCGACGGTCCACAGGCCGAAGGTGAACTTGTCCTCAGGAGTGGGCTGGTACGTCATGTGCGGCTCCCTTGATGACTGGTGCACGGCTGTGCGGCCGAGCGGGGCGCGACGGCGCGCCCGCTCATGTCCGGCTGCCACGACTATTTCGTCATGGCACTTAACAAATTAGTATCCGGAGGCATCCCTGGGAAGGTCGGACGGAAAGAAGTCCGGGTGCGCCCGGAAAACAGCCGCGGGAACGGAGACCCCCGATGTCATCAGCGCCAGCAGCCGACGGGCCCCTCGTCGTCGGCGTGGACAGCTCCACGCAGTCCACCAAGGTCCTGGTCGTCGACGCCGCCACCGGCAGGGTGGTGGCAAGCGGTCAGGCCCCGCACAGCGTCAGCACGGGCGCCGCCCGCGAGAGCGACCCCGAGGAGTGGTGGAACGCCCTGAGCGCGGCCCTCGGCCAGTGCGGCGCCGCTGCCCGCGAAGCCGCCGCGGTGTCGGTCGGCGGTCAGCAGCACGGGCTCGTCACGCTGGACGCGCAGTCCAGGCCGGTGCGGCCCGCGCTGCTGTGGAACGACGTGCGCTCGGCGGCGCAGGCCCGCTCTCTGGTGGACCGGCTCGGCGGCCCCAAGGCGTGGGCCGAGCGCGTCGGCAGCGTGCCTGGCCCCTCCTTCACGGTGACCAAGTGGGCCTGGCTCAGCGAGCACGAGCCCGAGGCGGCCCGCGCCACCGCGGCCGTGCGGCTCCCCCACGACTACCTCACCGAACGTCTGACAGGAAGCGGCACGACCGACCGCGGCGACGCCTCCGGTACGGGGTGGTGGGCATCGGCGACGGAAGCGTACGACGAGGAGATCCTGGGGCTCGTGGGCCTTGACCCCGAGCTGCTGCCGCGCGTGGTCCGCCCCGGCGAAGTCGCCGGCACGGTACGCGGGAGCGGCGAACTCCCCTTCTCCAAAGGCACGCTGGTCGCTCCCGGCACCGGCGACAACGCGGCGGCGGCACTCGGGCTCGGTCTGCGCCCCGGCACCCCTGTGCTGAGCCTGGGCACGTCGGGCACCGTGTACGCGGTCTCCACGCGGCGCCAGGCGGATCCCACGGGCACGGTCGCCGGCTTCGCCGACGCGCGCGGCGACTGGCTGCCGCTCGCCTGCACCCTCAACTGCACCCTGGCCGTGGACCGGGTCGCCGCGCTGCTGAGCCTCGACCGTGAGGCGGTGGAGGCGGGAGGCGCCGTCACCCTGCTGCCCTACCTGGACGGCGAGCGCACCCCCGACCTGCCGCGCGCCTCTGGACTGCTGCACGGGCTGCGGCACGACACGACTCCGGGGCAGCTGTTGCAGGCGGCCTACGACGGCGCTGTGCACTCGCTGCTCGGCGCCCTCGACCTGGTCCTGGACGCGGACGCGGACCGCTCGACTCCGCTCCTGCTCATCGGCGGCGGGGCGCGCGGCACGGCCTGGCAGGACACCGTACGGCGGCTTTCCGGGCGGGCCGTTCAGGTGCCCGAGGCCAGGGAACTGGTCGCGCTGGGTGCCGCCGCGCAAGCCGCGGGCCTTCTCACGGGTGAGGACCCGGCGGCTGTCGCGCGCCGCTGGGGTACGGCCGAGGGGCCCGTGCTGCCCCCTGTGGAACGGGACGAGTCGGCGCTCGCGCGGATCGCCGGGGTAGTCTCCGACGCGGCGCCGCTGCTCGACGCCGGGGGCCACGAGGACGCACGGCCATGAGGACGGAAGAACAGGGACTGACGGGGGCATGACCGCACCACCGCACGACGCGCGCAGGGGCACGTCCGGGCTTCCGCTGCCCGACACTCAGCAGGGGATGCGCCGCCGCAACCTTTCGCGCGTCATGCACGCCGTCGCCGCGCACGGGCCGCTGTCCCGCGCCGCCGTGGCCACCCGGATCGGCCTGACGCGGGCCGCCGTCTCCACGCTGGTGGACGAGTTGATCCGCTCCGGGCTCCTGGACGAGCTGGGTCCCGAGCGCCCCGGCAAGGTGGGGCGCCCCGGCTCCGCTCTCGCGGTAAGCGGAAGCGGGCCGGCCGGCCTCGGCGCCGAAGTGGGCGTCGACCACCTCGCGGTGTGCGCGGTCGACCTGCGCGGAGAGGTACGCGCGCGTGCCGTGCGACAAGGCGACAACCGGGGGCGCTCCCCCCAGCCCGTCATCAAGGAACTCATCGCGCTGGTGCGGCAGGTGAGCGAGGAGGCCCGCCAGGCGGGGCTGCGTCCAGCGGGGCTAGCCCTCGCCGTCCCCGGACTGGTCGCCCGCGGCACAGGGGTGGTGGTGCGCGCTCCCAACCTCGACTGGCACGACGTCGACCTCGGCGCCCTGCTGCCGAGCAGGCTGCCGCTGACAGTGGACAACGAGGCCAATTTCGGAGCGCTGGCCGAGCTGTGGCTCGGCGACGAGGTGCCCCAGGACTTCCTCCACGTGTCGGCGGAGATCGGCATCGGAGCCGCCCTGGTCGTCGACGGGCGGCTGCTGCGCGGTACACGCGGCTTCGCGGGCGAGCTGGGGCACGTGCCGGTGTGGCCGGGTGGCCCGGCGTGTCCGTGTGGCGGACGTGGCTGTCTGGAGCAGTACGCGGGTGAGGAAGCGGTATTGCGTGCGGCGGGCCTCGATCCGGGTGCGGACCGCGTCGGTCTGTTGGCGGAGCGCGCCGCTCAGGGCGACGCGAACGTACGAAAGGCACTGCAAGGTGCGGGATTCGCACTGGGCATCGCGCTCACCGGTGCGGTGAACCTGCTGGATCCGCGTTCGGTGGTGCTCGGCGGAGCCTTGTCCCGGCTCGCACCGTGGTTGCTGCCGTCCTTGCGGGGCGAGTTGGGGCGTCGTACGGCGGGCACGGCGTGCGCTGTCGCTGTTTCCGGGCTGGGATCCGACGGTCCGTTGCTGGGGGCGGCGCACTCGGTCGTACGGGCGGTGCTTGATGATCCGGCGGGGGCGGCGGCGTAGGACCGCCTGTCCGCTCGCCATGCTCCGCGCGGCTGACCGGCCGCTGCCTTGCGGGGCGCCCACTTGTCGCCCGGCTCCTTGTGGCCCGATTTCTCCCGGACCGCATCCGTGTCAACGCCACTGTGCTCCCCCGACGAAGTGCACGTCGTACGTGTCGTGCAGCTCGTCCATGCTGTCCCACCCCGCCTCGCCTCGTGCGATGCGGCCCAACTGCCGGAAGTACGCGAACCGTTCGATTCCCGGAGTGAGCACGGCGAAGAACTCCGCCGGGCCGTCGGCCGACGCTCCGAAGGCGTGCGCTGTACCCGGCGGCACCACGACGAGACCGCCCTTGTCCACAGCCGTCAGTACGCCGTCGAGCAGGAACTCCATGGTGCCGTCGAGCACATGGAAGAGCTCGGTCGACAAGCGATGGTGATGCGGGCGCGTGCCGTCGGCGCCGGCGGGCAGGGCAAGCCGGTTGGCCCCCAGCAGTCCGCCGGTCGCGCGGCTGTCTTCCAGCAATCGGAATCGACCGCCTCCGGGCAGGGCCACTTCCTCCGCGTCTTGCGCGTGAACGACCAGGGCGTGCGGATTGCGGGACACGTCGTACTCCTTCTATCGCTGTGAGTGCTCGAGAGCACCAGTCCATCGCGGGAACACAGCGCGTCCAAGAAGCTGTTCATGAAGGCAGTGATCACTTGAGCCGATGAATGCGCTCATGTGGAGTCGATACGGGAGGGGCGCGACCACCGTGGAGCTTCGGCAGCTCGAGTACTTCGTGGCGGTGGCGGACGAGGGCGGCTTCGGCCGGGCCGCCGGGCGGCTGCACGTCGTACAGGCCTCCGTGAGCCAACAGGTCGCCCGTCTGGAGAGGGAGTTGGGCCTGCGCCTCTTCGACCGGACCACCCGCCGCGTGGGGCTTACCGCGGCAGGTGAGCGGTTGCTGCCGGAGGCGCGGACCGCGCTCGCGGCCGCTGCCCGGGTGAAGCACGTGGCCGCCCAGACCGTCTCCGGCACGGAGGGCGTGTTGCGACTCGGCACTGCCCGGGCGTTCGCTGAGCGCGTGCATCCGACGCTCGACGTGCTGGCTGAACGGGCCCCGGCGCTTCGGGTCCGGTTGCTCCAGGAGACCCGTGAGCGGCGTATCGAGGCACTACGGAGCGGAGAACTGGATGCTGCTCTCGTCCGGGGCGGCGGTCCGCTGCCGGGACTTTCGGTGATGCCGGTCTGGGACGATCCTTTGATCGTCGCGCTGCCCGCCGCTCATCCGCTGGCGGCCTTGCCCCGTTTCGAGCCGGGCGATCTCGCGGGTCTGCCGCTGCGGTTGGCGCCACGGGACCGCAACCCGGCGTTTTACGATCTGATGACGGGATTGATGCGTGCCTCGGGCACCGATGTGCCTGCCGGCCCGCACTTCACCACCTTGCAGGAGACTCTGACGGCGATCGCCACGGACTCGGCGAGCGGCGCGCCGTCCTGGACCGTCTTCGACCTTGTGGGGGATCTCCCCCCAGCCGGGCGTGTCGCCTTCCGGCCGCTGCTCGGCGCGCGCTCGGCCGTCAGCCTTGCCGTGCGGCCTGGGCCGCTGTCCCCCGGGACGCAACATCTGCTCGACGCCTTCAAGGCCACGCGTGCGCAGTAAGTACTGGGCCCTGTCTCTGGGTCTGCGGGACTTGAGTCTCCACCAGGGGGAGACATGAAGGTGGGGCCATGAACGGCGACACGCTCTACTCGATCGGTGATCTGGCTCGGCGGACCGGGCTGACGGTCAAGACCGTCCGGTTCTACTCCGACGCGGGGATCGTGCCGCCCGCCGACCGCAGCCCGGCCGGCTACCGCCTGTACGGCACCGACGCCGTCGCCCGCCTCGGCCTCGTACGCACCTTGCGCGACCTGGGTCTTGACCTTCCCACCATCCGGAAGGTCGTGGACCGGGAGGTGTCTCTCCCCGAGGTGGCCTCGGCGCATGCGGACGCGCTGGAGGTGCAGATCCGAGTGCTGCGCCTGCGACGCGCGGTCCTGACGGCAGTGGCCAAGCGCGGCTCCACCCCTGAGGAGTTGGATCTCATGCACAAGCTGGCCAAGCTCTCCGAGAACGAACGCCGTCGTCTGATCGACGACTTCCTGGGTGCCGTCTTCGACGGCCTGGGCGACCACCCCGCCTTCGCGGCGGTGGCCCGCTCCCTGACGCCCGAACTGCCGGAAAGCCCCGAGGCCGAGCAGGTCGAGGCTTGGGTGGAACTGGCCGAGCTGTTCCAGGATCAGGGGTTCCGCTCCACGATGCAGGGCATGGCCAGAGATCTGGCGACCGACCGCGCCCCGGACGGCAGCACCGGCCTGCCACGCATCCTCGCCACTGCTGTCCGCTCGCAGGTCATCCCGGCCCTGGCGGCAGGGGTCGAGCCGGCAGCGCCCGATGCCGAGCCGATCGTCACGGCGCTCGCGGCCCACTACGCGCACATTCTCGGACACCCCGACGACACCACCCTGCGCCGACGTTTGGTGTCCCGCCTGGAGACCATGGACGACCCCCGGCGGGATCGCTACTTGCTGCTGCTCGCGGTCATCAACGGGTGGCCCGCCCCCGAGAGCCTGTCCCCGGTGCTCGACTGGACCGTCCGGGCCCTACGTGCTCGACTGCCTCGCTAGTGGGCCGGGCGAGCACGGTCCGCGCCGACCCCACCGACCCCACCGAGCCGACCGAGCCGACCGAGGCAACGCCCCGGCGTTTCCTCTCCAGCTACCGGGACCTGATGGACGTACCCGGCTCCTGGCGACTCGCCACGGTCGGCATCGTGTCGAAGCTGCCGCCCAGCATGGTCTCCCTGAGTCTGCTGCTCCTGGTCGGCAGGAGCCACTCCTACGGGACCGCGGGCCTTGCGGTGAGCGCCTTGGCAGTCGGCCAAGGGGCCACCGGTCCCCTGCGCGGGCGGCTCATCGACCGGCATGCACCGCGGCCGGTCCTGCTGAGCCTTCTGGCCATGTACCTGACGGCCACTCCCTTGCTGGTCCTGGTGGTGTGCGGCGGCGGGTCCATCGTCGCGGTCCTCGCACTCGCCGCGGCCACGGGCGCCAGCACTCCTCCCGTCGCCGTCATGATGCGCTCGGCCTGGCACGGCCCCGAGGGCAGCCCCCTGTACGGCGATTTGACCACCACGGCGATGGCTCTCGACTCGTCGATGACGGGCGCCGCACTGATCACCGGACCTGTGCTCGCCAGTTGGCTGAGTCTGTCGGTCTCGCCGGTCGCGCCGTTCGCAGTCGCGGCGCTGCTGACGGTCGCTTCCGTCGGCCTCCTGATCAACGTGCCGGGCCCGCCATCACGCCCCGCTCGGTCCGGGCATCGGCTCGGCCCGCTGGCATCCGCTCCCCTACGGCGCCTGCTGGCCGCTGAGGCTCTCTTCGTCACGGCGGTGACCGCGGTGGACGTGGTGCTGCCGATCTACGCAAGGCAGCACCACGCGGCCGGGTTCACCGGCCTGTATCTAGGGATACTGTCCGTCGGCAGCGTGCTGGGCAGCCTCGTTCTGGGCGCCGTACCGAACCTCCTGTCACGCGGCCCCAAGGTCTCCGTACTGCTCTGCGTATTCGCGGCAGGGACCGGCGGACTGACGCTCGCCACCGGGCTGTCGCCTCATGCCGTACTCCTGGTCTGCCCGCTGGCCGGCCTTGCGATCGGCTGCACCTTCGCGGCGCTGCGCACGACCGGCGGCGACCTCGCGCCCGAGGGGCCCGTCACCGAGACGATGTCCTGGCTGAGCAGCTTCGACATGGTCGGCGGTGCGGTGGGCGCGGCGGTGTTCGCACACATCGCCGCAGATGGGGGCAGCCGCGCCGCGCTGTTGCTGTTGCCTGCGGTCGTCTTGCTGGCCGCGGTGCTCGGTTGGAACACGCGTACGTCGAAGCGCGGCTGAAGCTGTGACGGGTCCACAGACAGCACCGTTGTGACGCGGTGCGTCCAGACGTCGTTCGGGTGAACCGAGCATCACCCTCGAACCCCGAGGGCAGAATCGCGAGACTGAACCGTGTGAACTCTCTGAACTGAATGAACCGACCGGATGGACCGAAAGGGCCCAATGGGGCGAATAGGCTGAATCGCAACTGGACGGACCGGACAGAGCCGCCTGGATAGGGGACAGCGATGGAAATGGACCGGCATGCCCACGTCCTGAGTGGCACCAGCGACGAAGCCGCGCGCCACTACGAGCGAGCACTCGACGCGCTGCTGTTCTTCCGTGCCGAAGTAGCCGACGAAGTACAGGCGATGGTGGCGGACTCTCCGGATTCGGCGATGGCGCATGTCTTTGCTGCCTACCTCGGGCTTCTCGGCACCGAGGAGAAGGACGCGGCCGCTGCCCGGCGTTCCTTCAGCACCTTCCGAGCCGCAGTCGATCCTGCCGGGCTCTCGCCACGCGAGACGATGCACGCGGCGGCTGCCGAGAGCTGGCTGGGCGGGGAGATGCTGCGGGCCGGAGAGATCCTCGGCGAGATCAGTACCGAGTTCCCCCGCGACGCCCTCGCCCTGGCCGTCGGTCACCAGATCGACTTCTTCACCGGGGACGCGCAGCGGCTGCGTGACCGGGTCGGTGGCGTGCTCACCGCATGGGACGGCGACGACCCGCACTTCGGGCCGCTGCTGGGGATGTACGCCTTCGGGCTCGAAGAAGCCGGGCACCACGGCCACGCCGAGGAGATCGGACTGCGGGCGGTCGAACGTCACCCACGGGATGTGTGGGGCATCCATGCGGTCGTCCACACGTACGAGATGCGAGGACTGTTCGGCGAGGGCATCCGTTATCTGGATGCTCGGACCGAGGACTGGGCCGACGGCAACTATCTGTCCGTGCACAACACGTGGCATTACGCCTTGTACGCACTGGAGGCGGGGAGCATCGAACGCGTCCTCGGCGTCTACGACAGCACCCTCCACAACGAGACGTCGCAGCCCGTCGCCATGGAACTGCTGGACGCCTCGGCCCTGTTGTGGCGGCTGCTACTCGCGGACATCGACGTCGAGTCCCGCTGGACCGTGCTCGCCCAGGCATGGGCCGGGCGCGAGGACGGCGCCTACTACGCGTTCAACGACGTCCATGCCGTGATGGCGTATGTAGGGGCAGGGCGGCTTTCCGCAGCTGAGCGGCTGGTGAAGGACCGCGAGCACTGGCTCGCCCGGACCGACCCCGTTGTGTCCAACCACGCGATGACACGCGAGATCGGCATCCCGGTGTGCCGCGCCCTCATCGCCTACCGGCAACGGCGGTACGCCCGCGCGGTCGAGCTGCTCACCCCGATCCGCCACCACCTCAACTCCTTCGGCGGCAGCCACGCCCAGCGCGACGCCATCCAGCGCACGCTCGTGGAGGCGGCCATCCGCTCCGGCCGGCACGACCTGGCCCGCACCTTGCTCAGCGAACGCAGCAATCTGCGTCCCATCTGTCCCTACAACTGGCGGGCTCGCGCACGGCTGGCCGACCGGCTCGGCGACACGGCTCAGGCGGAGTCCGCCCGCACCCGTGCGGAGGAACAGGCCGCCATGGGCGCGGCTGCTTTGGGGTGAGGCGGGCAGCCCGGGCGGAGACGGACTTGCCTCCCTCAGGCACCCCCCGGCAGCCTCAGGCACCCTTCCCCCCTCCAACTCCTCACCCTCAAGAGTGACCGTGTTATCCACAATCACGATGCTGTACACAGATTTAGACCACACCCTTCCGCCTCAACCATCCCTGCCCGTAACGTAATTGACGCGGAACACCATCGCCCCGGCGGCGGTTTCGTGTTCACGCGGATCGGGGGATTCAGGTGTCGCGAGCAATTCGTCATGGGCCGCATCGCGGGGCCGTCGGGCCGCACAAGGCCCACGAATTCCCCCCGGAGCGACAGAGGAGAGCAGCCCAGCCATGAACCAGCCTCGGATCCTGACCGTGCGGCCCCAACCCGACGAGTACGCCTGGACGTTCGGCGGCGCGCCGCCCGTGGCGGATCGCTCCCGGTACGGTGCTCGACCTCGGCTGCACGCGCGGCTGCGAGAGACGGCCATGCTGCTGCCCCACTGAGTAAGTTCAGCTGTTCCCCCCACGAGAGGCAGGCCGGCCATGGATCGAGCAAGACGCTTTCCCAGTAGGCGCAGGCTGTTGCAGGGTGCGGCCCTGGCAGCCGTCCCCGGCGCGCTCCTCCCCGCCACCCGCGCCACGGCCCGGCCTCGGGCGGTCGACTATCCGCTCGCCGAATGGGTTCCGGCAAGCAGCTTCAACTACACGGCCGCCAACCGCCCCAGCACCTACCCCGTCGACTACGTGATCGTCCACGTCACCCAGGAGACCTACGCCGACACGCTCGCCATCTTCCAGAACTCGGCGAAGAAGGTGTCGGCCCACTATGTGGTGCGCTCCAAGGACGGGCACATCGCCCAGTGCGTGCGCGAACGCAATGTCGGCTGGCATGCGGGCAACTGGGACTACAACACCCGAAGCATCGGCATCGAGCACGAAGGGTGGGTGGATCAGCCGAAGTACTTCACCGACGCGATGTACGAGCAATCCGCGCTGCTGACCTCGGCCATCTGCGATATGTACGACATCCCCAAGGACCGCGAGCACATCATCGGGCACGTCGAAGTGCCCGGCGCCGATCACACCGATCCAGGACCGCACTGGGACTGGACGCGCTACATCCGTCTGGTCAACTTCACCTGACGGCGGCGGCTCACTCCGCGGTGGGCGTCGAGGCTTCGGCGCATTCCGCGGTGGATGTCGAGGCGCTCGTCAGGGCACTTGCCGCAGCGCTTGTCGGGGCACGCTCGCGGGGCGACGATGGCAGCACTCATCGCCGTCCCGGGAGGCCGAGTTGTCCGAACCATGGGTGGCCCTGGAAGCCGGCGCCGATCCTGCCGAGCGGGTGCGGGTGTTGCGGCGCGCTCACGAGAGGTTCACCGAGGCGGGGACACTCACGCGACCGGTGCGTTCCGTGGTGGCCGAGTCGTGGCGCCGCTCGGCCAGGGCCAGGGTCAGTCCGGAGGACACCGGCGCGGCGGTGGAGCTCACCGGCGGGGACCTCGGTTCGTATCGCGCCGAGCATCCGCTGGCCGGGGTCATGCCGCTGTTCCGTGAGCTGATGGGCACGTTCGCGATGGACGGTGAGCATCTCCTCGCGGTGTGCGACGCGCACGGCAGGCTGCTCTGGGTCGAGGGTCATTCCGCGACCCGGCAGAAGGCGGGGCAGATGAACTTCGTGCCCGGTGCACGGTGGGCGGAGTCAGCGATGGGGACGAACGCTCCGGGGACGGCGGTGGCGGTGGATCGGCCGGTGCAGGTCTTCGCGGCCGAGCACTTCATCCGGCGTGTCCAGCCGTGGACGTGCGCGGCGGCCCCGGTGCACGATCCGCGGACCGGGCGGCTGCTCGGAGCGGTGGACATCACGGGCGGCGACGGCCTCGCGCATCCGCACAGTCTTGCCTTCGTGCAGGCGGTCGCTCGGGCGGCTGAGTCACAACTGGCACTGCTGTCACCGCCGGTGGAGAGCAGGGACTCCGTGGTCCTCACCGCGCTCGGACGGGACGAGGCGCTGCTGCTGACGGGCGGACGCAAGGTGCGGCTGAGCCGCAGGCACAGCGAGATCCTCGTGCTGCTGGCCCACCATCCGGAGGGGCTGACCGGCGATGAGTTGTTGTGCGCGCTGTACGAGGACGAGTCGGTGACGCCGGTGACGCTGCGGGCCGAGTTGGCGCGGCTGCGGCGACTTCTGGGGCCGGAGTTGCTGAGGTCGCGCCCGTACAGGCTTTCCGTGCCGGTCGAGTCGGATGTCGATGCCGTCGAGCGAAGGCTCGGCTCGGGGGCTGTCACGGCGGCCGCCGCCGCGTACGCGGGTCCGCTGCTGCCCGCCTCGCAGGCGCCTGCCGTGTCCCGGCTGCGGCGCAGGCTCGCCGATCAACTGCGGGCCGCACTCGTCGCACGCCGCGACCCGGACCTTTTGGCGGACTGGGTGCACTCCCCGTGGGGTGTGGACGACCTGCCGGTGTGGCAAGCGCTGGCGCAGGTACGGCCGACGCCACCGGTGCTGGCCCGACTCCGGGAGCTGGACGCGGAGTTGAGCGACGCGAGACAGGGAGGGCTGAATCCACCGGCCACTACCGCAACGTACCTGCAACGTCCGCCCTCCTAGCCTCCGGGCGAGAGCTGCCCAACGGCGGGCAGCCTTCCCCGGGAGGCCAGCAAGATGACCCGTTACGCAGCGCCAGGCACCGACGGCGCAGTTGTCTCCTACCAGGCCCGCTACGACCACTTCATCGGCGGCGAGTACGTCCCGCCCGCCCGCGGCCAGTACTTCGAGAACCCGAGCCCGATCAACGGTCAGCCCTTCACCGAGATCGCCCGCGGCACGGCCGAGGACGTAGAGCGTGCCCTGGACGCCGCGCATGCCGCCGCGCCCGCGTGGGGCCGCACCTCCGCCACCGAACGAGCCGACGTACTGCGCAAGATCGCCGACCGCATGGAGGCGAACCTCGAACAGCTCGCGGTGGCGGAAAGCTGGGAGAACGGCAAGCCGGTGCGCGAGACGCTGGCCGCCGACATCCCGCTCGCCATCGACCACTTCCGCTACTTCGCTGGGGTCATCCGTGCGCAGGAGGGGTCACTGAGCGAGGTGGACGAGGACACCATCGCGTACCACTTCCATGAGCCGCTCGGTGTCGTCGCGCAGATCATTCCGTGGAACTTCCCCATCCTGATGGCGACATGGAAGCTCGCGCCGGCTCTCGCGGCGGGCAACGCGGTCGTCCTCAAGCCCGCTGAGCAGACCCCGGCGTCCATCCATTACTGGATGAGCCTGGTCGCCGATCTGCTGCCGCCGGGTGTCGTCAACATCCTCAACGGGTTCGGCGTCGAGGCGGGCAAGCCTCTCGCCTCCAGCCCGCGCGTCGCGAAGGTCGCCTTCACCGGTGAGACCACGACAGGGCGGTTGATCATGCAGTACGCCTCGGAGAACATCAAGCCGGTGACGTTGGAGCTGGGCGGGAAGTCGCCGAACATCTTCTTCGACGACGTGTGGGCCGCCAACGACGACTTCCGTGACAAGGCGCTCGAGGGCTTCACGATGTTCGCCCTCAACAACGGCGAGGTGTGCACCTGCCCGTCGCGCGCTCTCGTCCAGCGGGGTCACTACAGCGAGTTCATGGAAGCGGCCGTCGCCCGCACCGAGCAGATCGTGCCGGGTCACCCGCTGGACACCGACACGATGATCGGGGCCCAGGCCTCCAACGACCAGCTGGAGAAGATCCTGTCCTACCTGGACATCGGCCAGCAGGAGGGCGCGAAGGTACTGACCGGCGGTCAGCGCATCACGTACGACGGCGAATTGGCCGGCGGCTACTACGTCCAGCCGACGATCTTCGAGGGCGACAACCGCATGCGGATCTTCCAGGAGGAGATCTTCGGCCCGGTCGTCTCGGTCGCGTCGTTCAGCGACTTCGACGACGCGATCAAGACCGCCAACGACACGCTGTACGGCCTGGGCGCCGGAGTATGGACGCGCGACATGAACACCGCCTACCGCGCGGGCCGCGCGATCCAGGCGGGCCGCGTCTGGACGAACTGCTACCACGCGTACCCCGCACACGCGGCGTTCGGCGGCTACAAGCAGTCCGGCATCGGGCGCGAGACGCACAAGATGATGCTGGAGCACTACCAGCAGACGAAGAACGTTCTTTGTTCATACAGCCCGAAGAAACTCGGCTTCTTCTAGAGCCTCAAGTCGGCTGCCTGGAGGCGCCGCTACGCTCCAGGCAGCCCGACACCGGAGTCACTCTGAGTAAGCAACAGGCTGCCTCAAGTCGATGATCGACCTGTGCTGAACCAGGTCTGTCATGCACCGTTCAACGAATGATCACGCCATAAGACTCGGGGTCTAGTAGGACGCCCCGGGTCTCAGCCCCGGCGGCCGGAGCCCGGCCGCACCGTCACCTGCACCTCCGTTCCGTCGGACGCCCACACGCGCACCTGTCGTGCCTGCCCAGGCGGCACATTTCGGGCGCTGGGGTGTGCCGTGCGGCCCGACACCTCGATCCGCCAGCCGGTGGTGTTCGGCGGCAGGGACAACACGGTGGTGCCGGGACGGCGAGTCGACCGGTAGGCGAGGCGGTACGTCGCGCGGGCCGGGTCGTGGGTGTCGGCGCGCACGGTGCCCGCGACCGCCGGGGCGTACGGCGTGACAGTGCGCTCCTTGTTCGTACGGAAGCGGCCGTCGCGGTCGAGGGCGCAGTAGCCGCCGCCGTAGCACCAGACGTAGGCGGCCCAGCCCGAGGAGTAGCGGGTGAAGGAGGCGAGCGCGTCGTCGTGAAAGCGGCGCATGTTCGGCAGGCCGCTGTTCAGCGGGCCCCACTCTCCCACCACGACGGGAACCGAGTGCTCGCGCGGGTATGCGGTGACGGCGTTCTCGTACGCCGTGATCCAGCCGGCCGCCGGGTCGTAGTCGGCGCCCGCCTCCATCGTGGTGTTGTAGAAGTGCGGGGCGTAGACGACGCGTTCGTCGGGGATGCGGCCCAGGCCGGTGGGCACGCCTTCGCCGACGATCGGGGTCGGCTCGATGAACAGGTGGTTCGAGCGGTCCCGGGTGCGGATGGCGGCGGCCAGGCGGCGGTACATCGGAGTGAGCTGCGTCGCCTCGATGCGGCGTGCGGCACTCGCCAGGTCCTCACCCGCGCGCAGTTCCCCCATCGGCTCGTTGATCAGGTCGTAGCCGAACACCGCGGGGTGCCCGCCGAAGCGGTCCGCCAGCAGGCGCCACATGCGAGCCTGCGCGCGCCGCAGGTCCGCGTCCTCGTAGAGATGGGTGAAGGCGCGCTGGACGGCGGGTTCGAAGTACTCGGCGAACCAGTCGCCGGGGTGCGGAGTGAACGGCAGCCCGTCGGTCCGCGTCGCCCACGCCGGAAACCCGCGGTGGCCGAACGCGGGCCCGAACACGTCCTGGTGGGCGTCGATGACGACGTGGACACCGTGCTCGTGCGCCCAGTCGAGGATGCGTCGGACCTTGCGCAGGTACGACTCGCTGTAGCGCCCGCGCCGCGGCTCCAGGTCGTCCCAGAAGACCAGCAGGCGGGCGAAGTTGAAGCCGTGGGCCCGCAAGTCGGCGAAGTGCCGCTCGGTGATCGCGCTGAGGGCGTCCGGGCCGTGGTGGATCTTGTCCTCGACGTTCCAGCCGCGCAGGGTGAGTGTGCGTCCGCGGGCGTCAGTGAGGCGAGGTATACCGTCGGCGGTGGGGGCGGTCGCGGACCCGCTGCCGGAAGTGGCCCCCGTGACGGCGCCGGAATCGGTGCCGGGGCGCCCACTCTCCACTGCCCCCGAAGCGGCCGGAGCCAGGCCCGCGCCCAGCAGGGCGGTGGCGATGAGGGCGATCAGGGCCACCGGGCCGAGGTGCTGCCGCGTGAAACGCTTGCCCATGACGGACCTCCGGCACTCGGGGACGCGCGGTCACGTACGTGTGTCCGCTCGGCACGCACCGTACGTATCAAGAAACGCTTGCACAGGCCAGCGAAGTGACGACGCGGGCGGCCGGGAATCTCCCACCGCCTCGATGAAGGCGCCACCAAGCTCACTCCAGCCGACCGAGCTTGGAACTGTTACAGCGGGCGCGCCAGGCGGGAGAAGCGGCCACCGGGGGGCGCGGGTCGGTGGCCGGGCGCCGGGGTGCGCCGATGACCGCGAACGCTACCCGCTGTACGGCGCCGCCACCGCCGACATCACACCGTGCGCCTTCTGGCCGCACACCCCCGCCGAACCGCCGGTGAAGATCGACGCCGAGGGCCTCCGCAACGTGCTGCTCCTGCAGGACCGGCGGGACGCGTCGACCCCGCACCGGGGCGGGAAGATGCTGCGCGAGAAATTCGGCGACCGGGCACGGCTGGTCAGCGTCGACGACAGCGGGCACGGCGGGTACGTCCTGGGCAACAACTCCTGCGCGCTGAACACCGCCACGCGCTACCTCGTGGAGGGCGAGATGCCCGCGAAGGACACGTTCTGCCGCGCGGACTGACCTTCCCCGGAGGCCGTCAACGTGGGTCGCCCGCATCGGACAGAAGGGTGTGGAGACGCCGCATCACGTCGACCTGGGCCGGATTGTAGAGATCGGTAATGGCTGTGCCGATGGTGCGAGCGGTGTGCTGCCGGCCGCGCGGAGCGTCCGAGGCGAGGTCGCTCAGCCCGGGATGCTTGGCCCGGAGACCTCGGACGTAAGGCACGAGACGCTCAGCGAGACTCTGGCGTGCCTGCTCGTCCGCATCGGCGGGAAGCTCGTCGAATGCGCGTGCCACCGGCTGCGGCTCCTCATGGAGCAAGTCCGCGTAGGCGTCCAGCCCACTGGGGCCGAGGACCGTACCGAGGACAGTGACGAAAGAGCGGTCGGGGTCAGGGAGCTCTGCTGTCTCGTCCAGGGAGGCGAGGCGGAGGGGAAGATCGGTCGTGGCCTTTCTGCGCATGAGGGCGCCGACCTCGGCGCGGGCGTGTTGCAGACGTTCGATGGTGGCGGCCAACTCCTCGTCGAGAGCCCGTAGATCACGTGGGTCCGGGTCGGAATCCGGGCCGTCACACATGTCCGCGATCTGGGAGAGGGAGAACCCCAGAGCGGCGAGGCGCTTGATCCGGAGGAGTCGGACGAGATGTTGGACGCCGTACTGCTTGTACCCGTTGGAGCGGCGCTCCGGCTCGTCGAGCAGGCCGATGGCGTGGTAATGCCGTACGGCCCTGAGGCTGGTGCCGGCCAGCTCCGCCATCTCCCGGGTGCTCCACGCCATGATCGATGTCTCCCTCACCGTCCGGTGCAGTCGGCGCGGTCGCGCCGTGGGGCCATTGAAAACCATGACGCAACGGCAGGCCCGCGCAGGGGAGAGCGTGCTCCCGCAGCAGGCCGTTGAGCTGAGGGAAGGTCCCGGCGGACGTCGCACTACCGCACGCTCCGCTCGCGCCCCTACCCGTCGGTGGAACCGGTGGAGAGTCGGGTGGAACCGGTGGAGAGGGGTGGTTGGTTCGGTTCACGGTCGAGTCGGCCCGGCGGGTGGTGCGGGGCCGGTGGAGAGGACGTGGTCGACGGCGGCGTCGAGGGTCTCGATCTCGGCGATGAGGACGGATTCGCGGGTGGGCAGGGCGCGTTCGACCGAGAGCCCGTTGAGGACGGTGAGAAGGAACCTGACGTTGCGGGTGTGGTCTCCCGGGGATAGCGCGCCTTCCTCGGCGAGCACGGTCAGCCAGTGTTCGATCCGGCGCTCCGCCTCCCGCTCATGGCCGAGGTATGCGGCGCGTACCTGTTCGGTCGGCTCGGGTTCGATGAAGGCCCGGTAGATCGTGCCCCACGCGGTTCGCGCGTCCTCGTTGGTGCCGAGCGGTGCGAGAACCTGCCGCAGGCAGTTCAGCAGCCGTTCGCGGGGCGGCAGTGTCCGGTCCCGGATTGGGTCGCCGGGCAGCAGGTGTTCGTAGATCCGCGCGAGCAAGCTGTCCTGCAGGGCACGCTGGGTGGGGAAGTGGAACCTCAGCGAGCCGGTGCTCACTCCCGCACGCGCTGCGACCGCTCGCACGCTCAGCTTCGCCGCCATGTCCTCGCTGATCATCTCCGCAGCGGCCTGGAGGATCTTCTCGCGGGTGTCCATGCTCCGCTCTCCTTCGCTTCTACCAGCCCCTCACTGTACTAGCACGCCGTACTAGTACAGTGTGCTAGCGTTTCTCTAACACGCTGTACTAGTGAGGTGCGGCCGATGTGCGCAGAAGGGGCGGGGCATGACCTGGAAGCAGTGGGCGGCATCGAAGCGCCTCAAGCCGGGAGACGGCAGGGAGCTCCAGCGGTTCCGCTGGTGGCAGCTCCCCCTGCGCTCCCTGTTCTGCTTACGACTTTCCCGGGTTGATGGGCCATCCCGCCTGCACGCCGTCGACGTACGGCACTGGGCGCGGTTGGACAACAGCAGGATCCGGGCGCACCTGTTCCTGGACGGCAGGCATGTGGCCGAGTCGAAATTGCCCGCGGTCTTCCCTGTCGACGGGGGTGTCATCGAGGTGGCGATGAGCAACTACGGCATCAGGCGCTGCCACTACCGCCCCTCGGGCGGACAGCCGCGTCAGCTCACGCCCGACCCGGCCTCGGCGGAGGGACGGCGGGCGCGCTTCGGCGCCCGCCATCCGGACCTGAGCCGGGCGATCGGCATCGGGTCGGTGTTGCTGCTTGTCATCGGTGTGGGCCTGAACCTGCTACAGCTCGCTGAACCCGTCTCTCAGATTCCCCCCGTCGCGCAGCGGGTCGGAACGTTCGAATCACCGATGCACCTGCCGATCTGGCTGAACCTCGTACTGGGGGTCGGGGCCGTTCTGGCCAGCATGGAGCGCGCGCTCCGCCTGCGGTACTCCTCTCTGCTCGACGCGGCCGGTCACTGACCCCACGAAGCAAGGAAGGCGTGACCACATCAACCCCCCTACGGCCGGCTTCCTGCACGACCGGCATGGCCCGGCCGCAGGGAGTGGCACGCGTACGGCGAAAGGAAGATCAGCATGACCCGGTTGAAGCCAAGACCCCGGTACGGGGCGGCGTTCACCGCAGCGCTCCTCGTCCTGACCGGGTGTTCGTCCGGCGCCTCGGGGCCGCGCAGCACCTCCGCAGGGGCCACGTCGGCCTCCGCCCCGTCTCCGGACCCGCTCACTTGGAGCACGTGCGGGAAGAACCTCGAATGCGGCACGATCAAGGTGCCGCAGGAATACACCGAGCCCGATGGCACGCAGATCCCGCTCGCGGTCATGCGCCACCGGGCCACTGACCCCGACCACCGCATCGGCAGCCTGATCTTCAACCCGGGCGGGCCCGGAGTTCCCGCCACCGAAGCACTGCGCAATCTGCCCAGAACAGCCGGCACTCCTGGCGCCTTCTCCCCCGCGGTGCTCGCCAGATTCGACATCATCGCGATGGACCCGCGCGGCGTCGGCGGATCACAGGCCGTTCGCTGCCTGACAGACAAACAACGATCCGACGCCGTCGGCACCGCCTTCGACCCGGCCGTACCCGGGGGCAAACCCCTGCCGCGACTGCTGAGCGATGCCGCCGCGTTCACCGACGGCTGCGTCAGACACCAGAGCAAGGCGTTCCTGGCCGGCCTGTCCACCGACAACGTGGCCCGCGACATCGACCAGGTTCGCTCCGCGCTCGGCGCGAACAAGATCACGTACTACGGCTTGTCCTACGGCACCGTGGTCGGCCCGATGTACGCCACCCTGTTCCCTCACCGCGTCCGCCAGATGGTGCTCGACGCGCCCGTCGACACCAACCAGTGGTTCGGCAACTCCCTCCCCTTCCAGCACGACGTCGCCGTTGCAAGCGAACGGACCCTCAACGCCTGGTTCAAGACCTGCCGCACCGAAGGGACCGCGGTGTGCCCGTTCGGAGCGGGCGACCCCCAGGCGGCGTTCGACGAACTGATCGACACGCTGGAAGCGAAGCCACTGGAGATCGCACCCGCCAAGGGCGCCACCCCGGGCGGTGAACTCGACGGCGCCATGGCCCTCGAGGCCACCCGAGCCCTGGCCGGCGACCAGCACACCTGGCCGTTGCTGACCTCGGCTCTGCTGGCCGCCCAGGACGGCAACGGCGCGCCCCTGTACACACTGTGGAACAGCGTCACGGTGTCCCCCTTCCCGGTTCCTACCGCGATGTTCGAAGCCCACACCGCAGTACGCTGCGCCGACTGGCATACCCCGGCCGGCATCGCCGCGCACAAGACCGCAGCCACCAAGGCCATTGCTGAGGCCAGGCGTGTCGGGACCCGGGCCGCCTACTCCGCCCTGAACTGCGCCCGGTGGCCAGCGCCGAACAAGGACCGCGTCACCAAGCCGCTCACAGGCGCTGGTACGCCCCCGGCACTGGTGGTCGCGGGCCGGCTGGATCCGGTCACCCCCCACCACTGGGCCGAGAACATGACGCGAACCCTGGACTCCGCGGTCCTGCTCACGCGTGAGGGAGTCGGACACGGCTCCTACGGCACCAACTCGTGTGTCGACAGGGCAGTTGACGCCGCCCTCATCTACGGCACCCACCCCGCCGACGGCACCGTATGCAAGACGGACACGCCCGCCACCACCCGCCCCCTTGTCTCCGCGAACCGTTGAGTCGCAGCCGGTCTCAGGGTGGTCGCACGACATGTCCATTTTCCGGTGGTGCACAGAAGTGTGCCGTAACGTCACCAGTTTCACGGCTCGAACCGAAGGTAGTAGTCACAACAGAAGGCAAAAGCAGCAGGGAATTCGCTCACTGACATACACCGGAGTGGTGAACGCCTAGCCGTCTGCGTCTTCTATGCCATAAAAGCGATTTGGGGAAGACTGCAGGTGAAAGGTGAGGGGGAAACTTGCCTGCTGTTTCTTTCCGCGGCACAAGAATCCCCCCACCCTGCAACGACTGACTTATAGGTGAACCACCATGCCCATGACTCTCGCCCAGAAGCTGTACCTGCTCTGCTACACCGTCAAGAAGGAGAAGTTCCAGCTCGACAACATTCAGGGGCGCGGCCAACTATTACGGGCCGGAGCGATGACCGAGCTGGCCCGCGACGGATTGCTGGACGCCACCGGGGGGAAGGTCCGGCGACTCCCCGGCAACCCGCCGAAGGACCCGTTCACCACCGCAGTCTGGTACGACCTGCCTGAGGACAAGCCCAGGGGCTGGCTCAAGTTCCTGCACAACAAGGCCCACACCGCCGAGACACCAATTCGCGACCAGTTGCTCGCCTCCGGGGATGTCGTCATGACGCGGGAGAAGAAGCTGGGGGCCATCTCCATCGACCGGGTCTCCGTGGTGCAACCGGACCTGGTGCGCGCTCTCCAGGACCGGGTGCGCGCGACCGTCTTCGACAACCCTCCCGCCGAGGACCTGACAGACGAACTCGCCATGGCCGTCCTGGCCGTGGAGCTGGAACTGGCCACCGTGTGGAGCAAGGAAGACCGCCGGGCCCACAAGGCCGGCCTCACTGCGCATGCGGCGCGGTTCGACGCCTTCGTACCCGGCCTTCGCAAGGCGCTGCGCGACTCCTATCTCGCGAGCCGGGCCGTGGGAGGCGGCTGGAGCGCCTGAATCGAAGTGCCACCGCGACGAGAAACGCCCCAGGAAAGCCGCAACCGCACCACGTGATCAGGAGTGATCGATGTCCCATCCCCAAGGCGAGCACGGCCCCTCCTCGACCGACGGCAGGAACCCCGGGAACACGCCGCCTCCCGCCCCGCGGCCGCCCATGCTCGAGTCCATGGGCGGCGCGGCGGGCTTCGTCCACTCGACCGTCCCGGTCGTGGTGTTCGTGATCGCACTCGCTCTGCTGTCGACGAAGGCGGCCGTGATCGCGGCCGTCACGACCGGTGCGGTGCTCACCCTGGCCCGGCTGGTGCGCGGGGAACGTCTTCTCGCAGCCTCCGGCAGCCTGACCGGCGTTCTGGTCGCGGCAGGCATCGTCGCGCTCACCGGTTCCGCCAAGGACTTCTTCCTGCTGGGTATTTGGGTGGCCTTCGCCGGTTTCCTCGCCACCTTCGGTTCGGTCCTCTTCCGCCGCCCCCTGACCGGCGTGGCGTGGAACCTCCTGCACGGGGGCGCGCACGCCTGGCGCGAGGACCGTCAGGTTCTGCGGGCACACGACATCGCCACCCTCGCAGCGGCCATCGTCCTCGGAGCCCGGTTCGTGGTGAAGCAGTGGCTCTACGTGCACGACGCCACCGGCTGGCTCGCCTTCGCGAAGATAGCCATGGGCACTCCCCTCACCGTGGTGGCCGCGCTGGTCGTCGCCTGGGCCTTCCGCACAACGTCGAAGCGCCTGGTGCCCAGCCGACCGGCCGAGACGATCGCTCAGCAGGAGGCCGAACTCCCGCCTCGCCACGATGCGTCCAGGTAGTGATCCGTCATATCACCTCAGCGAAGAAGGGGCCTCTGGATGTCGATCAGCCATACGCACGCGGAGACGGTGAGGGAACTCGGAGCCTTCGAGCGAACCATCGATCTCTATATGCACCGAAACCCCGTCCAGTTCTCCCTGGTCGCCGAGATCAACCGGAAGGTGTCCCGGCAGACGCTGGCGCGGGCGCTGCGGGGTGTGCAGGCACTGCACCCGCTGCTTCGCGTCTCGGTCGACCGCCGAGTTCCCCAGGCCCGATACCGCTGGGCGGAAGGCCCGGTCAGGATCGAAACCGCTGCCGAGGGAACCCCCTGGCAGGCGGTTGTCGCCGGCGAGCAGACGCGCCCCATGGCGCCGGAGCCCGGCCCGCTGATACGCGCCGTACTGATTCCCGCGGAGACCGGCAGCTTCATCGTGCTGACCTTCGCCCACCAGATCACCGACGGCACCGGCGGCATGCGCGCGGTAACGGACCTTGTCGCCGCCCTCGACGGCGACGAGGAGGACGCCGAGCCGATCCCGGAGCAGGATGTACCGCCACCCCAGGAGACCCTCCTGCGAGCTCTCGACACTGCGACGCCCACCGTGGGCCCACCCCCGGATGAGCTGATGAACGCGCCCGGTGAGCTGACGCAGTTCTCGGGACGGGCACCGCACGTCTCCGCCCTGGCACTGCAACGCGGTCTGACCGCACGGCTCGTGACCCGCTGCCGCGCGGAGGGCGTTTCCGTGCACGCCGCACTGTGCGCTGCCGCCTGCACGGTCTTCCACCGCGCGGGCCGCCCCCGGGTGAGGGTGCTGAGCCCGGTCGACCTGCGCCGTGCCGCAGGTCTGCCCGACGCCGTCGCCAACCGGTTCGCGGGAGCACGGACCGCCAGTGAGGCATCCCAGGCCGAAGATTTCTGGAAACTGGCCCGGCATCATCACGAGGCTCTGGCACGCCGGCGTGCACCGCAGGTACTCAAGACCGGCTCGGAGGCGCTGGCCCAACAGCCGCCGGCCACCCCCGAAGAGGCCGAGGCGATGATGACCGTCGCCACCGCCGCCGACATTCAGATCACCAACCTCGGGGTGGTGCGGACGCCGGCACACGACCGCACCTGTCTCACCGCTCTGTGGGGGCCGGCGCAGACCACTCAACTGCGCGGCGAGCACGTCCTCGGTGTCGCCACCTTCGGGGGACGCCTGCGCATGACGGAACTGACCCATGACCCCGTGGCCGTTCTGCTGCCCGACATGGTCGCTGTCCTCGCCCGGCAGTGCGCCGAGCCCGACCTGCCGTCCTCCTGATCCATCCAGGGCACCGAACTCCATCTCCGACCACAACACACAGGAGTGACCATGCAGACACCTGCCGGTACCGACGCCCACGACGAAGTCAGCACCGCCTTGCTGACCGAGCTGCGGTCCCGTATATCACCGGACCGTGTGCTCACCGACGGACCGGAGTACGCACGAGCCGTGGCGCTGTTCAACGCGGCGGTGGATATCCGCCCATCCGTCGTCGTGCGGTGCGCGACCACCGCTGACGTGCAGGCCGGAGTACGCGCGTCTCGTAACCATGGGGTACCGCTGTCCGTGCGCGGCGGGGGTCACGACTTCTGGGGCCGGGCGTTCCGTCCCGGGGGGCTGGTTCTCGATCTGACCGACATGAGGGAAGTTCGGATCGACGTCGACAACCGGTGCGCGACGGTGGGTGGCGGGGCGCTCTCGTCCGACGTCGTCTCGGCCGCCGAGCGGGCGGGCCTGACCGCCGTCACCGGAACGGCGGGCTCCGTCGGAATGGTCGGCCTCACGCTCGGCGGCGGGTACGGTCCCCTCCTCGGGCAGTTCGGACTCGCAGCCGACAACCTGCTCGGCGCCGAAGTCGTCCTGGCCGACGGTTCACGGGTGAACACCGACGCCGAACATGATCCGGACCTCTTCTGGGCGTTGCGCGGCGGCGGCGGCAACTTCGGTGTCGTGACCTCGGCGCGGATCCGTCTGCACCCCGTGCCGACAGTGGTGTCGGGAACCATCTTGTACCCGATCGCCCAGAGCGCCGGCATCCTGGCCGACCTCAGTGGGATCCTTCAGGACAGTCCGGACGAGCTGACGGTGGACGTGGGGTTCCTTCCCGGTCCGGACGGCAAGCCGACGGTGTACGTCGCGCCGACCTGGTCGGGGGAGCTCGAGGTGGGGAACGCCGAGAACGGGCCGGTCCGTGCGCTGGCCGGGCTCGGTACACCCGTGCTCGCCGAGGTGGGACCTGTCGCCCGTTCCGTGACGCTGGCCGCGACGGACGCCATGTTCCCACCCGGGCGGATGGGCGCGATCCGCACGCGAACCGTCCAGAGCGTCTCCAGCTCCGTCGCGACCGTCCTGGACCGAGCCGCCCAGGAGTTCACCTCACCGTTCTCCGCGATCGTGTGGCACCAGTTCCATGGTGCCGCCACCCGCCCGCCTCTCGGCTCGACGGCTTTCGGCCGGCGCGAACCGCACCTGATGGTCGAGCTGATCTCCCTGTGGGAGAGCGACGAGAGCAACGACCACGCAGGACGTGCCGTCGGCAGCTCGCCCCACCTGCGCTGGCTGGAAGAGCTTCACGCGGCGCTCGAACCGTTCTCATTGCCGGGCGGCTACGTGAATTTCCTGGGGCCGGAGACTCCCGACCAGGTTGCGAACTCCTACGGGCCGAACACCCAGCGCCTGCTGGCACTGAAGTCTGCGTTCGACCCGGATTCCGTCTTCGCCGCCACACCACTCCCCTTCGGGAAGGCCGACACCGACTCCACGCCCGTCTGAGGCGAAGGCGGCACCGCCACTCTTCGCGTCGGTGGCATCCTCACCGTCCGGCACCGCCGCATCGCCTGTATCACCACGGCCTGGCTCCTCCACCACCCGGGCTCCGAGGTAGGCACGGCCGGGATGGACACTCGCGCCACCACTACGGAAGCGCAGCAGAAACCTCCGATACGAGCGTCATCCGAGGTCAAGGACCTCTCGACGAGACGCAGCACATCGGGCAGGGCCGCTCCCACTGGCCCTCCACCGACCCGGAGAAACGTGTCCCACCCCGCCCGCAGGGGGCGACGAGTACCGCGGGTGTGTACGCGGCGGGCAACGTCGCTAGCCAGGGTCGTCACCACATGGCGGCCCGCGACCTGCCCGAAGATCCGCAGCTCCGTGGTCTCGACGTGGAGGCCGGCCAGTCCCTCCAGGCGGGCGTTGAAACGCGGAGCGACCACCAGGTGGCTCACCTCCGGTCGCCGCCCGTCGGCCAGCACGACACCGCGCAGGCGGTCCTCCCCTATGTCGAGGCGTGACACCTCGCCCTCCACCACGCGCACGTCCCTCGCAGCGAGACGTGCACGCGCCGTGTCGTCGAGTTTCGGCCCGGTGTGCGTGAACAGGGTGATGTCATCGCTCCACTGGCTCCACAGCAGCGCCTGCTCGACGCCGACCGGGCCAGTGGCCAGTACTCCGATCGCCTGGTCTCGTACCTCCCAGCCATGGCAGTAGGGGCAGTGGAGCACCTCCCGTGCCCAACGCTCGGCCACCCCGGGCACGTCGGGGAGTTCGTCCACCAGGCCGGTGGCCAGGAGCAGGCGGCGCGCCCGCACGACGGTGCCGTTGTCGAGAGCGACCTCGAAGCGCCCGTCCCCGGCACGCTTCGCGGCAACGACCGATGCCTCGACCGTACGCGTTCCGCAGCGCGCGGCCTCACCCTGCGCGAGAGCGAGGAAATCGGCGGGAGCGATGCCTTCGTGGCCCAGGTAGTTGTGCATGCTGCGGGCGGGAGCGTTGCGCTGTCGTCCGGCGTCGACGAGCAGTACGGTGCGGCGAGCGCGCCCCAGGGTGAGCGCCGCGTTCAGACCTGCCGCGCCTCCTGCGACCACGACGACGTCGTGGACCGGTTCGTTCTGTCCGTCGGCCGCCTGCCGCTCGGTGTGGTGCTTGTGTTCCGTGGTGTTCCTTTCGCTCGGCGGTGATCTTCCGGCGGACCGTCGTCGGAACCCAAGCCACCTTGCCGACCTGGCAAGATGCGGGTGCGAACCGCAATGAACCGGAGGAGGTACTGCGTACGGTCGGGGGGCGTCTGCGGACACTGCGGCAGCAGCGAGTCCTGACGGCCGGGGAGGCCACAGAGTTCGACACCCGGCTGCCCCACGCGCTGGGCAACGCCGGCGAGCAGCCCGTCGAGTTCCTGAGTCTCTTCGGCGCCCAGGGCGAGCGGATGCGCGTGGTCACGGCCTGGGAGGAGAGACCCGGGTAGGACCGCGAGCGGGCGGCGGTGCCGACCGACGACTGCGGACTGGTGACACCGTGCACGGGGCCCGCGGGCGAACCCAGCTCCTGACCGCACAAATCGAAGGAGGAGGACAGTCAGTCAGTCATCCTCCGGTGTTCTGGCGCAACCTGGGGAACGTGCCACCACGCTCAGTGGGGACGCGTCCGCCAGGCCCGGGCGAAGAGTTCGGGCAGAGGGCCGACGACGGGCCGGGAGCAGACCTTGGCCCCGATGACCCGGACCCCGAGCAGCCCTGCCTTCCAGGTCTCCATCGGAGGGTAGAACTTGTCCCCGCCCGCCCAGTCGCCGGGCAGGAACACCCCCCGCCCGGCCCGGGCCCTGCGGTCGGCGACCGCCAGACCGGCCTCGACGAGTGCGGCCGCTACGGCCTTGTGGTGCGCGGGAGTCCACCGGTTGAAGCGGCGGATACGGCGGTCGGTGGGCACGGGCAGGGCGAGCAGCTGCAGATACAAAGTGGCGGCGTCCGACTCCAGACCGGTGGTGGCGGCCACCTCCTCGACCACCTTTGGTGCGGACAGCCGCGGATCGCTCTCGTAGCCGCCCGGCGGCAGCGACCCCTCGGTTATACGCTGCACGATCCGCTCGAACTCGGGACCGCGCAGCCGGCGGACCAGCGCCAGATGCGAGTCCTCCGCGTCGACCACAGCCTCCAGGCGCCGCGAGCGCTCGTCGGCCCCGTAGCGGCCGGGCCGGAAGTACACGCCGGGCGCCTCGCGCTCACCGCGCCGGTCGAACCCCGCTTCGGACACGACGACCAGGCCGTCGTCCAGCGTGGGATGGGCAAGCGGCTCGGCGGCGTCCAAGTAGGGCAGGGCGCCGGGGAAGCCCGGCAGCAGGTCCGCCACGGTGCGGCCACGCAGGCTGCGGCCACGGGCGGAGAGCAGCAACTCCGGGTGGGCCAGGCGTTCCCGCAGCAGCCGTACGGTCTCGGGGACACCCCGGCGTACGGGATCTCCTTCGGGAAGCTCTGCGTACACCCAGTCGACGGCGTCGCACACCACGGCGAGCAGTTCTCTGAAACGGAAACCCTCGCCGCCCTCCCAACCGCCGCCGCTGATGCTGTTCACCCGCAGCCGGGTGTCAGGGTCGCGGGTCAGCCGCGGCTCGCGCGCGGGATCGGCGAACACGGCGCACACGGCTGCCGGGGCCATCCGAATATCACTGTGCTCGGCGGCCACGGCGAGCGTCGACTCGGGCACGGCGGGGCGTACGCCCTGTTGCCTGCGCCAGGCCTCGGCGATCCGCTCGGCGAGCGCCAACTGCCCGCCCTCCAGCCACAGCTGCTCGGGGTCCGCGGGCAGCACGTCGGCCAGCAGGTCGAGGCGCTCGGCCACCCGCAGGGCCGCCAACTCCCGTTCACCGGCCTCGGCTTCGGACTGCTTGAGTCCCATCACTTTGCGCGCCTCGGCATCGAGGCCCCGGTACCCGTACTTCACATCGGGTATCCCGGCGAGCAGCAGTGCGGCACCGGCCCGGCTCAGCCCGGTCCGCTCGGCGAGCACCGCGGCCGCCGCACGGTCCCAGGGCGCGGGCCCCTTCTGCCGTACGAGGTGCACGAGGCGCCGCAGTCGGTCAGGTGTGTCCCAACCGGCCGCGGGCACCGGCTCGGTGGCCGTGATCCGACCTGGTGCCGGCGGCTGGGCGGTGCCGGTGCGCAACTCGACGAAGCGCTGCCCGTCCCGGCCGGCGCCGAGCCCGTGCAGAGCGACCACCGCACCATCGTGGGTTCGAGTGGCATGCGTGTTCTTGTCCGCGAGTTCGAGGACGCCGGTACGCATCCGGGCGCGAACCTCCGGGTCGGCAAAGGGAGTCTCTGCCCACACATCCAGCATCGCCAGCTGCACCTCGCGCAGATGGTCCTGCACGTGAAAAGAGCTCGCCCGCAGGGCCACGGCGCCGCACCGGCCGATGAACCGGTACCAGTTCCAGCCCCGGTACCGCGCGGGCGCCTCCTCGCCGCTCCCGGTCAAGTAGCCGCCCACTTCGGTGAACACGGCGAGCGTGCCGGGCCCCCAGTGTCCAGAACCTTCGATGAAACCGTTGAGGGCCTGGGCGATCCACTTCTCGTCGAAGGGCTGCGCGGGGCGTATCGGAGTGTGGGACATGCGGCCATCCTGCCGGATCGCGCGCCTGCCTTTCGCCGGTGCCGGGGCACGCGCTTCACCGTGCTGACCCGGCGATCCGTAGGGGGAGCGCACACCGCGACTGAGTGGCCCGCGAACTGCGCGGGGTGGGCCAATGAGATCGCTCGGTCGACGCCCTTCTCGCCCACGCTCACGCACTGGACGCCTTGTGGCTACGAGGTCCACCACCGACTCCGCGACCCGCCCGAAGGGTCGCGTGTCGCCGCAGACGGTGCGGTGCCCCTGCTGCTCGGGGGTGTCAGCAGGGGCACCGCGGCCCGGGGCGGAACGGCAGCGGGGCTACGAGGTGGCCAGCGCTTCGGTGGGGGGCAGCCGGGCGGCTCGTACAGCCGGATAGAAGCCGGCCAGGCCGCCGATGACGAGGGTGGCGCCGACGCCGCCGACCATGGCCCAGACCGGCACCACCGTGGTCATGTCCTGGTACGTCGCGTAGCCGATGGTGACGCCGATGCCGAGCAGTACGCCGCCGATGCCACCGAGAGCAGACAGCAGCAGCGCCTCGGCCAGGAACTGGGTGCGTATCTGGCCTCGGGTCGCGCCGAGCGAGCGGCGCAGGCCGATCTCGGAGCGGCGCTCGAGGACGGAGATGACCATGGTGTTGGCCACGCCGACGCCGCCGACGAGCAACGCCACGCCGCCGAGGCCCAGGAGCAGTCCGCTGAGGGTGTCGTCCGTGGCCTCCTTCGCCGCCAGTACGTCGGAGGGGCGGGAGACGTCCACCTCGCTCGGGACCTCCGGGTTGGCGGTGGCGCCGAGCTTGGCCTGGACGTCCTTGACGGCGTCCTCCTCGGCGCGGACGTAGACGGTGGTGGGGTAGCCGTCGAAGCCCAGCTCCGCCTTCGCCACCCCCCAGCCGATCATGGCGTTGTTGTCCAGGGCGGGCAGCAGCTCGTTCGGTGCCAGGATGCCCACGACGGTGAACCAGCGGTCACCGAGCCAGACCCTTACCTCCGGACCGGCCTGGTGGATGTTCAACTGGTACGCGGCGTTGGCGCCGAGCACGACGGCCGGGTACTTGCTGTTGGCCGCGTTGAGCCAGCGGCCGTCGGTGAGTTCTCCGCCGATGGACTTCAGCAGGTCGGTGCGGGCCGCGGTGACGCGCAGGCCGCCGGATTCCTCCTCCGGCATCATGTCGTTGCGGTAGACCTTCGCGCTGGTCTTGCCGAGCGCGGAGACCGAGGTGACGTCCGGGATGTTGCCGATCATCGCGAGCGACTGCTCGGGCAGGTGCGCGGTGCCGCCGCCGAAGGATTCGCCGGGGGCCACCGTCAGCAGGTTGGTGCCGAGGGCGGCGAGGCGCTGGTTGAGGTCGTTGGTGGAGGACGAGGAGATGCCCACCACGCCGATCATGGCGGCGATACCGATGGCGATGCCGAGCGCGGACAGGAACACCCGCATCGGCCGCGCGCGCAGCCCCGAGCCGCCGACCCGGATCACATCGGCCGGGCTCATCCGGGCGGCCTTGGGGCGCGGGGGCGCCGGGAGGCTGCGCCAGGGGGCGGGTTCGGTCTCCCGGGGCGGGGACACAAGGCTCATCGGGCGCTCCCTCCGGCCATCAGCTCGCCGGCCGCCGCGCCGACAGCCGAGTCGTGCTCGATCCGGCCGTCCTTGAGCCGGACCTCCCGCGGCAGCAATGCGGCGATGTCGCGGTCGTGGGTGATGACCACGACCGTCGTGCCGCCCTCCTGCAGCTCGTGCAGGAGCTCCATCACCACCGCGCCGGAGCGGGAGTCCAGCGCGCCGGTCGGCTCGTCGGCGAGCAGCAGCGGCGGGTCGCCGAGCACCGCGCGGGCGATGGCCACGCGCTGCTTCTCGCCGCCGGAGAGCTGGTGCGGCTCGTGGTAGAGCCGCCGGCCGAGGCCGACCCGGCGCAGTGCCCGCTCGGCCAGCTCGCGCCGGTCGGCGCGGGTCCGGCCGCTGTAGAGCAGCCCGTCCGCGACGCTGTCCAGCGCCGGTATGCCCTGCGCCAGATGGAATTGCTGGAAGACGAATCCGATGGTGGCGGCCCGCAGCGCGGAGAGGTCGCGGTCGCGCAGCTCGTCGATGTCGTGGCCGCCGATGCGGACCTTTCCCTCCGACGGGCGGTCCAGGGTGCCCATGATGTTGAGCATCGTGGACTTGCCGGAGCCGGACGGGCCGACCACCGCGAGCAGTTCGCCGCGGTGGATCACCAGGTCGGCGGAGTGCAGCGCGGTGAGCTCGCCGTACGACTTGGAAACCCCGGCGAGGTCGACCACCGGGTGGGACAGTGGGCTCACTTCGGGACCCCCACGACCGTGCCGTCGGAGATGCCGGCGCCGGAGACCTCGACCATGCCGTCGGCGAACATGCCGAGCTTGACCGGGACGTACTCGACGCCGTTCGGCGCCGAGGACTTCACGACCTCGAGCGCGTAGCCGCCGCCGTCTTTCGCCACCAGGGCGCTGACCGGGACCGCGAGCACGTTCTTGCGGCTCTCCGACTTCAGGGTGACGTCGACCGACGCCGCCTGATAGCTGCCGAGGCCCTTCTGGTCCTTCACCTTCAGCTCGACGGGGAGGGTCGATGCCTTGTCGCTGTCGTCGGAGCCGGAGTCACCGGAGCCCGAGTCGCCGGACCCCTCGTCGGCGGCGTTCGAGGGCGAGCCGACCTCGGTGACCGTCGCCTCGACGCTCGTCCCGTCGGGGAGTTTGACCTGCGCCTTCGTGCCGTTCTTGACGAGGTCCTCGTACTGGGCGTCGAGGTCCACGGTGATGACCCGCTCGGTCCCGGTCCAGGTCAGCACCTCGCCGCTGGGTGCGGCGCCCACCTCGGCCTTCACGGCGGAGACCTTCCTGGCCCCGGGGGCCACTACCGCGTCGCCCGGCTTGACGGTGCCGGTCTCCTCGCGGTTCAGGTCGTCCTGCCACTCCTTGACGGCGGCGGCGGTGTCGTAGTTGTACGTGGAGTCGGCGACGAAGCCGTCGTAGCCGAGGGCCTTCAGGTTCTGCTCGAGGATCTTGACGTCGCTGCCGGAGTCGCCGGACTTCATGGTGCGGTAGAAGGGGATGTTGCCGTAGAGCAGCGGTGTTTTCTGCTGGTTGACGCGGTAGACGTCCCCGCCGCGTTTGATGGTGTCGCCTGCCTTGGGCATCCAGGTGACGATCCCGGAGCCGCCGCCCGCTCCCGGGGTGGATCCGCCGCCGGAGGACTGGGCCAGCACGGTGGCGGCATCGCCGTAACTCAGGCTGCCGTCCACGGTCTGGATGTCGGTCAGGGTGGTGCGCTGCACCTTCGCCGTCGCCGAAGGGCCTTTGGACGCCTCGGGCTTGTCGTCCTCCTTGCCGCCCAGCGAGCCGCTGGCCGCGAGCCCCGCGGTCGCGGCCACGGCGATCGCCACCAGCACGATCAGGGTGGTGCGCAGGGGCCGCCGCTTGCCGCGGCTGAGAGGCGGCTCCTCGCCGCCGCCGGCGCCGTCCTGGCCCCCGCCGCCGGCTGGAACGGGGGCCGACTCCGCGGGATCCGGGGCGGAAGCGGCGAGCGCCGCCCTGGCCGGCTGCTCGGTGGCCAGAGCACCGGACCCGCGCACTTCCAGCGCGGCGGCCGGGTCGCCGTCCGGCGCGCCGGGATCCCGCAGTTCATGGGTGTGATCGGGCGTCGTCACTGCTCGGACCCGTCAGTGAAGTACATCTCGCCGCCCGGGGACTTGTCCTGGCACGCCTGCGACGCCTTCTGCATCTTCGGGTCGTCGGGCATCATGCCGAGCTTGCCGAGCGGCACGTTGATCCTGGTGCCGTCGACCTCCGGGTCCGGGAACTTCGGGATGCCGTTCTTGCGGATGCACTCGGCCCACGAGTTCACCTTGGAGGCGTCCATCTTGCCGCCGTTCTCCACGGAGCGCCCCTGCGGCATCTTGTCGCGGCAGGCCTCCATCGCCTGCAGGGTCTTCGGGTCGTTCGCGCCATTGCCGGGGTTCGTCTTGACCCGGCCGTCGGCGTCCTGCTCCGGGTCCGGATAGTCGGGGACGCCGTTCTCCCGCATGCACTTCGAGTAGGCCATCGCCTGGGCGAATCCCTTGTCCTTGGTGCCGGGGGACTTGCCGCCCGACTCGGCGGCGTTCGAGTCACCGGAGCAGCCGGCGGCACCGAAAGCGGCGACGACAAGAGCGGACGCGGCGATCAGGGTGTGCGCTTTGGCGCGCTTACGTGTGATGAGCATGGTGCCGTTTCTACGTGGGCGGCGGTCACACGGCGGACACAGCCGCGGCCGTCCAACTGTCCATTCCGCAAGCGTTTGTGACCGCACGGTTACCGCAGCCCTCACACGGTGGGGACATGTCACTGACTGCTGCGGCCACCTACCCCGAGACCTCCCCCAGCACCGCCCCACCGCCCCACCGCCGCTGGTTCTGGCGATCTCCCCCGGACCAGCCGCCCTGGGCCCGCCCGGCGCTGCTGGGGGTGGCCGCGCTCGCCGCCGTGCTCTACGGCTGGAATCTCGCCGGCAGTTCCTATGCCCCGTACTACTCGGTGGCCGCCCGCAGCATGTCGGAGAGCTGGCACGCGTTCTTCTTCACCGCCTTCGACCCGGCCGCCACCATCACCATGGACAAGGTCGGCGGCTTTCTGTGGCCGCAGGCGCTCGCCGCCCGGCTGTTCGGCTTTCACGCCTGGTCACTGACACTGCCCCAGGTTCTGGAGGGCGTGGTGTCGGTGCTGGTCCTGTACCGGGTGGTGCGCCGCTGGCAGGGCCCGGTGGCCGGTCTTGCCGCGGCCGGGCTGCTGACCATGACGCCGGTGGCGGCGTCGATGTTCGGCCACGCGATACTCGACGCGTCCCTCACCATGTGCCTGGTGCTGGCCGCGGACCAGTACCAGAAGGCGGTGATGACCGGCCGCCTGGGCCCGCTGCTGCTCAGCGGCATGTGGGTCGGGCTGGGCTTCCAGGCCAAGATGATGCAGGCCTGGGTCGTCGTGCCGGCGCTCGCCCTCGGCTATCTCATCGCCGCCCCGCACCCGCTGCGCAAGCGGCTGGGGCAGCTGCTTGCGGCGGGCGGCGTGCTGTTCGCGGTGTCATTGTCGTGGGTCGCGCTGATGACCTTCACACCGGAGAGCTCGCGCCCGTACGCGGACGGCACGACCAACAACAGCGCCTTCGCCATGGTCTTCGGCTACAACGGGCTCGACCGCCTCCACGACGGCCTGATCGACGGCTCGTTCAAGGGGACCTTCCAGGGTGCGCCGCCGTCGCAGAGCCAGGCCGGCGCCCAGGCGGGCGACCCCCAGGCCATGCCGGGCACCGAGGGGTGGGGCAAGCTCTTCGGACCCCGGTTCGCCGCGCAGATCGGCTGGCTGTATCCGCTGGCGCTGCTGTCCCTGGTCCTCGGCCTGATTCGGCACCGCCGCGCCCCGCGCACCGACCAGCGGCGGGCCGGCTATCTGATGTGGGGCGGGTGGCTGCTCACCTCGGCGGTGCTGCTCAGCGCCATGGGGGTCCCGCACACGGCCTACGTCACGCTGCTCGCACCCGCGTTGGCCGCGCTGGCCGCCGTCGGCATCGTGGCGCTGTGGCGCATCCACCGCACGGCGCTCGGCCCGCCGCAGACCCTGGTGCTGCCGGCCGCCATCGTCGTACAGGAGGCCTGGACGCTTCATGTGGCCGCGGAGTACCCCGACTTCGTGCCGTGGCTCACGCCCGTGATCCTCGCGGCGTCCGTCGCGGCCTGCGCGGGCCTCGTGTACGCGGTGCTGCCGGCGCCGCCGGACGCCCGGCTGTCCCGCCGGATCGGGGTCGCCGGGCTGGTGGCGGGCTGCATCGCGATGTTCGCCGCGCCCACGGCGTGGTCGCTGTCGGTGCTGGACTCCACGTACGCCGGCTCGTCCTTCGACGCGTACGCCGGGCCGCCCTACCGGCCGGAGGACGGCAAGGCGGGGAAGAACAGCGGCGGGCCGACCGTATCGGCGGGCGGGCAGGGGGCTTCCGGGCAGCCGCGCCGCTCGTCGGGACCGTCCGGCGGTCCGAGCGGCGGGGACATCGCGGCCGGGCTGAGCAAGGAACAGAAGGCGCTCCTGGCGTACGTCCAGAAGCACGACCGCGGGGCCGAGTACACCTTCTCCACCGACAACTGGCAGGCGGCGGCCCCGTACATCTACGCCAGGGCACTGCCCGTGCTGCCGCTCGGCGGGTTCACGGGCGGGGCCAACTCGGCGACCCTGGACGAGTACCGCAAGCTGGTGGCGGACGGCAAGCTGCGCTTCGCGCTGCTGAGCAGCGGCGGCGGGAAGTCGGGCGCATCGCAGGCCGGAAGCTCGGTGGGACAGATCAACGACTGGGTCAGGTCGACCTGCACCAAGGTCGAGCCGAAGGCGTACGGGGGCCGGCCGGCGGGACCAGATGGCGCGAAGGCTCCGCAGGAATCTCAAGAACCGAAGGACCCGAAGGACCCGAAGGACCCGAAGGAACCTCAGGGCAAGAAGGGCCCGAAGGGGCCTCAGAACCAGAAGGGCGACCCAGGTCCCAAGGCGCCGAAGGATCAAGCCGGAGCGAAGCCCTCGAAGGACAAGGCAGAACCGAAACAGCAGGGCGAGGCACGCCGGCAGGGCCAGGAAACCCTCTACAGCTGCTCCCCCGACGCCGTATGACGACGGTGACGACGGCCCTCCCGGGCCGCCGTCACCGTCACCAGGCGACCGGCAGCTCCTCCACTCCGTACTGCACGGCGAAGGGACGGAACCGCAGCTCGGCCTCCGGAACCGCCAGCCGCAGCCCGGGGAACCGCGCCAGCAGCCCGGCGATGGAGGCCCGCAGCTGCACGCGCGCGAGCGCGGCCCCGATGCAGTGGTGGACGCCGTGCCCGAACGCCAGGTGGGAGGAGGCATCCGCACGCGTGAAATCCAGCCGGTCCTCGGGACCGCCGGGCAGGCGCGTGCGGTTGACCGCGAGAAGAGAGCAGGAGACGGTCTCGCCCGCCTTGATCTGCTGCCCGCCGAGGGTCACGTCCGCCAGCGCCGTCCGCGGCGACGCGGTCGACACCACCGTGACGTGCCGCAGCAGTTCCTCCACCGCCTGATCCAGCAGCTCCGGCCGCGCGCGCAGCAGCGCGAGCTGGTCCGGGTGCCGCACCAGCGTGAGCACGCCTAGGCCCAGCATCTGCGTCGAGTTCTCCAGCGCGCCCGCGAGAAACGAGTTGACGACGCCGACCAGTTCGGCGTCGGTCAGCTCCGCGCCGTGTTCGCGGACGATGGTGCCGAGCATGTCCTCGCCGGGCTCCCGGCGCTGCCGCGCGACGATGCCGCCGAGGTACGAGATGTACGCCTTCTGTGCCGCTATCCGCCGCCGGGCGCGGCTGCCGGAGTGGGCGTCCATCCGGCTGGGCGCGCGCACGTCGAGCATCCGGCCCAGCTGGGCCAGGTCGTCGCGCGGAATACCGAGCATCGCGCAGCTGACCAGGCCCGGCACCGGCCAGCCGAAGTGCCGCATCAGATCGGCCGGCGGCCCGTTCTCCGCCAGCACGTCGAGCCGCTCGGCCACCACCGCTTCGACGGCCGGTGCCATCGAGCGCATGTGCCGGCTGGTGAAGGCCGGCGCAAGGAGTTTCCGTAGCCGGCCGTGCTCCGGCGGGTCGTAATGCAGCAGATTTCCGGCCTCCTTGGGCTGCGAGATGGCCTTCTGCTGTACGGGCGGCACGGAGCTGAACCGGTCGGTGTCGCTGAGCACCGCCCGTACCTCCGCGCGCCCCGTGACAACCCAGTCGAAGGCCCCCGGGTCACGGGTGACGGGCGTGCTGTGGCTCATCCGGGTCAGCTCGGGCGTCGGGTCAAGGCCGTCGCGGCGCAGGTGCGCGGGGAGTTCCGGTGGCTGCGGCATGGGGTGCCTTTCCGTTTACCAGGAGACCGGGAGGGTCTCGATGCCGAAGGTGGCCATCCACGGCGGCCGGAACCGCAGGTCCTCGCGGGGCGCCGCGAGCCGCAACTCGGGAAAGCGGCGCAGCACGGCCGCGAAGGCTATCCGCAGTTCCATGCGGGCCAGCGCCGCGCCCGCGCAGTAGTGGATGCCGTGGCCGAAGGCCAGGTGATTGTTGCCCTCGCGGAGGATGTCGAGATGGTCGCGGTCGGTCTCGTCCGGCTGGGCGCGGTTGACCGCAAGCAGCGAGCAGGAGACGACCTGCCCGGGGTGGATGGTGTGCTCGCCGATGCGCACCTCGGTCAGCGCCGTGCGCGGTGAGGCGACCGCGACCACGGTGGTGTAGCGCAGCAGTTCCTCCACCGCCCGGTCCATCAGCTCCGGTTTGTCGCGGAGCGCGGCGAGTTGGTCAGGGTGGTCGAGCAGCGACAGGATGCCCAGGCCCAGCATGCCGACCATGTTCTCGATCCCGGCGGCCATGACGGAGGCGGCCAGGCCCACCAGTTCCTTGTCGGTGACCGCCGGGCCGTGCTCCGTGATCAGCCCGCTGACGAGGTCGTCGCCGGGGTGGCGGCGCTTGGCGGCGACATAGCGGGCCAGATAGTCGTCGAAGGCCTTGGCTGAGGCGCGGCGGGCCCGCCAGCCGCGGTTGTCGCGCCGGCTGAGGTCGAGGTGCCGGGCGAGCTCCGCCTGGTCGTCGCGGGGGATGCCGAGGAGTGTGCAGCCGACCAGGCCGGGGATGGGCCAGGCGAAGTGCCGCATGAAGTCGGCCGGGCTGCCGGCCCGCTCCATGACGTCGAGGCGGTCCTCGACGATCCGCTCGACCTGCGGTTCGATCCGCCGCATCCGGCGCGGCGTGAACTCCGGCGCCAGCATCTTCCGCAGCCGGGTGTGCTCCGGCGGGTCGTGCATCAGGGGATTGCCGATCTGGGTGATCTCCCGCGACTCCTCCTCGCTGTCGGCCGGTGGCCGGGTGGAGAAGCGGCACTGGGCGTCGCCGAGGATCTCCCGTACCTCATCCCGACCGGTGGCGACCCAGCTGATCAGCCCCGGCCCGGTGTCCTCTAGCAGCGGCGTGTGCTCGCTCATCGGCGCCAGGCCGGGCGGCGGCTCCACCCCCTCCCGCACATGATTCGGGATGATGTCGAAGGTCTTCTCCGCTGCCATCTCAATCGCCCTTTCCGGCACGGATCTTCGCGGTGAGCACACGGCCGATGCCGGACCGGTGCGCGGATTCGAGCATGTCCTCGTGGCTCGAGGTGACCTCGTGGGTCTCGATGTTCCCGGCGACATACGGTCGCCAGCTCGCGATGGCCTCGGTGGCCAGCAGCTTCTCGGTGCGCCGCTCGGTCGCCACGAACACCAGCAGGTCGCCGCCGAAGCGGCGCGGGGTGTGGTCGCGGATGAGGCCGACGATGTTCATGATGACCTCCCGCATGTTCTCGAGCTGCGCACCGCGCGCCTCCACGTCCCGGCCGGGACCGGCACCGCTGTCCTCGCCCCAGCTGCCCTTGCCGTCCACCGGGCCCATGCCGTTCTCCTGGTCGCCGCCGACGGAGCCGACGTCCCGGTACGGGTACGCGTCGAGCAGCGCGAGCAGGTCGACCTGCTCGCCCAGTTCCTCCAGCCGGCACGCGATGGCCTGCGCGACGACACCGCCGAAGGACCAGCCGGTCAGCCGGTACGGGCCGTGCGGCTGCACGCTCCGCATCTGGGCAACGTAGTCGTCCACCATCTCTTCCACGCTGTGCGGCAGCGGCTCCGGGCCGGCGAGGCCGCGCGCCTGGATGCCGTACATCGGCAGATCGGCCGGAAGGTGCGGCAGCAAGGTGGCGTAACTCCAGCTCAGGCCGGTGCCGTGGTGAATGCAGAACAGCGGCCGGCGACCGCCCTCGGCACGCAGCGGCAGCAGCACGCCGAGATCCTCGGAGTTTCTGACGGTGCGTCGGCCAACGCCGTCGCGCCGATGCCGGTCCGGGTCGCCCGCGGCGTGCGGCCGCAGCAGGCCGGAGGCGTCGCGCCGGGCCCACTGGCCGGTGCGCAGCATCCGTTCGCCGCGGCGGCCGAAGGGGCTGGCGACGAGGCGGCTGCCGGTCTCGCAGGATGCGTCCGGGTAGCGGTGCGCGAGCGCCGGGCCGGTGACGTACACCTCGCCCAGGGCGCCCGGCGGGACCGGACGGAGGTAGAAGTCCAGCAGATGGGCACGGGTGCCGTCCGGCCACCGCACGTCCGTGCCCTGGTCGCCGGGCGCGGCCGCCGGCCGCTCGGTCAGGGCCCGCTCGCCCTCGTCAAGGAGATCGAGTCTGCCGATCGGGAGTTCCGGATCCTTCGCGACCTGCTCCAGCACTCGCACCAGCCGGCGGGCGAAGGCGGCGGCCTCCGGCTCGTCGAAGAGATCGACGGCGTAGTCCAGGCTGCCGACGATGCCGTCCGGGTCCCCGTAGTCCTCGAAACTCTCGGTCAGGGTGAGCCGCAGGTCGAGCGCGGAGTTCTGGGGCGGCAGCGGCAGCCTGGTGGTGGCAAGACCCGGCAACCCCGCGTCCTCCCACTTCTCGGCGATGTCGTCGCGTACGTCGAGGAGAATCTGAAATACCGGGTGATGGGCTCCGCTCGACCTCGGCTCCAGCCGCTCCACCAGCCGGTCGAAGGGCACGTCCTGGTTCTGCAGCGCCTCCTGGTACGCCTCCCTGGCCCGCTTGATCAGGGTGCGGAAGGCCGGGTTGCCGTGGGTGTCCAGGCGCAGCGACAGCAGCCCGGACAGCGGCCCGACCACGCCCTCCAGGCTCTCCTCCCCGTCCGGCCGCGGCAGTACGGTGCCAAGGAGCAGGTCCGTTCCGGCGCCGAGCCGGGAGAGCAGCAGTGCGAGCGCGGCGTGCACCGCCGTGAAGGTGGTCGCGTCGGCGGCGTCGGCCGCGTCAAGGAGCTGGGCGTGGGTGTCCGCCCGGATCCGGATCGGGATGGAGGCGGTGCGCCCGTCCGGCCCGGCCGCCGGCTCACGGTCCGTCGGCGGTCCGGTCCGCAGCGGGGCGTCGGCCCAGGCGGCCCTCCAGTACTCGAGCTGATCGGCGACCAGGCTCTCCGCCTCCTCCTCGCCCTTGAGCAGCTCGCGCTCCCAGAGCGCGTAGTCGGCGAACTGCAGTGGCAGCGGCGCCCGTTCCGACGCCCGCCCTTCGCGGCGTGCCCCGTAGGCGGCGGCGAGGTCGCGGATCAGCAGGTTCACCGAGGACTCGTCCGCCGCGATCGGATGGATGACGATGAGCAGCACATGCCCGGTGGCCGAGAGCCTGAAGAGATGCTGCGCCCAGGGAGCTTCCCGGGTCAGGTCGAGGGGCTGCCGGATGCGGGACGCCAGCAGCCCCGGCAACTCGTCCTCGCTTGCCCGCAGCACCGCAAGGCCGTCGGGTACGGCAGCGTCGCCGCCGGCCTCGGCCGGCTCCTGCATCAGCGTGCCCTCCGGAGTCTCCCGGAACCGCGTACGCAGCAGCTCGTGCCGCGCCACCACATCGGCCAGCGCGGCCCGCAGGGCCGGCACGTCCAGCTCGCCATCGAGCCGCAGCGCTGCGGCGAGGTTGCTCGTCGCGTCCGCGCCGGCCGCCCGTTCCGCCTGCCAGACCCGCTGCTGGTATACGGAGGCGGGGAGCTCGGCGGGCCGCTGGTCGACCGCCCGCAGCGGCGGCCGCAGCTTGGCGCCGAGCAGCCGCTCCACGCCGACCGGGGTCGAGGCGCCGAAGAACTGCCGAATGCTCAGCTCGGCACCGAGTTCGGTACGGACCCGCCCCGCAAGACGCATCGCCAGGGCCGAGTTGCCGCCCAGGTCGAAGAAGTTGTCGCCCGGCCCGACCCGCTCCAGGCCCAACACCTCGGCGAAGAGGACGCACAGGGTCTCCTGGAGTTCACCCTGCGCCGCCTGCGCCGAGACCAGGTTGGCGTAGCTCGGCGCGGGCAGGGCGGACTTGTGCAGCTTGCCGTTGGGGGTGAGCGGCAGCGCGTCGAGGGCCATCACCGTGGCCGGCACCATGTACTCGGGCAGCCGGGCGGCGGCGAACTCCCGCACGGCAGCCGGTTCAAGGCCACTGCCCTCGGCGGGGACGACGTAGGCGACCAGGCGGGGGTCGCCGGGCCGGTCCTCGCGGACGACGACGGCCGCCTGGGCGATGTGCTCGTAGGCGGCGATGACGGACTCGATCTCGCCGAGTTCGATACGGAAGCCGCGGATCTTGACCTGCTCGTCGGCGCGGCCCTGGAAGTGCAGCAGCCCGTCGTCGCTCCACTTGGCGAGGTCTCCGGTGCGGTACATGCGCCCGCCTTCGGCGTACGGGCAGGCCACGAAGCGCTCCGCGGTCAGGTCCCGGCGGCCCAGGTAGCCGCGGGCCAGACCTGGACCGGCCAGATACACCTCGCCGGTGGCACCGATCGGCACCGGCCGCAGGAAATCGTCCAGGACGAAGACCCGCGTGTTGGGCAGCGGACTGCCGATCGCCGGGGGCTGGTCGTCCGGCGTGATGCCCTCGTCGAGCGCAACAGCCGTGGCAATGACGGTCGACTCGGTCGGACCGTAGGTGTTCCACAGCCCGGCGGCCGCCCGCCACTTGGCGGCGAGATCGGCGGTGAGCCGCTCGGCGCCAAGGACCAAGTTGCGTACGCCGGGAACGGTCTGCGGGTCCAGGACTCCGAGCAGGGAGGGCACCACGCTCGCGACGGTGACACCACTCCGCTCGACCATGGCGGCCAGCGCCTGCGAATCGGTGCGCTCCTCACTGGCGGCGATCGCCAGCGTGCCGCCCGACGACAGGGTCACGGCGACGTCAAGGACCGAGGCGTCGAAGCTGAACGACGCGAACTGCAACGTCACCTCACCAGGACCGGCACCCAACACCGGCCCCATCGCCTCGACCAGGTTGGCCGGGCCTCGGTGGGGGACAGCGACGCCCTTGGGGCGGCCGGTGGAGCCGGAGGTATAGATCACGTATGCCAACTGGTCGGGATCCAGCCCTACTTCGAGTGGAGAGTCCGACTGCGCATCGATCGTCTCCTGCGCGTCGGCCAGCACGGCGTCGTCCAGCACGACCTGTGCCTCACTGGACATGACCATGAACTCCAGCCGGTCGGCGGGATACTCCGGGTCCAGCGGTACGTAGGCGCCGCCGGCCTTCCAGACCGCCAGCATCGAGGTCACCATGTCGACGCCGCGCGGCAGCCGAAGCCCCACCCGCGACTCCCGGCACACGCCCTGCCGACGGAGGTAGCGGGCCAGCCGATTCGACCGCGCCTCCAGTTCCGCGTACGACAGCTCCTCGGACCCGCAGCGCACCGCGGCCACGTCCGGGGTCCGGACCGCCCACGCCTGGAAGCGCTCGGGCACGGTCAGCGGGCCGATCGGCCGGGTGCCGGCGTTCCATTCCTCGAGCACGCGCGCCCGTTCGCCCGCGTCGAGTACGTCGATCTCGCTCAGCCGCACCTCGGGATCGGCCGCCACCTGCTCCAGGACTCGCACAAGTCGGTCGCCGAGGGCCCGTACGGTCGACTCGTCGAAGAGATCCGCCGCGTACAGAATCCCGCCCCCAAGGCCCGCCGGAGAGCCGTCCGCACCGCGCCGCTCGCCCAGCGAGACGGACAGGTCGAACCGCGCCGGGGGCGCGGCAGCCGGCGGCATCGGGGTGACGCGCAGGCCGGGGAGCCGCCATTCGGCCTCGGGTACGTTCTGCAGCGCCAGCATCACCTGGAACAGCGGGTTGCGGGACAGCGAGCGCGCCGGGTTCAGCTCCTCCACCAGCCGCTCGAACGGCACGTCCTGATGCGCGTACGCCGCCAGATCCGCCTCCCGGACGCGCCGCAGCACCTCCGCGAACGACGGATCACCTTCCAGATCCGCCCGCAGCACCAGCGTGTTCACGAAGAACCCCGAAAGGCCCTCCAGCTGCGCGTCCCCGCGTCCCGCGACGGGCGTACCGAGGGGGATGTCGGACCCGGCGCCCATCCGTGACAGCAGCACCGACAGCGCGGCATGCACCAGCATGAACATCGTCGCCCGGCCGCGCCCTGCCGCCTCGATCAGGCAGGCGTGCGTCTGTGCGGACACCTCGACGTCCACCGTTCCGCTGCGGAAGGAGGGGGTCGCGGTACGGGCGCGGTCCATCGGCAGCGCCAGCTCGGGTGGGGCGTCGGCCAGGGCGTCCTTCCAGTACGCCAGCTGCCCGCTGATCACACTCTCCGGATCGTCCGGGTCACCGAGCGCCTCCCGCTGCCACAGCGCGTAGTCCGCGTACTGCACCGGCAGCGGCTCCCAGGCCGGCGCCCGACCCTCGCACCGCGCCTCGTACGCCGCCCGCAGATCCTCCGCGAGCACCCCCATCGACCAGCCGTCCGAGGCAATGTGATGCACCACCAACAACAGCACGAACTTCCCCGGCGCCACCCGCAGCAACGACACCCGCCACGGCAGCTCCACACCCAGGTCAAAGCCACGGCCGCTCAGCCCGGCCAGGGTCTCGTCGAGACGGGACTCCTCGGTGTCCACGACGGTCAACCGCGGATGAGCGCCGCTTCCGGTCAGCACGTCCTGGCGCGGCTTGCCCTCCCGGTCCGGGTAGACCGTGCGCAGGCTCTCGTGCCGGTCCGCGACATCGCCGAGCGCCGCCTCCAGCGCCTGCACATCCAGCTCACCCTCCATCCGCAGCGCCAGCGGCAGGTTGTACGCGCCGGCCGCCTCCGAGTCCACGCCGTCCATCCGGCTCAGGAACCACATGCGCTGCTGGCCGAACGACAGCGGCACGTCGTCGGGCCGCGGTTGCGGCCGCAGCGCCACCCGGTTCTCGGCCGCGACGTCGCCAACCAACCGCGCGATCCCGGCCACAGTGGGTGTGCCGAAGACGTCGCGGATACCCAGCTCGGTGTCAAGCGCCGCGCGGATTCGGGCGACGAGCCGCATGCCGAGCAGTGAGTCCCCGCCCAGCTGGAAGAAGTCGTCATCGATACGGACCTCGCCAATGCCGAGGACGTCGGCGAAGAGGGTGCGGAGGATCTCCTCGACGGGGGTGGATGGTGCTCGTCCGTGGCCGGTGACTGTTTCGGGGTCGGGGAGGGTGGTCTTGTCGACCTTGCCGTTGGGTGTGAGGGGCAGGGCGTCCAGGATCGTGACGGTGGCCGGGACCATGTAGTCGGGGAGGCGGGTGAGGGTGAACTCCCGTAAGGCGGCGGGTTCCAGGGCGGTCGCACACACGGCGTACGCGGCAAGGCGGTCGTCGCGGGCGATGACGGTGGCCTGGGTGACATCCGGGTGGGCGGTGAGGGCGGACTCCACCTCACCGAGTTCGATACGGAACCCGCGGATCTTGACCTGCTCGTCGGCGCGGCCCTGGAAGTGCAGCAGCCCGTCGCCACTCCATTTGGCGAGATCACCGGTGCGATACATGCGTCCGCCAGCGGCGTACGGGCAAGCCACAAACCGTTCGGCGGTCAGGTCCCGACGGCCCAGGTAACCGCGGGCCAGACCCGCACCGGCCAGATACACCTCCCCGGTGGCACCGATCGGCACCGGGCGCAGGAAATCGTCCAGCACGAAGACCCGCGTGTTGGGCAGCGGGGCGCCGATCGCAGGCGGCTGATCGTCCGGCGTGATGCCCTCGTCGAGCGCAACAGCCGTGGTCATGACGGTGGCCTCGGTGGGGCCGTAGGTGTTCCACAGCCCTGCCTGCGCACGCCACTTGGCGGCCAGATCCGCGGTCAACCGCTCGGCCCCCAGCACCCAGTTACGTACCCCCGCAACCGTCTGCGGGTCGAGCACGGACAACAGCGACGGCACCACGCTGGCCACCGTCACCCCGGCCGTACGGATCATCTCCGCCAGCGCCTGCGGATCGGTGCGCTCTTCGCCGGTCGCGATGGCCAGGGTGCCACCCGACGCCAGCGTGGCGGCGACGTCCAGGACCGAGGCATCGAAGCTGAACGACGCGAACTGCAACGTCACCTCACCGGGACCGGCACCCAACACCGGCGCCATCGCCTCGACCAGATCGGCCACACCCCGATGCGCCACCGCCACACCCTTCGGACGACCGGTCGAGCCCGAGGTGTAGATCACATACGCCAACTGTTCAGGATCAGGCTCCACTTCGAGCGGCGCGTCCGACTCGGCAGCGATCGCCACATCGAAGTCCGACAGCCACTCGCCGTCGATCACCACCGACGCGCCGCTGTCGACCGCCATGAACTCCAGGCGATCGGCCGGATAGTCCGGGTCCAGCGGTACGTAGGCGCCGCCGGCCTTCCAGACCGCCAGCATCGAGGTCACCATGTCGACGCCGCGCGGCAGCCGCAGACCCACCCGTGACTCGGACCGGACACCACCAAGCCCCCGCAGGCAGCGAGCCAGCCGGTTCGACCGCGCCTCCAGCTCCTCGTACGACACCGCCTCAGAGCCACACCGCACCGCGACCGCATCCGGCGACTGGGCCGCCTGCGCCGCGATGGCCTCCGCCACCGTGGTCGACCGGACCGGCCGCGCCGTGGCATTCCACTGCTCCACCACCCGCGCCCGCTCACCCGCGTCGAGTACGTCGATCTCGCTCAGCCGCACCTGCGGATCGGCGGCCACCTGCTCCAGCACTCGCACGAAACGGTCGCCGAGGGCCCGTACGGTCGGCTCGTCGAAGAGATCCGCCGCGTACAGAATCCCGCCCCCGAGACCCGCCGGAGAGCCGTCCGCATCCCGCCGCTCGCCGAGCGTCACGGAGAGGTCGAACCGCGCCGGCAACTCCGCCACGGGCGGGAGCGGGGTGACGCGTAAGCCGGGCAGCTGCCATTCGGCCTCGGGGATGTTCTGCAGCGCCAGCATCACCTGGAACAGCGGGTTGCGGGACAGCGAGCGCGCCGGGTTCAGCTCCTCCACCAGCCGCTCGAACGGCACGTCCTGATGCGCGTACGCCGCCAGATCCGCCTCCCGGACGCGCCGCAGCACCTCCGCGAACGACGGATCACCTTCCAGATCCGCCCGCAGCACCAGCGTGTTCACGAAGAACCCCGAAAGCCCCTCCAGCTGCGGGTCCCCGCGGCCGGCGATCCCCGTGCCCACGGGAATGTCGGACCCGGCGCCCATCCGTGACAGCAGCACCGACAGCGCGGCATGCACCAGCATGAACATCGTCGCCCGGCCCCGGGCAGCCACCGCCACCAGCCGTCGGTGCGTGTCCGCCTCCACCGAGACCGGCACACTGCCGCCCTGGAAGGAGGGCTCCCCCCTGCGTGCGCGGTCCACCGGCAGGGCCAGCTCGGGTGGTGCGTCGGCCAGGGCGTCCTTCCAGTACGCCAGCTGCCCGCTGATCACACTCTCCGGATCGCCCGAGTCGCCCAACGCCTCCCGCTGCCACAGCGCGTAGTCCGCGTACTGCACCGGCAGCGGCTCCCAGGCCGGCGCCCGACCCTCGCACCGCGCCTCGTACGCCGCCCGCAAGTCCCGGGCCAGCACCCCCATCGACCAGCCGTCCGAGGCAATGTGATGCACCACCAACAACAGCACGAACTCCCCCGGCGCCACCCGCAGCAACGACACCCGCCACGGAAGTTCAGCACTCAGGTCAAAGCCACGGCCTGAGGCCGCCGCGAGCAGCTCCTCCAGCCGCGTCGCATCGGCCGGCCGCACGTCCAGCGTCGGCCGTCCGGCCGCGCCCTCCAGCACCTGCTGCCACGGCTCGCCATCCGCATCGGGGAACAAGGTGCGCAGGCTCTCGTGCCGGTCGGCGACATCGCCGAGCGCCGCCTCCAGCGCCTGCACATCCAGCTCACCCTCCATCCGCAGCGCCAGCGGCAGGTTGTACGCCCCCGCTGCCTCCGAGCCGACCTCGGCCAGCCGGTTCAGGAACCACATGCGGCGCTGCGCGTACGAGACCGGCACCTGGTCGGGGCGCGGTTGCGGCAGCAGTTCCAGGCGCTTGTGTTCGCCTGCGCCGGTCAGCTGCCGCGCCAGCCCGGCGGCCGATGGCGCGCCGAACAGGTCGCGGATGCTCACCTTCGCGTCCAGCACCGCACGGATACGGGCGACGACCCGCATGCCCAGCAGCGAGTCGCCGCCCAGCTCGAAGAAGCCGTCGTCCGGTCCCACCCGTGCCACGCCCAGCACATCGGCGAACAGCCCGCAGAGGATCTCCTCCATGGGCGTCGCCGCGGCCCGCCCCTGGCCGGCCGCGTACTCGAGCGCGGACAGCGCCGCCTTGTCGACCTTGCCGTTGGGGGTGAGCGGCAGGGCGTCCAGGACGGTCAGGATGGCCGGGACCATGTACTCCGGCAGCCGGGCGGCGGCGAACTCGCGGATGGCGGACGTACTCAGGTCGGGGTTGTCGGCGACCAGACAGGCGGCGAGCCGGTCTTCGCGGGCGATGACGGTGGCCTGGGCGATATCCGGGTGGGCGGTGAGGACGGTTTCGATCTCGCCCAGTTCGATACGGAAGCCGCGGATCTTGACCTGTTCGTCGGCGCGGCCCTGGAAGTGCAGCAGCCCGTCATCGCTCCACTTGGCCAGGTCGCCGGTGCGGTACATGCGCCCGCCTCCGGCGTACGGGCAGGCCACAAACCGCTCCGCGGTCAGATCCCGGCGGCCGAGATAACCGCGGGCCAGACCCGCACCGGCCAGATACACCTCACCCGTGACACCGACCGGCACTGGGCGCAGGAATTCGTCCAAGACGTAGACCTGGGTGTTGGGCAGTGGACCGCCGATCGCCGGCGGCTGATCGTCCGGGCTGATGCTCTCGTCGACGGCTACGGCCGTGGTCATGACGGTGGCCTCGGTCGGCCCGTAGGTGTTCCACAACCCGGCCCGTGCACGCCACTTGGCAGCCAGGCCGGCGGTCAGCCGTTCCGCACCCAGCACCCAGTTGCGTACGCCGGGCACAGCCTGGGGGTCCAGGACACCGAGCAGGGACGGCACCACGCTCGCGACTGTCACGCCGCTGTTCCGGATCATTGCGGCCAGCGCCTGCGGGTCGGTGCGCTCTTCGCCGGTCGCGATGGCCAGGGTGCCACCCGACGCCAGCGTGGCGGCGACGTCAAGGACCGAAGCATCGAAGCTGAACGACGCGAACTGCAACGTCACCTCACCAGGACCCGCACCCAGCACCGGACTCATCGCCTCGACCAGATTGGCCACACCCCGGTGCGCAACGGCCACACCCTTCGGGCGACCCGTCGAGCCCGACGTATAGATCACATACGCCAACTGGTCCGGATGCACCGGGATCTCAAGCGACGCGTCCGGCTCGGCGGCAATCGCGCTCTCTGCCTCAGCCAGCCAGCCGGCATCGATCACCACCGACGCGCCACTGTCAACGGCCATGAACTCCAGCCGGTCCACCGGATACTCCGGATCCAGCGGCACATACGCACCCCCGGCCTTCCACACCGCCAGCATCGACACCACCATGTCGACACCACGCGACAGCCGCAGACCCACCCGCGACTCGGACCGGACACCAAGCCCCCGCAGATACCGGGCCAGCCGATTCGACCGGACCTCCAGCTCCCCGTACGAGACGGTCTCCGCCCCGCAGCGCACCGCGACCGCCTCCGGCGACCGAACCGCCCACTCTTGAAAGCGCTGCGGCACGGTCAGCGACCCGACCGGCCGCGCCGTGGCATTCCACTCCTCCACCACCCGCACCCGCTCACCCGCAGCCAGCAGTCCGATCTCGCCCACCCGCACCAGCGGATCCGCCGCCACCTGCTCAAGCACCCGCACCAATCGCCCTGCGATCGCGGCGACGTCCGCCCGCCCGAACACCTCCTCCTGGTAGTCCAGCTTGAGATGCATCCGCTCCTCGGGCACCACGATCAGCGCGAGCGGATAGTGGGAGGCGTCCCGCACCGCTGGTGTGCGGCGGATTTCCAGGCGCTCCGGGGCGGGTTCCTCCTTCGGCGGGCTCGGGTAGTTCTCGTACACCACGATCGTGTCGAAGACGCCGCCCGGGGCGGCCAGTCGCTGCACCTCGGGCAGTCCGAGGTGCTGGTGGGCCATCAGCGCGGACTGGCGCTTCTGCAGGTCGGTGAGCAGCTGGGAGACCGTCGTGGCGGCTTCGAGGCGTACCCGCACGGGGAGGGTGTTCATGAAGAGGCCGACCATGGACTCCACGCCGGGCAGTTCCGCGGGCCGCCCGGCCGCGGTCGCGCCGAACACCACATCCGTGCGGCCGGCCAGCTGCCCCAGGACCAGCGCCCAGGCCGCCTGGATCACGGTGTTGAGGGTCACGCCCTGGCCGCGGGCCAGCCGGGTGAGGTCCTGGGTCAGCTCGGGCGAAAGGTCGGTGATGAGATTCGCCGGCTCGCCGGGGCGCCTGCCCGGGTCGGCCGGGGCGACCAGCGTCGGCGTGTCTGCGCCGGCGAGTTCCGCCTGCCAGGCCGCCCGTGCGGCCGGCTTGTCCTGGCGCTGCAGCCAGGCGAGGTAGTCCCGGTACGAGGTGGCCCTGGGCAGTGCGCGCGTATCGCCGCCGGCCGCGTAGATGGCCGCCAGTTCGCCGAAGAGGACGGGGAGCGACCAACCGTCCATGAGGACGTGGTGGCTGGTCAGCACGAGTCGGTGGCGGTCCTCGCCGAGGCGGATGAGGAGCAGTCGCAGCAGCGGCGGTGTGGCCGGGTCGAAGCGCTCCCGCAGCTCCGCCGCGCACCGCTCTTCGATATCGGCGGTCGCCTCGGCCTCCGCCAGCCCGCTGACGTCCGCCTGCTGCCAGGGCAGGGGCACCTCGCGGGCGATGACCTGCATTGGTTCGCCGGAACTCCGCCGCCGGAAGCTCGCCCGCAGCGCGGCGTGCCGGTCAAGGAGCGCTGCCCAGGATGCGCGCAGTACGTCGGCGTCCAGCGGCCCGATCAGGTCGACGCCGCGCTGGCCCTGGTACACATCGGCGCCCTGGTCGTCGAACGAAGCGTGGAACAGCAGCCCTTCCTGCAGCGGCGACAGCGGCCAGACGTCCTCGACATGTGCTCGGGCCATCGGGTTTCTCCTTACAGTTGCCAGGGTCGAGTGACTTACGCGCGGTCGTCGGCGAATTCGGACTCGAGATCGTCGACCTCGTCCTGAGCGAGGTCGAGCAGGGGAAAGTCGGAGGGGGTGTGGCCGCCGGCTGCCGGGTCGGCCATGGTGTGTGCGGCCAGTCCCGCCAGCAGGTCCAGCCAGCCGAGCCCCAGCCGGTCGGCGTCGGCCGCAGGCAGCAGTCCGCTGGGCCAGGCCAGCGTCAGCGACAGCTCCGGTCCGCCCGGGGTGTCCTGGACCAGGGCCCCGGCCTCCAGTGCGTGCCGCGCCGGCATGTCCGGGGTGGCCGCGCCGCCGAGCGCCGACTCGCCGGCGGGCTCCCAGGCGGCGGGTGGTCCGCCGGAGTCGCCGGCGGGGAAGCGGCCGAGGTAGTTGAAGCCGATCTGCGGGGCGGGCAGTTCGGCGAGTACGGGTGCGGTCGCGGGGTTCAGGTGGCGCAGCAGCTCAAAGCCGAGCCCATCCCCGGCCGCGGCCTTGGCCTGCTCCTTCACCGCCTTGAGCAACGTGCCCGCAGCCGGCCCGCCCGTCCGTGCACGGTCCGCGCCGGTGGCGCCGACGCGCAGCCGTACGGGGCGCGTACTGGCGAACCAGCCCACGGTCCGCGACAGATCGACGCCGTCGTGCAACTGCTCTCGGCCGTGCCCCTCGACGTCGACGAGCACCCCGGCGCCGTACTCCGGCCGCCACTGCGCCACTGCCCCGGCCAGCGCCGCGAGCAGCACCTCGTGCACTCCGCAGTGGAAGACGGCCGGGGTGCGTGAGACGAGCGTCTCGGCCGTGGCGGCGGGTACCAGCCAGCGCCGCCGGAACGTGGTCCGCTCGGTGTCCTGCGCGGGGTCCAGGGGGCGCCGTCCAAGGAGCGGCTCTTTGTCGGCGAGGAGTTGTTTCCAGGCGGGGAGTTCCGCCGTCCGGTGCTCGCTGACGGCCTCGGCGGCCAGCAGCTGCGACCAGCGGCGGAAGGACGTACCCACCGGCTCCAGAGACGGCTTTTGGCCGGCGGCCGCCGCCTCGCAGGCGGCCCGTAGATCCGGCAGCAGGATGCGCCACGACACCCCGTCCACCGCGAGGTGATGGACGACGACCAGCAGGCGGCCCACGCGCTCCGGCCCGGCGTCGAGCCACACCACCTGCGCCATCACACCGGCGGCAGGATCCAGCCGTTCGACGGCCGCCTCGGCCTGGGCGGCCACGAGCGCATCCAGCGTCCCCACCGGCACGGTTGCGGCGTCCACGCGGGATACGAGCGCCGGTGCGGCGATCGGGCCCGGCGGCGGCACCACGAGCTTCGACTCGGCGGCCACCAGCCGGGCGCGGAGGATGTCGTGGGCGGCCAGCACGGCGGCGAACCCGGTGGTCAGCGTCTCCAGACCCAGCCTCGGAGGCGCGCCGACGACCATCCACTGCGCGAAGCCGGCCGTTGTGACGGCATTGCCGAGCGACCGCATCACCGGAGTGAAGGCGATCTCACCCACGCCGGACGCGTCCGCTGCGGATGCCGTACTGCCCGTCGCGGCGACGACTCCCGCCAGGCCGGCCGGGGTTCGCTCCTCGAAGACCTGCCGCGGCGATATCACCCAGCCGGCGCGGCGGACCCGCGACGCCAACTGCATCGACATGATCGAATCGCCGCCGAGTTGGAAGAAGTCGTCGTCGGCCCCGACCTCACCCGCGCCCAGCACCTCGGCGAACAAGGTGCACAGGAGTTCCTCCACAGGCGTTGACGGCGCGCGACTCGGCGCGTGCGCGATGTCGGGAGCGGGCAGCGACGCCTTGTCGATCTTGCCGTTGGGAGTGAGTGGGAGGGTCTCCAGGGCGGTGATGGTGGCCGGGACCATGTGGTCAGGGAGGCGGGTGGTGGCGAACTCCCGGATGGCGGCGGGGTCCAGCTCCGCCTCGGACACGGTGTAGGCGGCTATGCGGTCGTCGCGGACGATGACCGTGGCCTGGGTGATGTCGGGGTGGGTGGTGAGGACGGTTTCGATCTCGTCGAGTTCGATACGGAAGCCGCGGATCTTGACCTGTTCGTCGGCACGGCCCTGGAAATGCAGCAGCCCGTCATCGCTCCACTTCGCCAGGTCTCCGGTGCGATACATGCGCCCGCCTCCGGCGTACGGGCAGGCCACAAACCGCTCCGCGGTCAGCTCCCGGCGGCCGAGATAACCGCGGGCCAGACCCGCACCGGCCAGATACACCTCACCCGTGGCGCCGACCGGCACCGGCCGCAGGAATTCGTCCAGGACGTACGCCTGGGTGTTGGGCAGCGGACTGCCGATCGCCGGCGCTTCGTCGTCGGACGTGAGGCCTGCGGGCAGTGCCACGGCCGTGGTCATGACGGTGGCCTCGGTCGGCCCGTAGGTGTTCCACAACCCGGCCCGAGCACGCCACTTGGCAGCCAGGCCGGCGGTCAGCCGTTCCGCACCCAGCACCCAGTTGCGTACGCCGGGCACAGCCTGGGGGTCCAGGACACCGAGCAGGGACGGCACCACGCTCGCGACTGTCACGCCGCTGTTCCGGATCATTGCGGCCAGCGCCTGCGGGTCGGTGCGCTCTTCGCCGGTCGCGATGGCCAGGGTGCCACCCGACGCCAGCGTGGCGGCGACGTCCAGTACCGACGCGTCGAAGCTGAACGACGCGAACTGCAACGTCACCTCACCAGGACCCGCACCCAGCACCGGACCCATCGCCTCGACCAGATTCGCCACACCCCGATGCGCCACCGCCACACCCTTCGGGCGACCCGTAGAACCGGAGGTATAGATCACATACGCCAACTGATCCAGATCGGCGCTCGCTTCGAGTGGCCCATCGGCCTCCCAAGCGATCTCCGCCCGCGCCTCGTCCAGCCACTCCGCATCGATCACCACCGACGCGCCACTGTCGACCGTCATGAACTCCAGCCGGTCGGCGGGATACTCCGGATCCAGCGGCACATACGCACCCCCGGCCTTCCACACCGCCAGCATCGACACCACCATCTCGACACCACGCGACAGCCGCAGACCCACCCGCGACTCGGACCGGACACCCTGCCGACGCAGATACCGGGCCAGCCGATTCGACCGCGCCTCCAGCTCCCCGTACGACACCGCCTCGGAACCGCACCGCACCGCGACCGCATCCGGAGCCCGAACCGCCCACGCCCGAATGCGCTCCACCAACGTCTCCGACCCCACCGGCCGCGCGGTGGCGTTCCACTCCCCCACCACCCGCGCCCGCTCACCCGCAGCCAGCAGTTCGATCTCGCCCACCCGCACCAGCGGATCCGCCGCCACCTGCTCCAGCACCCGCACCAACCGGGCGGCGATCCGCTCGGCCTCCATCGCCTCGCACAGATCAGGCCGGTAAGCCAGCTCGATCCGCAGCCGGTCGTGCGGGGTCACCCCTACGGTGAGGGGATAGTTCGTTGCCTGGCGGGTCTCGCCGCCGGAGATGGTGTAGGTCTCGGTGCGGTCTCCCCGCGGTTCCGGGGCCCTGGGGAAGCTCTCGTACACGACCAGCGTGTCGAAGCCCGCGCCCGGTCCGGCCGCGCGCTGGATCTCCGCCAGGCCGAGGTGCTGGTGTGCCATCAGCTCCGACTGACGCTGCTGCAGCCCGGTGAGCAGTTCAAGCACCGGCAGTTCGGGCCGCAGCCGGACCCGTACCGGAAGGGTGTTGATAAGCAGCCCGACCATGGACTCCGCCCCGGGCAGCTCCGCCGGCCGGCCCGCCACGGTGGCGCCGAAGACGACGTCGGTGCGGCGGGCCAGCCGCGCGAGCACCAGTGCCCAGGCGCCCTGCACCACCGTGTTGACGGTCAGACCCTGGGTTCGGGCCAGCTCGGTGAGGGCGCGAGTGGCAGGACCGGAGAGGTCGAGGCGGCACTCCCGCGGCAGTACCGCGGTCCGCTTCCGGTCGGCGGTCGTCACCAGCGTCGGTTCCTCCACGCCGGTCAGCTCGGCCTGCCAGGCGGCTCGTGCCGCCGCCTTGTCCTGGCGGTTCAGCCAGGCCAGGTAGCCCCGGTAACCGGCCACCGGGGGCAGTGTCCGGGTGTCACCGCCGGCCGCGTACACCGTGGCCAGCTCGTTGAGCAGCACCGGCATCGACCAGCCGTCCATCAGGATGTGGTGGGTCGTCAGCACCAGCTGGTGCCGCTGGTCGGCGAGCCGTATCAGCAGCAGCCGGAGCAGCGGCGCGGCCGCCAGGTCCAGCCGCTTCGCGTGCTCCTGTGCGGCGAGTTCCGCGGCTCTGGCCGTCCTCTCGGGCTCCGCCAGGCCGGACAGGTCGGTCTCCTGCCAGGGGAGCTGCACCGTACGGGCGATAAGCTGGACGGGCGCGCCCGACTTCCGCTCGTGGAAGCTCGCCCGCAGTGCCGCGTGCCGGTCAAGGAGCGCCTGCCAGGAGGCCCGGAAGCACTCCGGGTCGAGTGGTCCGGCTATCGAGATCACCGTCTGCAGGGCGTAGACGTCCGGGCCTTCGCCGTCGAAGGAGGTGTGGAAGAGCAGGCCTTCCTGCAGCGGCGAGAGCGGCCAGACCTCGGCGAGGGCGTTTGCCTTGGGCGTCGTCACAGCGGGTTTTCTCCTTCGCGTTCTGCCGCCAGTGCTTCGAACTCCTCGACCTCGTCCTGGGCGAGTTCGAGCAGGGGGAAGTCGGAGGGGGTGTGGCCGCCGGCGGCGGGGTCGCCGTCCGTGTGGGTGGCGAGTCCGGCGAGGAACGCCAGCCAGTGGCGGCCGAGTTCCGCACCCTGCGTGTGGTCCAGCAGGGCGCCCGGCCACGCCAGCGACACGGTCAGTTCGGGTCCGTGCGGGGTGTCCTGGATGATCGCGCCGGCTGCCAGCGCATGGGTGGCCGGGGCCTGCGGGTCGGCGGCGCCGACCGGGCCCGTTTCGCCGGCCGGCTCCCAGGCGGCCGGTTCGCCGGTGCTGGACCCGACGGGGAACCTGCCCAGGTAGTTGAAGCCGATCTGCGGTGCGGGCAACGCGGCCAGCTCCGGTGCGGTGCGCGCGTTCAGATGGCGGAGCAGCCCGTAGCCGAGGCCGTCGCCCGGAACCCGCTGGAGCTGTTCCTTGACCGCCTTCAGCAGGGCGCCCGCCGCCGGACCGCCCGCCTGCGCCTCGCCGAGATCCGCGTCACCGGCGGCGACCCGTACCGGATGTACGCCGGTGAACCAGCCGACCGTGCGCGAGAGATCCACCCCGTCGCCGCTTGCCTCGCGGCCGTGGCCCTCGATATCGGCCAGCACGCCGGGGGCGTACTCCGGCCGCCACCGCGCCACCGCGCCGGCCAGCGTCGCGAGCAGCACCTCGTGTACACCGCAGTGGAAGACGGCCGAGGTGCGGGAGACGAGCGTCTCGGCCACGGCAGCGGGCACGACCCACTCCTCGCGGCGCAGGCTCGCCACCGTGTCCCGTACCGGGTCCAGCGGCCGCCGCCCCATGAGCGGCTCGTCGGCGGTCAGCAGCTGCTGCCACGCCGGCAGCTCCGCCGTCCGCTCCTCGCTGACGGCCTCGGCGGCCAGCAGCTGCGACCAGCGGCGGAACGACGTGCCACTCGCGTCCACCGCAGGCTCCCGGCCGGCCGCGGCCGCTTCCCACGCGGCCCGCAGATCCGGCAGCAGGATCCGCCACGACACACCGTCCACCGCGAGGTGATGCGCGACGATCACCAGCCGGCCCACCCGCTCAGGACCGGCGTCCAGCCACACCACCTGCACCATCACCCCTGCGCCCGGATCCAGCCGTTCGACGGCCGCCCGCGCCTGCGCCCCTGCCAGCTCTCCCAGATCGGCATCCGTCGCGCCGACCGCGGCCACCCGCGATACGAGCCCAGCGGCGTCGGTCGAGCCCGGCTCCGGCACCACCAGGCGGGACTCGCCGGTCACCAGCCGCGCCCGGAGCATGTCGTGCGCGTCCAGCACGGCGGCCACGGCGGGGGTCAGCGTCTCCAGAGTCAGCGTCGGGGGCGCACCTACGACCATCCACTGCGCGAAGCCCGGCCGCCTGACGGACTCCCCGAGCGACCGCATCACCGAGGTGAAGGCGATCTCCCCCACCCCGGACACGTCCACCGCCGACATCCCGGCATCCGCCGCGGCGACAACTCGCGCAAGACCGGCCGGAGTCCGCTCCTCGAAGACCTGCCGCGGTGATACCACCCAGCCCGCCCGCCGCACCCGCGACGCCAGCTGCATCGACATGATCGAATCGCCGCCGAGCTGGAAGAAGTCGTCATCCACCCCGACCTCGTCCACGCCCAGCACCTCGGCGAACAGGCCGCACAGCGCCTCCTCCACCGGCGACGACGGCGCGCGGCTCGCCTCACGTACGACATCGGGCGCGGGCAGCGCCGCCTTGTCGACCTTGCCGTTGGGCGTGCGCGGCAGCTCGTCCAGCACCACCACCGCTGCCGGGACCATGTACTCGGGCAGCCGTGCGGCAACGGCCTCCCTGACGGCAGCGCCGTCCACCTCCGCACCCGCGATACGGACGACGTACCCGACCAGCCGCTCCCCGTCCGCCGCCACCAGCGCCTGGGCGACCCCCGGACGCGCGGCGAGGGCCGACTCCACCTCGCCCGGTTCGACGCGGAAGCCGCGGATCTTCAGCTGCTCGTCCGCACGGCCCTGGAAGAGCAGTTGGCCGTCGGCGGTCCACTGCGCCCGGTCGCCCGACCGGTACATCCGTCCGCTCTCGACGTACGGGCAGGCCACAAACCGCTCCGCCGTCAGCCCCGGCCGCCCGGCGTAGCCGCGGGCCAGGCCCGGGCCGGCCAAGTACAGCTCGCCCGTTATCCCGGCGGGCACCGGCTGCAGGAAGCCGTCGAGTACAAAGGCCCGGGTGTTCGCCATCGGCCGCCCGATCGGCACGGTGCCGTCGGCGCCCGGCGTCAGTGGCGGGCTCATGGCCGCGCACACCGTCGCCTCCGTCGGCCCGTAGGCGTTCACCAGGCGCCGCCCGGCGGACCAGCGGTCCGCGACCGCCGCCGGGCAAGCCTCACCGGCCACCGTCACGGTCTGCACCGTGTCCGGCAGGGTCTCCGCCACCGCCAGCAGGCTGGGCGGCAGGGTTACGTGCGTGGTCCGGGTCCGTGCCAGCGTCTCGGCCACCGGCAGCCGCGGCGGCAGGTGTTCGGCGCCGGCCACCACCAGCGTGGCGCCGGACAGCAGCGCCATGCACAGCTCGGACACGGCCGCGTCGAAGCTCAGCGAGGCGAACTGCAGCACCCGGGCGTCCGGGTGCACGGCGAACCGCTCGATCTGCGCCTGCGCCAGGTTCGCAAGGCCGGCGTGCGAGACCACCACGCCCTTGGGGCGGCCGGTGGAGCCCGAGGTGTAGATGACGTAGGCCGCATGCTCCGGCCGCAGCGGTGCGCGCCGCTCCGCGTCCGCGATCGACCCGGGTGCCTGGTTCGCCACCGCCGCGGCCACGGCCGGCTCGTCTAGGACCAGAGCCCGCGCCGCGAACTCGTTTGGCAGCACGCCGCGCACCGCGGTGGAGCAGAGCACCAGCGCCGGATCGGCGTCCCGCAGCATGAACTCCAGCCGTTGCCGCGGATAGGCCGGGTCCACCGGTACGAAGACGCCGCCCGCCATCGACACCGCAAGCAGCGCCACCACCGCGGGCACCGTGCGCTCCGCAAGGAGTGCCACCCGGACCTCCGGCCCGACGCCGGCGGCGATCAGCCGCCGGGCCAGTCGGCCGGCCTCGTCCTGCAGCTCGCGATAGGTCATGGTCCGCTCATGCACGTGCGACAGCTCGTGCCCGTGCGACCGGGCCGGCTCGTCCGATACGGAGCTCAGCGCCGCCGCGTCCGGGGTCCGCCGCACCTGGCGGGCGAACAGCTCGGGCAGCGGGGCGGCGGTCACCGGCGCGGCGGTGTCGGTGTCGTTCCACTCCCGCAGCACCCGCTCCTGCCCGGCCGCGCCGAGGACGCCGATCCGGCCCACCGGCACGGTGGCGTCGGCCGCCAGCTGCTCCAGCACCCGCAACAGGCAGGCCAGGTTCTCCGCCGCCCAGGTGCGAGTGCAGAGGTCCGGCCGGTAGACCACCTCTCCTGCCAGCCGGTCGCCGGGCGCCATGATGAGGGCGAGGGTGTAGTGACTCGCGTCCTGCGACTTGCCGTCCGGCCGCAGCGAAAGGCCGCCTGCGGGGCCCTCGTCGGCGGCGGAGCGCGGGTAGTTCTCGTAGACCACCAGCGTGTCGAACCCGGCCCCGGAACCGGCGAGTTTCTGGATCTCCGCCAGGCCCAGGTGCTGGTGCCCCATCAGGGCGACCTGGCGCCGCTGCAGGTCCGCGAGCAGGTCCACGGCCGACTGCCCGGGGTCAAGCCGGGCCCGTACCGGGAGGGTGTTGATGAACAGCCCGACCGAGGCGTCCGCGCCCGGCACCTCGGCGGGCCGGCCGGCCACCGTGCTGCCGAACACCACGTCGTCGCGCCCGATGAGCCGGGCCAGCAGCAGCGCCCAGGCGCCCTGCACGATCGAGTTCATCGTCAGGCCGTGGGTGCGGGCGAGTCGAGTGAGGTCACGGGTCAGTTCGGCGGAGCACTCGAACTCCAGCGGAACCGGACGGGCCGCCGCCGCTGCCGACCGCTCGGGCGCGACGCGCGAGGGCTCGTCGACGCCGGCCAGCTCCGCCCGCCAGGCGGCCCGCGCGGCCGGCCGGTCCTGCCGGCCGAGCCAGGCCAGGTACTCCCGGTAGGACGTCGCCGGCGGCAGCGCCGCCCGCCGCCCGCCGCCCGCAGCCTCGTACAGCGCGGACAACTCGTCGAAGAGGACCGGCAGCGACCAGCCGTCGACCACGACGTGATGGGTGGTCACCACCATGCGGTGCCGCCGCTCGCCGAGCCGGATCAGCAGCACCCGCAGCAGCGGCGCCCTGGTCAGGTCGAACCGCTCCGCCATCTCCGCCGCGCACAGCCGGCCCGTCTCCACGCCCGCCTGCGCCTCCGGCATGCCGGACACATCGGCCTCGCGCCACGGCAGTGCGACGTCGTCGGCGATGACCTGCACCGCTGCCTCGTCGGATACGCCCTGGTGGAAACTCGCCCGCAGGATGGGATGCCGGTCAAGCACCGCCTGCCAGGCTCCGCGCAGCCGGGCCGCGTCCAGCGGGCCGTCGAGCAGCAAGGCGCGCTGTCCCGCGTAGACGTCGGGCTCCTGGTCGGCAAAGGCGGCGTGGAAGAGCAGCCCTTCCTGCAGCGGGGACAGCGGCCACACGTCGGCCAGGTCCGGGACCGCCCGCTCCAGCTCCTGGACGCCGCGCTGGGGCAGGGGGAGTTGGAGGAGGGGGAAGTCGTCGGGGGTGTGGCCGCCGGCGGCGGGGTCGGTGGTGGTGTGTTCGGCGAGGCCGGTGAGCATCGCCAGCCACTGGCGGCCGAGCTCGGCGCCGTCAGCGTCATCGAGCAGGCCGGCTGCCCAGGCCAGTGACAGCGTCAGCTCGGGTCCGTGTGCGGAGTCCCGGACGACCGCGCCCGCGTCCAGTGCGTGGGCGGCCGGAGCCTGCGGGTCGGCGGCGCCGCCCGGGCCCGTCTCACCGGCGGGCTCCCAGACTGCCGGCTCTCCGGAGTCGGGCCCGGCGGCGAAGCGGCCGAGGTAGTTGAAGCCGATCTGCGGTACGGGCAGCGCGGCGAGTACGGGTGCGGTCTCGGGGTTGAGGTGGCGCAGGAGCTGGTAGCCGAGGCCGTCGCCGGGCTTGGCCCGAGCCTGCCCCTTCACGGCCTTCAGCAGGGCGCCGGCGGCCGGGCCACCGGACCGCGCGTCGGCAAGGTCCACACCTCGGGACGCCACCCGGACCGGGTGCACGCTGGTGAACCAGCCGACCGTGCGTGAGAGATCCGCCCCGTCAGCCAGTGCCTCCCGGCCGTGGCCCTCGATGTCGACGAGCACACCGGCGGCGTATTCGGGCCGCCACTGCGCCACCGCGCCGGCCAGCGTCGCGAGGAGTACCTCGTGGACGCCGCAGTGGAAGGCGGCGGCGGTGCGGGAGACAAGCGTGTCGGCGACGGCGGCGGGCACGACCCACTCGGTGCGGTGCAGGTCCGCGACTGTGTCCCGTACGGGATCCAGTGGTCGCTGTCCGAGCAGCGGCTCGTCGGCGGACAGCAGCTCCTGCCAGACCGGGAGTTCCGCTGTCCGGTGCTCGCTGACCGCCTCGGCGGCCAGCAGCTGGGACCAGCGGCGGAAGGACGTACCCACGGCTTGGAGTCGCGGCTCCCGGCCGGCCGCCGCCGACTCGCAGGCGGCCCGCAGGTCCGGCAGCAGGATCCGCCAGGACACCCCGTCCACCGCGAGGTGGTGGACGACGATCAGCAGGCGGCCCACCCGGTCAGGACCGGCGTCCAGCCACACCACCTGCGCCATCACCCCTGCGTCCGGATCCAGTCGGCGGACTGCCGACCGCGCCTCGGTCCGGACCAGCTCGCTCAGCTCGGGGTGCTCGACACCGGCGGCATCGACGCGGGACACGAGCGTCAGTACGTCGATCGAGCCCGGCCGCGGCACCACCAGCTTCGACTCGGCGGCCACCAGCCGGGCGCGCAGGATGTCGTGCGTGTCCAGCAGCGCGGCCACACCGGCGGTCAGCGTCTCCAGACCCAGCTTCGGGGGCGCGCCCACGGCCATCCACTGCGCGGCGCCGGCCACGGACTCACCGAGCGACCACATCACCGGAGTGAAGGCGATCTCCCCCACACCGGTTGCCTCCAGGTCGGGGCCGGCTGTCGACTCCGCAGCACGGTCCGGCTCCACGACGCGCGCCAGACCGGCGGGCGTGCGCTCCTCGAAGACCTGCCGCGGCGACACCACCCAGCCGGCTCGGCGGGCTTGCGACGCCAGTTGCATCGACATGATCGAGTCGCCGCCGAGCTCGAAGAACGAGTCGTCCGCGCCGACGTGGTCGATGCCGAGGACGTCGGCGAAGAGGGCGCAGAGGGTTTCCTCGAGGGGAGTGGCGGGTGCTCGGCCGTGGCCGGTGGCGGCTTCGGGGGTCGGGAGGGCTGCTTTGTCGATCTTCCCGTTGGGGGTGAGGGGCAGCTGGTCCAGGACCGTCACGGTGGCCGGGACCATGTGGTCGGGGAGGCGGGCGGCGGCGAACTCCCGGATGGCGGCTGGATCCAGCTCGGCGTCGGACACGGTGTACGCGGCTGTCCGGTCGTCGTGGACGATCACTGTGGCCTGGGAGATGTCCGGGTGGGCGGCGAGTACGGACTCGATCTCGCCCAGTTCGATGCGGAAGCCGCGGATCTTGACCTGCTCGTCGGCGCGGCCCTGGAAATGCAGCAACCCGTCATCGCTCCACTTCGCGAGGTCGCCGGTGCGGTACATGCGCCCGCCTCCGGCGTACGGGCTGGCCACAAACCGCTCCGCGGTCAGCTCCCGGCGGCCCAGGTAGCCGCGGGCCAGACCTGGACCGGCCAGATACACCTCCCCGGTGGCACCGATCGGCACCGGACGCAGGAACTCGTCGAGGACGTAGATCCGGGTGTTGGACAGCGGGCCGCCGATCGCCGGCGGCGGGTCGTCCGGGCTGATGCCCTCATCGAGACCTACGGCGGTGGTCATGACAGTGGCCTCGGTCGGCCCATAGGTGTTCCACAGCCCTGCCTGCGCGCGCCACTTGGCAGCGAGGTCGGCGGTCAGCCGCTCGGCGCCAAGCACCCAGTTGCGTACGCCGGGAACGGTCTGCGGGTCGAGCACGGACAGCAGCGACGGCACCACGCTGGCCACCGTCACCCCGGCCGTATCGATCATCTCCGCGAGCAGCTGCGGGTCGGTGCGCTCCTCGCTCGCGGCGATCGCCAGCGTGCCGCCCGACGCCAGGGTGGCGGCTACGTCGAGCACCGAGGCGTCGAAGCTGAACGACGCGAACTGGAGCGTCACCTCGCCGGGACCGGCACCGAGCACCGGTCCCATCGCCTCGACGAGATTGGCCACGCCCCGATGCACGACCGCCACACCTTTCGGGCGCCCTGCCGAACCCGACGTGTAGATCACATACGCCAACTGATCGAGATCAAGCTCTGCTTCGAGCGGTGCGCCCGACCCGGCAGCCACCGCCCCATCGGCATCCGCCAGCCACTCCGCGTCGATCACCACGGACGCGCCGCTGTCGACCGTCATGAACTCCAGCCGGTCGGCGGGGTACTCCGGGTCCAGCGGCACATACGCGCCCCCGGCTTTCCACACCGCCAGCGTCGACACCACCATGTCGACGCCACGCGACAGCCGCAGACCCACCCGCGACTCGGACCGGACACCCTGCCGACGCAGATACCGGGCCAGCCGATTCGACCGGACCTCCAGCTCCCCGTACGAGACGGCCTCCGCACCGCACCGCACCGCGACCGCCTGCGGAGCCCGGACCGCCCACTCCCGGAACCGCTCCGGCACGGTCAGCGGCCGGACCGGGCGCGCCGTGGCGTTCCAGCCCTCCACCACCAGCTCCCGCTCACCCGCGTCCAGCAGGTCCAGCTCGCCCACCCTTACCCGCGGATCCGCCGCCACCTGGTCCAGCACCCGCACCAACCGGCGTACGATTCGCTCGGCCTCCCGCTGATCGAACAGGTCGTGGCGGTAGTCGAGCCGAAGCTTCAGTTCGGACGCGTCCACCCCGAGTGCCAGCGCGAAGTTCGTCGACTCCCGCATCCCCGCACCCGTCAGCCGGACGGAGTCGAGGGCGGCCGGCACCTCCGGGTCGCCGGGGAAGTTCTCGAAGGCCAGCAGCGTGTCGAAGCTCGCGCCCGCCCCTGCCAGCCGCTGGATCTCCGTCAGGCCGAGATGCTGGTGGTCCAGCAGCGCGGACTGCTCCGCCTGCAGGTCGGCGAGCAGCTCCGCGACTGACCGCGTGGCCTCGTAACGCACCCGCACCGGGACCGTGTTGATGAACAGCCCCAGCATGTCCTCCATACCCGCCAGCTCCGCCGGGCGCCCCGCCACTGTGGCTCCGAAGACCACGTCCCGGCGGCCCGTGAGGCCGCCGACCAGCAGCGCCCAGGCGGCCTGCAGAACGGTGTTCAGGGTCACGTCCGCCTCGCGGGCCAGCCGCGTCAGCTCCTGCGCGAGCGGCGGGGCCAGCTCGGCACTGATGTACGCGGTCTCGCCGGGCGACCGGGCCGGGTCGGCAGCGGCCACGAGAGTCGGCTCGTCGAGCCCGGACAGGGCCTGCGCCCAGGCGGCCCGTGCGGCGTCCTTGTCCTGGCGCTGCAGCCAGGCGAGGTAGTCCCGGTACGGCGTGACCGCGGGCAGTCCGGCGCTACTGCCGCCGGCCGCGTAGGCGACCCACACCTCCCGCAGCAGGATCGGCAGCGACCAGCCGTCCAGCACCAGGTGATGCATGGTGATCACCAACCGGTAGCGATCCTGGCCCAGCCGGATCAGCAGCACCTTCAACAAGGGCGGCGTCACCAGCTCGAATCGCTGCGCGCGCTCGGCGACCGCGATCCGCTCCGACCGCGCCCAGGCGGCCTGCACCGGCTCGTCCGTGAGGTCTTCCTCGCGCCAGGGCAGCTGCACACCCTCCACAATCACCTGCAGCGGCTCCTCGACCCCCACCACCTGCCGGAAACCCGCCCGCAGACTCCCGTGCCGGTCGAGCACCGCCTGCCACGACGCCCGCAACACGCTTGCGTCCAGCCGTCCCTCCAGGTCAAGGACCAGCTGCTCCACATACACATCCGGGCCCTGCTGATCGAACAGAGCGTGAAACAGCAGGCCTTCCTGCAACGGCGATACAGGCAACACCTCCACCAGTCCAGGAACCGCCGCCTCCAACTCCTCCACCTGCGACTGCCCCAACGCCACCAACGGGAAGTCCGACGGCGTACGACCGCCACCACCCGAGGCCACATGAGCCTCAAGCCCGGCCAGCATCTCCGCCCAGCCGTCAACCAGTGCCCGCGCCGCCTCCGCATCCAGCAACCGCTCCGGCCAGGAGAGGCTCAGGGTGAGTTCCGGACCGCCCTCGGCCGGGTCGTGAACCGCTCCCATGAACTCCAGCGCGTGCAGCACGGGGAAGTCGCCGCCGACGCCACCGCCGAGATCGTCGTCGAGCAGCTGCCAGTCGTCGCCCGCGGGACTGCTGAAGCGGCCCAGGTAGTTGAAGCCGACCTGCGCAGTCGGCAGCTCCGTAGCTGAGTTGAGGTACCGGAGCATGGCGTAGCCCAGCCCGTCCCCGGGCACGGCGCGCACCTGCTCCTTGATCCGCTTGACGACCGCTCCGGCGGCCGCCTGGCCGGCCCGTATCGCGCCGCTGTCGGCCTCGCCCGGATCCAGCCGGACCGGGTGCACTCCGGTGAACCAGCCGACCGTCCGCGACAAGTCCATGCCGTCGGACAACGGCTCACGCCCATGCCGCTCGATGTCGACCAGGAACGACGCCCGTCCATGAGCGGCCCATTCCCCTATCGCGGCCGCCAACCCGGCCAGCAGCACCTCATCGACCTTGGCACCGAACGCCGCCGGCACCCCGGTCAACAGCGCCGACGTCACCGGCACCGGCACCCGTACCGACACCCGCCGCACCGAGGACTCGACATCCCGTACCGGATCCAGCGGCCCGGCCGTCAGCTCCAGGTCGGGGCCCGCGGTCATCGCGGTCCATGCCTCGAGCTCCGCCAGCCGCTCGACGCTCCCGGCCTGCGCCGTCAACTCCCCTGCCCAATGCCGGAATGACGTCATCGTCGTCTCGAGGTCCGGATCCCTACCGGCTTCCAACGCCGCACACGTCTCCGCCAGATCCGGCAGCAGCACTCGCCACGACACGGTGTCCATCACCAGGTGGTTGACGACAAGCAGCAGTCGCCCCCCGGCCTCAGGACCACCGTCGAACCACACCGCTTCGAGCATCACGCCGGCGGCCGGGTCCAGCCGCCCAGCGGCCGCACGAGCCTGTGCGCCGGTCAATTCCCGCAGAGCGTCGGCCGGCAGGCCGGTCGCGTCGACGCGGCGTACCCACGTCCGCTCCGGCGCCTCCTCCGGCACCTCGAGCCGCGGCCCCGAACCCGGCACCAACCGCGCCCGCAGTACGTCGTGGTGACCCACCAGCACCTGCACCGCCCGCGCGAGGACCTCAAAGTCGAGTCCGACCGGGGTGCTCACCACTGCCGACTGCACGGCTTCGCCCACCGCGTCGAGGCCAACCCGTTCGATCAGCTCATGCATCACCGGCGTCAGCGGTACCGCACCCACGCCGGACTCCCCGACCGGCACCACACCACCGCTGTCCACGGCCTCCGCGACCCGCGCCAGACCTGCCGGGTTCCGCCGCTCGAACACCTGCCGAGACGAGATTGCCAGCCCTGCCCGCCGAGCACGCGACACCAGCAGCATCGACATGATCGAGTCGCCGCCCAGCTCGAAGAACGAGTCGTCGGCACCCACCTGTTCCAGCGCGAGCACTTCGGCGAAGAGCTCGCACAGCAGCACCTCGACCGGCGTCGCCGGTGCCCGGCCGCCCCTGGCCGCGCTCACGGGCGCGGGCAGGGCTGCGCGATCCACCTTGCCGTTGGGGGTCAGCGGCAGCTCGTCCAGGACGACGACGGCGGACGGAACCATGTGCTCCGGCAGCCGGGCGGCGGCAGCGTCCAACAGGGCGACGGTGTCGAGGCGGCTGCCGGTGGCGGGAACGATGTAGGCGGCGAGCCGGTCTTCGCGGGCGATGACGGTGGCCTGGGTGATATCCGGGTGGGCGGTGAGGACGGTTTCGATCTCGCCCAGTTCGATACGGAAGCCGCGGATCTTGACCTGTTCGTCGGCACGGCCCTGGAAATGCAGCAACCCGTCATCGCTCCACTTCGCCAGGTCTCCGGTGCGATACATGCGCCCGCCTTCGGCGTACGGGCAGGCCACAAACCGCTCCGCGGTCAGCTCCCGGCGGCCGAGATAACCGCGGGCCAGACCCGCACCGGCCAGATACACCTCACCCGTGACACCGACCGGCACTGGGCGCAGGAAATCGTCCAAGACGTAGACCTGGGTGTTGGGCAGTGGACCGCCGATCGCCGGCGGCTGATCGTCCGGGCTGATCCTCTCGTCGACGGCCACGGCCGTGGTCATGACGGTGGCCTCGGTCGGCCCGTAGGTGTTCCACAACCCGGCCCGAGCACGCCACTTGACGGCAAGATCAGCGGTCAGCCGTTCCGCACCCAGCACCCAGTTGCGTACGCCGGGCACAGCTTGCGGGTCGAGCACCGACAGCAGCGACGGCACCACACTCGCCACCGTCACCCCGGCCGTATCGACCATCTCCGCCAGCGCCCGCGGATCCATGCGCTCCTCGCCGGTGGCGACCGCCAACGTGCCACCCGCCGACAGCGTGGCGGCCACGTCCAGCACCGAAGCATCGAAGCTGAACGACGCGAACTGCAACGTCACCACACCAGGACCCGCACCCAGCACCGGACTCATCGCCTCGACCAGATTGGCCACACCCCGATGCGCCACCGCCACACCCTTCGGGCGACCCGTCGAGCCCGACGTATAGATCACATACGCCAACTGATCCAGATGCACCGGGATCTCAAGCGACGCGTCCGGCTCGACGGCAATCGCGCTCTCTGCCTCAGCCAGCCAGCCGGCATCGATCACCACCGACGCGCCACTGTCAACGGCCATGAACTCCAGCCGGTCGGCGGGATACTCCGGGTCCAGCGGCACATACGCACCCCCGGCCTTCCACACCGCCAGCATCGACACCACCATCTCGACACCACGCGACAGCCGCAGACCCACCCGCGACTCGGACCGGACACCAAGCCCCCGCAGATACCGGGCCAGCCGATTCGACCGGACCTCCAGCTCCCCGTACGAGACGGTCTCCGCCCCGCAGCGCACCGCGACCGTCTCCGGCGACCGAACCGCCCACTCTTGAAAGCGCTGCGGCACGGTCAGTGACCCGACCGGCCGCGCCGTGGCATTCCACTGCTCCACCACCCGCGCCCGCTCATCGGCATCGAGTACGTCAATCTCACTCAGCCGCATCTGCGGATCCGCCGCCACCTGCTCAAGGACTCGCACCAGCCGACGGGTCAACGCCTGAGCGGTGTCCTCGCCGAACAGGTCCGGGCGGTAGTCGAGCCGCAGATTCAGATCGGACGGGTCCACGCCCAGCGCCAGCGCGAAGTTCGTCGACTCCCGCATCCCGGTGCCCGTGACGACCACGGACTCCAGCGATGACGGCACATCCGGATCACCCGGAAAGTTCTCGAAGGCCAGCAGCGTGTCGAAGCTCGCGCCGGTCCCCGCCAGCCGCTGGATCTCCGTCAGACCGAGATACTGGTGGTCGAGCAACCCCGACTGTTCCGCCTGCAGTTCGGTCAGCAACTGGGCCACCGACTGCATCGCTTCGATCCGCACCCGCACGGGCACGGTGTTGATGAAGAGGCCCAGCATGGTCTCCATGCCCGGCAGCTCCGCCGGCCGCCCTGCGACCGTCGTCCCAAAGACCACGTCGCGTCGACGGGTCAGCTGACCCACCACGATGGCCCATGCCGCTTGCAGGACGATGTTCACCGTCACGCCGAGCTCCCGGGCCAGGCCGCGCACCGCTTCGCTCAGCTCCGCACCCGGCGCGCATGACACCGACTGCGGCAACGCCGCCCCGGCGTCCACGGCGGTGGGGGCGACCAGGGTGGGTTCCTCGGCCTCGGACAGGGCCTGCGCCCAGGCGGCCCGTGCGGCGTCCTTGTCCTGGCGCGCCAGCCAGCCCAGATACTCCCGGTACGGCGTGACCGCGGGCAGTCCGACGCTGCTGCCGCCGGCCGCGTAGGCGGCCCACACCTCTCGCAGCAGGATCGGCAGCGACCAGCCGTCCAGCAGAATGTGGTGCAGCGTGATCACCATGCGACAGCGGTCCGCGCCCAGCCGGATCAGCAGTACACGGATCAACGGCGGCCGCGCCACATCAAAGCCCCGCACCCGCTCGGCAAGAACCAACGCCTCCGCCGAATCCGGCTGTTCGGTCAGATCCTCCTCGCACCAGGGCAGCTCCACACCCTCCACGATCACCTGCAGCGGCTCCTCGACCCCCACCACCTGCCGGAAACCCGCCCGCAGACTCCCGTGCCGGTCAAGCACCGCCTGCCACGACGCCCGCAACACATCCGAGTCCAGCCGGCCCGCCAACTCCAGAACCAACTGCTCCACATACACATCCGGGCCCTGCTGATCGAACAGAGCGTGAAACAGCAGGCCTTCCTGCAACGGCGATACAGGCAACACCTCCACCAGCCCGGGAACCGCCGCCTCCAACCCCTCCACCTGCGACTGCCCCAAAACCACCAACGGGAAGTCCGACGGCGTACGACCGCCACCACCCGAGGCCACATGAGCCTCAAGCCCGGCCAGCATCTCCGCCCAGCCGTCAACCAGCGCCCGCGCCGCCTCCGCATCCAGCAACCGCTCCGGCCACGCCAACGTCAAGGTCAGCTCCGGCCCATCCGCCAGATCACGGACCGCACCCAAGAACTCCAGCGCATGCCGCACCGGGAAGTCGCCGCCGAGGCCACCCCCGACATCGTCACTGAGCAGCTGCCAGCCGTCTCCCGCGGGACTGCTGAAGCGGCCCAGGTAGTTGAAGCCGACCTGCGCGGCCGGCAGCTCCGCCAGCCTCGCCGCCGTATCCGCATTCAAATACCGGAGCAATCCGTAACCCAGCCCGTCCCCGGGCACACCCCGCACCTGCTCCTTGACCCGCTTGACGACCTCCCCGACCCCCACCGCCCCACCGGCATTCACCCGGACCGGATGCACACCCGTGAACCAGCCCACCGTCCGCGACAAGTCCATTCCATCGTCGCCGAACGGCTCCCGCCCATGCCGCTCAACCTCGACCAGCACCCCGGAGTCACCCTCGGGCCGCCACTCCTCCAGCGCCGCTGTCAGCCCTGCCAGCAGCACCTCATCGACCTTGGCACCGAACGCCGCCGGCACCCCGGTCAACAGCGCCGACGTCACCGGCACCGGCACCCGCACCGACACCCGCCGCACCGACGACTCGACATCCCGCACCGGAACCAGCGGCAGCGTCGTCAGCAGCGGGTCGGAACCCGCGTGCATCGCGGCCCACGCCTCCAGCTCCGCCAGCCGCTCCGCACTCCCGGCCTGCGCCTCCAACTCCCGCGCCCAGTGCCGGAACGACGTCTCCACCGGATCGAGACCCGGCTCTTCACCGGCTGCCGACGCCGCATACGCCGCCACCAGATCCGACAGCAGCACCCGCCACGACACCGTGTCCACCACCAGGTGGTTGAGGACAAGCAGCAGTCGCCCCTCGGTCGCCGGACCGGCGTCGAACCACACTGCCTGCACCATCACACCGGACAGCGGATCCAGCCGGCCCACCGCCGCCCGCGCCTCCACTTCCGCATCCGCGACATCCGCGTTCACCCGACGCACCCACGACCACCCCGGCACCGCCTCCGGCACCACAAGCCGCGCCTCCGCGCCCGGCACCAACCGCGCCCGCAGCACGTCGTGCCGTGCGACCAGCGCCTGCACCGCCCGCGCGAGCACCTCGAAGTCCAGACCGGTCGGCGTCCGTACCCAGCTGGACTGCACGACCTCATGGAGCCGGTCGAGTCCGACTCGTTCGATCAGCTCATGCATCACCGGCGTCAGCGGTACCGCACCCACGCCGGACTCCCCGACCGACACCACACCACCGCTGTCCACGGCCTCCGCGACCCGCGCCAGCCCAGCCGGAGTCCGCAGCTCGAACACTCGCCGGGAGGAGATCGCAAGGCCTGCCCGCCGAGCGGCCGAGACCAGCAGCATCGACAGAATCGAGTCTCCGCCCAGCGCGAAGAAGTCGTCGTCGGCACCGGCCTCCCGCACGCCAAGGACCTCGGCGAAGAGCCCGCACAGCAGCGCCTCGCCGGGTGTCGCCGGCGCCCGGCCCGGTCCGGTCGCCGCGTCAACGGCCGGCAGAGCGGCCTTGTCCACCTTGCCGTTCGGGGTGAGCGGCAGCGCGTCAAGGACGGTCACCGCGGCCGGGACCATGTACGCGGGCAGCCGGCGGGCGGTGAAGTCCCGTATCGCGGTCGCGTCGGCCGCGCCCTGCGCACCGGGCGACACATAGGCGGCGATACGGTCCGCACGCACCACGACCGCCGCCTGCGCGACGGCCGGATGCGCCGCGATGACCGACTCGATCTCGCCCGGCTCCACGCGAAAGCCGCGGATCTTCACCTGCGTATCCGCCCGGCCCTCGAAGTGCAGCAGCCCGCCGTCGCTCCACCTCGCCAGGTCGCCGCTGCGATACATGCGCCCGCCCGCCACGTACGGGCAGGCGACGAAGCGTTCCGCGGTCAGCTCCCGGCGGCCCAGGTAGCCGCGGGCCAGGCCCGGACCGGCCAGATAGACCTCACCCACCACACCCGGCAGCACCGGGCGCAGGAAGTCGTCCAGCACGAAGACGCGTGTGTTGGGCAGCGGGCTGCCGATGGCCGGCGGCCGGTCGTCGGGGGTGATACCCGCGGGCAGCTCCACGGCGGTGGTTATGACCGTGGATTCGGTGGGGCCGTACGTGTTCCACAACCCTGCCCGAGCCCGCCACTTGGCGGCCAGGCCCGCGGTCAGCCGCTCGGCGCCCAGCACCCAATTTCGTACGCCCGGAACGGCCAGCGGGTCGAGCACGGACAGCAGCGACGGCACCACGCTGGCCACCGTCACCCCAGCTGTACGGATCATCTCCGCCAGCGCCTGCGGATCGGTCCGCTCCGCACTCGTCGCGATCGCCAGCGTCCCGCCCGCTGTCAGCGTCACGGCCACGTCCAGTACCGCGGCGTCGAAGCTGAACGACGCGAACTGCAACGCCGTCGTCCCCTCCGAGACTTCAAGCACCGGACGCATCGCCTCGGCCAGGTTCGCCACAGCCCGGTGTTCCACCGCCACGCCCTTCGGGCGGCCGGTCGAACCGGAGGTGTAGATCACGTACGCGAGCTGATCCGGATCCACCACGACATCGAGGGGAGCGTCCGGCCGGGTGTCGATCATCGGCCCGGCGGCTGCCAGCCAGTCCGCGTCGATCACCACGGACGCGCCGCTGTCCGCGGTCATGAACTCCAGGCGGTCGGCGGGATACTCCGGGTCCAGCGGCACATACGCGCCCCCGGCCTTCCACACCGCCAGCATCGACACCACCATGTCGACACCCCGCGGCAACCGCAGCCCCACCCGGGACTCCCGAACCACACCAAGCGTCAGCAGATGGCGCGCCAGCCGGTTCGACCGGTCCTCCAGCTCCGCGTACGAGAGGGTCTCCGCGCCGCAGCGCACCGCCGCTGCATTGGGCGTCAGGATCGCCCAGTCCCCGAAGAGCTCCAGCCAAGTGTCCGCCGGTAGCGGCCGCGCCGTGTCGTTCCACTCCTCGACGACCAGGGACCGCTCCGCCTCGTCAAGGCTGTCCAGCGTGCCGATCCGTGCCTCCGGCGCGGCGGCCATCCGGGTCAGCACCCGGATCAGCCGCTCCGATATCGCCACGGCCGCCGCCGCGTCGAAGCTGTCAAGGCGGTGGTCAAGCCGCAGCCGCAGCCCGTTGACCGGATCGACGCCCAGCGTCAGCGCGAAGTGCGTCGACTCGCGGACCCCGGAGCCGGTGAGCCGCAGCGGCTGCGGTGGGCCGCTCTCGCCGGCCCGGTAGTTCTCAAACGCCAGCAGTGTGTCGAAGGCCGCGCCCGGGCCCGCAAGGCGCTGGATCTCCGTAAGGCCGAGATGCTGGTGGTCCAGCAGCGCGGACTGCTCTGCCTGCAGGCCTGCGAGAAGTTCGGCGCCCGTCCGCGCCGGATCGAACCGCACCCGCACCGGAACAGTGTTGATGAACAGCCCCATCATGTCCGCCATGCCGGACAGCTCAGCCGGCCGGCCCGCGACCGTCGCCCCGAACACCACGTCCCGACGTCCCGTCAGGGCACCGGCCACCAGTGCCCAGGCAGCCTGCACGACGGTGTTCAGCGTGACGCCGTGCCGGCGGGCCAGGTCGCGCAGTGCCGCGGTCAGTTCGGCGTCCGGCGCGAAGGCCAGGCGGCCGGTTGGGCTCGGCGTGCCGTCCGCGGCGGCAGCGGCCACGAGAGTCGGCTCGTCGAGCCCGGCCAGGGCCTGCGCCCAGGCGGCCCGTGCGGCGTCCTTGTCCTGGCGCGCCAGCCAGGCGAGGTGTTCGCGGTGCGGGGTGACGGCGGGCAGTCCCGCGCCGTGGCCGCCGGCCGCGTAGGCGGCCCACACCTCCCGCAGCAGGATCGGCAGCGACCAGCCGTCCAGCAGAATGTGGTGCAGCGTGATCACCATGCGACAGCGGTCCGCGCCCAGCCGGATCAGCAGTACACGGATCAACGGCGGCCGAGCCACATCAAAGCCCCGCACCCGCTCGGCACGAACCAACGCCTCAGCCGACTCCGGCTCTTCGGTCAGATCCTCCTCACGCCAGGGCAGCTCCACACCCTCAACGACCACCTGCAGCGGCTCCTCGACCCCCGCCACCTGCCGGAACCCCGCCCGCAGACTCCCGTGCCGATCGAGCACCGCCTGCCACGACGCCCGCAACACGCCCGCGTCCAGCCGCCCCGCCAGGTCCAGGACCAACTGCTCCACGTACACATCCGCCGAACCCTCGTCGAACAGCGCGTGAAACAGCAGACCCTCCTGCAACGGCGATACGGGCAACACCTCCACCAGCCCGGGAACCGCCGCCTCCAACTCCTCGATCTGCGACTGCCCCAACACCACCAACGGGAAGTCCGACGGCGTATGACCGCCACCACCCGAGGCCACGTATGCGGCCAGATCCGCCAAGGCCGCCGCCCAGGCATCAACGAGAGACTGCGCCGACTCCGCGCCCAACAGCCGCTCCGGCCACGCCAACGTCAGCGTGAGCTCCGGCCCTTCGGCGAGATCATGGACGATGCCTTCGGCCTCAAGGGCGTGCATGGCCGGCGCCCGGCTCGCGATGCCCTCTCCCAGGCCGTCGTCGAGCAGCTGCCAGTCGCCCGAGCGGCTGCTGAAGCGGCCCAGGTAGTTGAAGCCGACCTGCGCGGCCGGCAGCTCCGCCAGCCTCGCCGCCGTATCCGCATTCAAATACCGCAGCATTCCGTAACCCAGCCCGTCCCCGGGCACACCCCGCACCTGCTCCTTGACCCGCTTGACGACCTCCCCGACCCCCACCGCCCCACCGGTATCCAGCCGGACGGGATGGATGCCGGTGAACCAGCCCACCGTCCGCGACAAGTCCATTCCATCGTCGCCGAACGGCTCCCGGCCGTGGCTCTCCACGTCCACCAGGAACGAAATCCGTCCCCAGTCGGCCCACGCCCCTGTCGCCGCCGCCAGCCCCGCGAGCAGCACCTCATCGACCCCGGCTCCGAAGGCCCCCGGCACCCCGGTCAGCAGCGCCGACGTCACTGGCACCGGCACCCGCACAGACACCCGCCGCACGGTGGCGCCCAAGTCCACGGCCGGGTCCAGGGGCAGCGTCGTCAGCAGCGGGTCGGAACCCGCGTGCATCGCGGCCCACGCCTCCAGCTCCGCCAGCCGCTCCGCACTCCCGGCCTGCGCCACCAACTCCCGCGCCCAGTGCCGAAAGGACGTCGCCACCGGTGCGAGTACCGGCTCCCGACCCGCGCCCAGCGCCGCACACGCCTCCGCCACATCCGGCAGCAGCACCCGCCACGACACCCCATCGACCACCAGGTGATGAACCACCAGCAACAGCCGCCCCGGCGCCTCCACCCCGGCGTCGAACCACACCGCCTGCACCATCACGCCGGACAGCGGATCCAGCCGACCCACCGCTGCCCGCGCCTCCGCCTCCGCATCCGCCACAGCGGCATCGACCCGGCGCACCCACACCCGCCCCGAAGCCGCCTCCGGCACCACAAGCCGCGCCTGCGCACCCGGCACCAACCGTGCGCGCAGCAGGTCGTGGTGACCCACGAGCGACTGCAGCGCCGCTGTCAGAGTCGCTGTGTCCACTCCCGGCGGGGTCGCGACCAGGGCCGACTGGAAGATCTCCGGCAGATCTGCCGGCCGCACCCGCTCCAGCAGTTCGAGCATGACGGGAGTGAGCGGCACATCGCCCGTACCGGCAGCCGTGTCGACGGATGCGGCGGCGTCGCCGAGGGGCACCGAGACCGCGGCGATCCGGGCGGCGGTCCGCTCCTCGAAGACCTGCCGGGTCGTGACCGCGAGACCCGCCCGGCGAGCGCCGGATACGACCATCATCGACAGGATCGAATCCCCGCCCAACGCGAAGAAGTCATCGTCGGCACCGGCCTCCCCCACGCCAAGGACCTCGGCGAAGAGATCGCAGAGCAGCAGTTCCGCGGGCGTTGCGGGGGCCCTGCCCCGCTCGCGTGCGGCCGGGGCCGGCAGCGCCGCCTTGTCGACCTTGCCGTTGGGGGTGAGCGGCAGCGCGTCCAGCACGGTCACCGTGGCCGGGACCATGTGCTCCGGGAGACGCGCGGCGGCGAACTCGCGCGCGGCGGCGGAGGTGAGTTCGCCGTCGGCGACCACGTACGCGGCGAGACGGTCGTCCCGTACGGTCACCACCGCCTGCGCGACAGCCGGATGCGCGGTGAGGGCGGATTCGATCTCGCCCAGTTCGATACGGAAGCCGCGGATCTTGACCTGCTCGTCGGCACGGCCCTGGAAGTGGAGCAACCCGTCGCCGGTCCACTGCGCGAGGTCGCCGGTGCGGTACATCCGCCCGCCACCGAAGAAGGGGCTGGCGACGAAGCGCTCCGCGGTCAGCTCCCGGCGGCCCAGGTAGCCGCGGGCCAGGCCCGGACCGGCCAGATAGACCTCACCCACCACACCCGGCAGCACCGGGCGCAGCAGGTCGTCCAGCACGAGGACCTGGGTGTTGGGCAGGGCACGGCCCATGGACGGGGGCTGATCGTCGGGGGTGATGCCCGCGGGCAGCTCCACGGCGGTGGCGATGACCGTGGATTCGGTGGGTCCATAGGTGTTCCACAGCCCCGCCTGGGCACGCCACTTGGCGGCCAGGCCCGCGGTCAGCCGCTCGGCGCCCAGCACCCAGTTGCGTACGCCGGGCACGGTTTGCGGGTCGAGTACGGACAGCAGTGACGGCACCACGCTGGCCACCGTCACCCCGGCCGTATCGATCATCTCCGCCAGCGCCCGCGGATCCGTGCGCTCCTCGCCGGTGGCGATCGCCAGCGTGCCACCCGACGCCAAGGTGACGGCCACATCCAGCACCGAAGCGTCGAAGCTGAACGACGCGAACTGCAACGTCACCTCACCAGGACCCGCGCCCAGCACCGGACCCATCGCCTCGACCAGATTGGCCACGCCCCGGTGATGGACGGCCACCCCTTTCGGGCGACCGGTGGAGCCGGAGGTGTAGATCACGTACGCCAACTGATCCGGGGCGAGCACTGCCTGGAGCGATTGCGCGGGTTCCGCGGCAATCACCGCCCGCGCGCCGGCCAGCCACTCTGCGTCGATCACCAGCGACGACTCGCAGTCCGCCGCCATGAACTCCAGCCGGTCGGCGGGGTACTCCGGGTCCAGCGGCACATACGCGCCCCCGGCCTTCCACACCGCCAGCATCGACACCACCATGTCGACGCCGCGCGGCAACCGCAGTCCGACCCTCGACTCCCGAACCACGCCGAGTCGCAGCAGATAGCGCGCCAGCCGACTCGACCGGGCGTCCAACTCCCCGTACGAGAGGGTCTCGGAGCCGCACCACACCGCGCGTGCCTCCGGCGACCGAAGCGCCTGGGCCCGGATCAGCTCCGGGACGGGGTTGGTGACATTCGAGCGGCGAGAGTCAGACATGCCAGAGGTCTCCACTGGGTCGTCGGTCGCTGGGCGTACGGAGCTAGCGGTGCTCCGGCGGCGGTGGCGGGGGCCCCTGGTGGAAGAAGGGACCGCCGCCTCCGGGCCCGCCGGGGCCCGGTCCCATGCCCGGCCCTGGTCCCATCCCCGGCCCTGGTCCCATCCCGGGCTCTGGTCCCATCCCGATCCGCACCGGACCACGGCCACCAGGTCCCGGTCCGGGCCCGCCCGCGTGCACCGGCTCCGGTCGCGGCGCCGACGATCCGTTCTTCGACTGGCCGGCGAACTGCGTCCGGTAGAGCTCGGCGTACAGGCCGCCCTGTTCGAGCAGTTCCTCGTGGGTGCCTGACTCCTGGACCCGGCCCTCGTCGATCACCAGGATCTGGTCCGCGTCGCGGATCGTTGCCAGCCGGTGGGCGATGACCAGGGAGGTACGCCCCTTCAGCGCGGTCTTGAGCGCCTGTTGCACCGCTGCCTCGGACTCCGAGTCGAGGTGCGCGGTGGCCTCGTCGAGAACGACGACGGGCGGGGCCTTGAGCAGCAGCCTCGCCATGGCGATGCGCTGCTTCTCGCCGCCGGAGAGCCGGTAGCCGCGGTCGCCGACCACGGTGTCGAAGCCGTCCGGAAGCGATTCGATCAGCTCCCAGATCTGCGCGGCCTTGCAGGCGTCGGTCAGGTCCTGCTCGGTGGCGTCCGGGCGGGCGTACGTGAGGTTCTGGCGGATCGTGGTGTGGAAGAGGTGCGCGTCCTGGGTGACCATGCCGACGGTGTCAAGCACCGACTCCAGGGTCAGGTCGCGCACGTCGTGGCCGCCGATGCGCACCGTTCCCGCGCCCGGGTCGTACAGGCGCGGCACCAGGTGCGTGATGGTGGTCTTGCCTGCTCCCGAGCGGCCGACCAGCGCGGTGAGCTTGCCGGCCGGTGCGGTGAAGGTGAGATCGCGCAGGGTCCAGGCGTCGCCGGCCCGCTCCGGCATCGGCAGCGCGATCGATTCGAGGGAGGCGAGCGAGACGTCGGCCGCCTTGGGATAGCGGAACGACACGTTGTCGAACTCGATCGACACCGCGGGCGGCTGCTTGCCGCCGGCCTTGTTCCCGGCCCCGCTCGCCGCCGGGAGCGCCACCGCGTCCGGCTTCTCTGCGATCAGCGGCTTCAGGTCCAGTACCTCGAACAGCCGGTCAAAGCTGACCAGCGTATTCATCACGTCCGCCTGGGCGTTGGAGAGCTGGCCGATCGGCTGCATCAGCCGGGTGAGCAGGGTGGCCAGCGCCACCAGGGTGCCCATCTGGAGGGTGCTGTCGATGACCAGCCGGCCGCCGACCCCGTACACCGCCGCCGTGGCCAGCGAGCTGACCAGCATGGTGGAGAGGAAGAGCAGTTTCATGTGGACGGAGGTCTGCACACCCACGTCGCGGCTTCTGCCCGCCAGGCCGGAGAACTCGGCCGACTCCCGGCCGGGGCGGCCGTAGAGCTTGGCGAGGAGGGCTCCGGTGACGTTGAACCGCTCATGCATCATCGACCCCATTTCGGCGTTGATCTGCATGTGCCGGCGCATGAGCCGCTGCATCCGGCGGCCGATGACGCGGCCGGGCACCACGAAGAACGGGGCCAGCAGCAGGGCGATCACCGTGATGACCCACGACAGGTAGATCATCGTGATCAGGATGAAGGTGAGGGTGAGCGCGGCGGAGACGACGGTGGAGAGCAGCGACGTGAGCGCAGCTTGTGCGCCCATCACGTCGGTGTTGAGCCGGCTGACCAGCGCTCCGGTCTGGGCCCGGGTGAAGAAGGCCAGCGGCTGCCGCTGTACGTGGTCGAAGACCTCGGTCCGCAGGTCGTAGATGAGCCCCTCGCTGACCCGGGCGGACACCCAGGCCTCCACGAATCCCAACAGGCCGGCCACGAGGGATAATCCGGCGACGGCCACGGCTATCCATACAACAGCCGAGGTGTTGTTCTTGAGAATTCCGTTGTCGATGAGGTATTTGAACATCACCGGAATGGCAACGGCGATGCCGGCGTTCAGTGTTGTCGCCGCCAGCAGGCCCGCTACAAGGCGGCGGTGTCGCCTGGCGTACGGGAATATTCGTTTAGCGGTGCCGGGCCTGACCTCTTGTTTCCCGATGGACGGATCGGGTCCGTCCCCCCGTACGATCACCGGTCCTGGGCCACCCATCATGGCCACAGCTACCACCTCTGTCCCGTCGTCTCGCCGTCCGGTCGGTCTTCGGTCAGTTGACGGATTCGGCCGTGGCCTTCTCGCCGTCGGCCGCGTCCATCGCCTCGGCGAGGCTCCTGGGGCGCATGTCCGTCCAGTTCTCCTCGATGTACGACATGCAGGCCGCTCGCATTCCTGCGCCGAAAACGACCTTCCAGCCGTCCGGCACCTCGGCAAATGCGGGCCAGAGAGAATGTTGGTTTTCGTCGTTCACCAGCACCAGAAAGGAGCCGTTCTCGTCGTCAAAGGGATTCGCCATGACCACTCCCGTCAATGGGTTCACCTGGGCGTGGCCAACAATAATCAGGCCCTTGGTAGACGACAAGCAGTGTAATTTGACAGCCCTGTCCAACCGCTTATTCTCGACACTTGGACACGCTATTTGGACTTGTCAGCCTTTCTTGTCACCGCTCTCGTCGCAGCGCCGGTGAACTTGCGCTGTGCGGGAAAGGCCACCTGCACGACCAGGCCGCCGTCCGGACGGTCCTGCGCCGTGAGTTCGGCGTCGTGTGCGGTGGCGATGGAGCGGACGATGGACAGGCCGAGGCCGTGGTGGCCGTCGTCGGCGTTGCGGCGCATCCGCTGGAAGGGGTTGAACAGCCGGTCGACCTGGTCCGCAGGAACCTGCGGGCCGGTGTTGGCGACCCGGACGAAGGCCCGGCCGGAGCGGGTGCCGATGGTGATCTCCACCTGCCCGTCGGGGCAGTTGTAGTCGATCGCGTTGTCGAGGAGGTTGGCAAGCAGCCGTTCCACCAGCGCTGGGTCGCCGTGCAGGGCGGCGGGCCCGACATCGGCGACGAGCCGCAGGCCGCGCCGTTCGGCGGCCGGGCGGAAGGTACGTACGATCTCGTCGGCGAGGTGCGCCAGCTCCAGCGGCTCCGGCTCCTCGAGGCCGCGCTCGCTGGTGGCCAGGAACAGCAGCGACTCAAGGAGCCGGCCCTGCTGCTTGCTGATCGCCAGCAGCCGCTCGAAGTTGCCGCGGAAGGATTCCACCGTGGGGTCGCCGTCGATGAGGGACTCCTCCAGCAGCGCGTGCTCCAGCGTGAGCGGGGTGCGCAGTTCGTGCGCGGCGTTGGCGACGAAGCGTTTATGGGAGTCCAGCGCCGTCTCCAGCCGGCCGAGCAGTCCGTCCACCGTGTCGGCGAGGTCCTTCAGCTCATCGCGCGGGCCGTCGACGCCCAGCCGCTCGTGGACATTGCGTGCCGTGATCTGCTGGATGGCGGTGGTCATGGAGCGCAGTGGCCGCAGCACCCGGCCGGCAACGACCCAGCCGAGCCAGATCGCGATCACCGCCGTGATCGCGAGCGCGATCGCCGACTCGAGCAGCAGCCGGTTCATCATTTCCTCGTGGGTGCGGGCGGCCTGCTGCTCCAGCCCCTTCGTGAGCTGGCTGGTCGGAGCCGGCTGGCCGTCGCCGACGAACCGGCTCCGCCGTGGTGGCCCTCCCGACTCCGCCGACTCCTCTACGCCCTTGACCAGGACCGGTCCGCCGGTGGAACCGGCCACCAGCAAATAGGTGATGGTCAGCAGCACCGCACCGGACAGGACGAACAGCCCGCCGTACAGCAGGGTGAGGCGCATGCGTACCCGCCGGGGCCGCAGCAGCGCGGCGGCCCGGGCGCGGGTGAGGTAGGTCGCGGTCAGCGGGAACGAGCGCATGACACCTCAGATCCGGTCAGATCCGGTACCCGCCCCGGGGTACCGTCTCGATCACGGGCGGGGACCCCAGCTTCGCGCGCAGCCGGTTGATCGTCGTCTTGACGGTGTTGGTGAACGGGTCCGTCGCGTCGTCCCACACCCGCTCAAGCAGCTCCTCGGTCGGTACCACCCGCCCCTCGGCGGCCATGAGGTACTCGAGGACCGCCAGCTCTTTGGGGTTGAGGGGCAGCCGCTCGCCGCCGCGGGTGGCGAGCCGCTTGGCCGGGTCGAGCCGCAGGTCGTCGTGGGTGAGGATGGGCGCGAGCGCCTGCTGCGGGCGCCGGGAGATGGCGCGGATCCGGGCGATGAGCTCCGGGTAGGCGAAGGGCTTGGGCAGATAGTCGTCCGCGCCCAGATTCAGCCCGTCCACCCGCTCGGCCATCGTGCCGGAGGCGGTCAGCATCAGCACACGGGGTTGCTGCGGCTGTCCGGCCAGCGTGCCGCAGACGTCGTCGCCGTGGATTCCGGGGAGGTCCCGGTCGAGCACGACGACGTCGTAGTCGACGACGGAGGTGCTCTCCAGGGCGCGTTCGCCGTCGTGTACGACATCGACGGCCATTCCTTCGCGGCGTAATACCCGTGCCACCGATTCCGCCAGCACGGCATGATCCTCAACCACCAGCACTCTCATCGCCCCACCCCTAGCGCAGACCGGTCGCCTTCAGCCGATAACGCTATCGCTCGGATACGTCAGCTGGGCGTGAAGAATCCGGTCATCGCCTCGTTCACCGCGTCGGGCTTTTCCAGGCAGCCGAAGTGGCCGCAGCCGGAGATTTCGGTGTAACCGGCGCCGGGGATCGCCGTCGCGACCTCACGGACCAGGTGCGGGCGGGCGACGAGGTCGTCGGCGAAGCCGATGACGTGGCAGGGCACGCCGATCCGGCGGTAGGCGGGCAGCCGGTCGCCGATCAGCTGCAGGCCCAGCTGGTCGCGGACCGAGCCCGGGGCGGCCCCGGACAGCTCGAAGACGGCCAGCCAGTCCCGCAGCCGCTCCTCGTCGTTGAGGGTTTCCGGCGACAGGTTCTGGATGGCCTGCGCATAGGCCGCGTACGCCGGCGGCAGGGCGCCGCCGCTGTCGGCCAGGGCCAGGTCGGCGGCCGCCATGGCTGCGATCAGCGCGTCCGCCCGGCCGCAGGAGGCGATCAGCACGGCCTGCCGGACGAGCTCGGGGCGGGCCAGCAGCAGTTCGGCGACGATGATGCCGCCCAGGGAGAAGCCGACGACCCGGCACGGGCCCGCGCCCAGGTGCTCGATGAGTCCGGCGACATCAGCCGCCATGTCGTCGACGGTGTATGACTGCGGTCCGGCGTCGGTCGGCGGGATGCCCCGGTTGTCGACGGTGACGACCCGGTAGCCGGCCGCCTTCAGGGCCGGTACCTGGTGGGTGCGCCAAATCCGCCCGGGCGCGGCGGTTCCGGTGACCATCACCACCGGCTCTCCGGAGCCGTGGTCGTCGTAGCTCAGCTTGATCCCGTTGACAGGCACCACCGGCATCGGCCATCCCCCTTTGCTCTCCGCTCACTTACCGGTCCAGACGGGGTCGCGCTTCTCCGTGAAGGCCTTGACCCCTTCCGCCACATCCGCACTGTGCCTGCGGCGCTCCTCCCAGCTGTACGTGGCGGTGAACGCGTCCGGGAGCGGCATGTCTACCGACGCCAGGGCGGCCTGCTTGATCGCCCGGACCGAGAGCGGGGCACTGCGCACCAGATCCCGCGTCCACTGGGCGACGCAGTCGTCAAGGCGGGCGGGCGGTACGACCTCGTTGACCAGGCCGTACCGCAGCGCCGCGGCGGCGTCCAGGTTGCGGCCGGTCAGCAGGTGTCCGAGCGCGACCTTCTGCGGCAGCTGCCGGATCAGCCGGAACGCGCCGCCGGCCCCGGGGATCAGCCCGAGCCGCGCCTCGGGCAGGCCGAACACGGCCCGCTCGGACGCGATGATCAGGTCGCAGGCCAGGGCGAGTTCGAACCCGCCGCCGAGGGCGTAGCCCTGGACCCGGGCGAGCACCGGCTTGGACAGCGTGAAGCGGTCGGTGAGCCGCGGCCAGCCGGTCTGGCCGCGGCTGCCGAAGGTGGTCGGCGGAGCGCCCCCGGCGTTCAGCCGGGCGCGCTCCTTGAGGTCCTGTCCGACGCTGAAGGCGCGCTCGCCGGCCCCGGTGAGTACGGCGACGCGTACCTCGTCGTCGGCCTCGACGTAGTCCCAGACCGCGCCGAGCTCCTCGTGCATGCGCAGGTCCATCGCGTTCAGTAAGTCGGGGCGGTCGAGCGTGACGTAGGCGACGTGGTCGCGCGTCTCGCACCGCACCCGGGGGCCGGCGTCGCTCATCCTTCGCGCCCCGCGAAGCGGCCGACCTTGTCGATGACGTCCTCGCCGTACAGGCGCAGCGCCTGCTGCAGCGCGAACTCGGCCATGTACCGGCGGAATTCCTCCGGCGGCTCCTCGACGGCGTTCAGCATTCTGCGGTTCGCGACGACCGCCGGGCTCTGCATCTGTGCCACGCCGCGAGCCACGGCGGTGTCGAGCTCGCCGGGCTCCACGACCTCATCGATCAGCAGCCGGGCGTCCGGTTCGGTCGCCCAGATCCGCCGCCCCGACAGGATGACCTGGCGGGAGATCCGCGGACCGGTGTACCGGCCGAGGCGGAAGTTGGCGGCTCCCGGCACGATGCCCTCGCGGGCGGCCGGCAGAGTGAGATAGGCGTCCGACGCGGCGAGCACCTGGTCGCAGGCGAGCAGCAGCTGCATGCCGCCGCCGATGGCGAAGGTGTCGACGGCCGCGATCCAGGGCTTTTCGACCGTACGGGAATGCCAGGCCCCGGTGTGATCGGTGAGCAGGCCGGTGACCAGCTTGCGGAGGTAGCCGAGTTCGCGGCGGAGCAGGAAGCCGGTCAGCGAGATGCCGCCGGCATGCAGGCTCTTGAGGTTGATGCCGGCGCTGAACACCCGCTTGCCGCGGTAGCGGGGATGGCTCATCTCCCCGCCCCGCAGCACGCCGACGCGCACCTCCTCGTCAAGGAGCGCGAGGTCCACGGCGGTCTCCATGTCGTCGACCTGCTCACCGTCCTCGGCGTTCAGGCAGTCGTCCCTGCACATCGTCAGATGCGCGGCGCCGTCCCGCCGTTCCAGCAGGACAGAGCGGGTGCGCAGCACCCCGGTGCGGCGGAACTCCGGCAGCAGCCGCAGGGCGCGCGGCGTCGGCCGCAGCATCGCGTCCAGCACCCGCGGGCCCGCCAGCGGGGAGCGCAGCACCGCCCGCAAGAAGATGCCCTGGTCTATCTCCCAGCCCTCCTTGTCCGCCTGGCGGCGGCCGCGGTCGGCGGCGAGCTGCTTCTCCGTCGGCACCAGGCCGGGGCAGGCGTCCGCGGCGGCTGCCACCAGCTCGTCGATGCGCAGCCCGTCGGCGAGCCGCTCGAACACGGCGTCGGCGTGTGTGTCGAGGTAGTGCACCCGTAGCGCGCGGGCCGCGTCCTTGGCTGCGGCGAGCTCCGCACGCTGCGGGTGCGTGCGCGCACCGGGGTCGGGGAGCGCCGCGATCAGGTCCTCCACGCGGGTCGCCGCCTCCCGAAGGCTCGGCCAGACGTCCCTGTCCGGCTGGTCGGGTGCCGTCACGACGCCTCCTGTCGGGCCGTGCCGCGCAGCGCCCGGTCGCAGGCGGCCAGATGCGGGCCGAGCGCGTCCTCGAAGCTCGTCGTCGCGGCGTCGAAGAGCAACTGCCGCCGGATCGCCAGCTCCTTGCCGGCCAGCCCGCTGGCAAGTCCGGCGACGGCCGCCGTGGCGGCGGCGGGCTCGTCGACGATCTCATCCACGATGCCAAGACGCAGCGCCTCGGGAGCCTCGATCGGCAGGCCGAAGAGGACGGCGCGGCGGATCCTCGCCGTGCCGACCAGCGCGACGAGCCGGTAGCCCGCCATGCCGGGCCAGGTGGCGGTGGCGTCCCGGGGGATCAGCAGCCGGGTGCCATGCGTCGCCGCGCGGACGTCCGCGGCCAGGAACACGTCGAGCGCCGTCCCTCCACAGTCGCCGCCGGCGACCGCGACCGTGGCGACGGGGAGCCGTTCAAGGCGGCGCAGCGCCCGCTCCCACTTGCTGACCAGCATCACGTCGAGTCCGCTGGTCCAGTCGCCGCTGGGAGCACCGGAGACGTGGATGGTGAGGATGCCGGAGCCGCCCTGTGTCTCGGCCCGGTCGCAGGCCTCCTGCACGGCCGCGACGGCGGCGGCCGACATCGGCTCGGTGCCGTCCACGGTCAGCGTCAATACCTCTTTCACGGCGCTCTCCCGCCTCACCACTGGACCAGTGCCGTCTCGAGGGTGGAGCCTGGCCCCATGGTCATCAGCACGCCGTACTCCCCTGGTTCGGTGACGCCTTCGTCCAGCAGCCGTTCGTAGGAGAAGAGGAAGGAGCCGCTGGACACGTTTCCGTAATCGCGCAGCACGCTGGTGGTGTGCCGCACGTCGTACCTGGTCAGGCCGAGGTTCACGCCGACCGCGTCGATCACCTTCTTGCCGCCCGAGTGCACCAGCCAGTGGGTGATGTCGCTGCGCCGCAGGCCCGTTCCGGCCAGCAGCCGGTCCACGACGATCTCGGCGTGGGCGCCGACCACGTACGGGATCTGCGGGTCGAGGAAGAAGCTGAAGCGGGCGAGGTCCCGGTCCCAGTCGTAGCGCATGGCCCCGATGGCGTCGGGGATGATGCAGCTGGCGAACTTCAGCAGCCGCGGACCCTCCTCGGCTTCTGCCGCGCCCGCCTGTTCGCCGGTCCGTTCGCCCGCGAGCAGCGCGACCGCGCCGGCGCCGTCGCCGAACAGGCTGTTCACGACGGCCGTGCGCATCGTCGAGTCCATCGCGTACGCCGCCGAGCAGGCCTCCGTGCACAGCACGACGGCGAGTTCGCCGGGGTGGGCCGCGGCCCAGCCGGTGACGACGCCCAGGGCGTTGAGCCCGGCGTTGCAGCCCATGCCGACGATGTCGGAACGGCTGCAGTGCCGGTCGATGCCCAGCTCCCGGATGAGCAGCGCGCTGAGCCCGGGGGTGAGGAAGCCGGTGGAGGTCACGCAGCACAGGTGGCGCAGGTCGGCCAGGTCGGCGCCGGCCCGCTTCAGGCAGGCGCGCAGCGCGTCCGCGCCCATCTCGATGGCCAGTTGTTTGTGCTTGGCGAGCAGGTCGCCCTGCGGCTCCGCGATCCGGGCCCCGGTGGCGTCCACGGCGGGGAGCGCGAGGTGGCGGCGCTCGATGGCGCTGTTGAGGAAGACGGAACGGACCCGGGGGTCGGTGATCGCGAAGGCGTCGAGCACCTCCTGCTGGCTGTACGAGGTGGGCGACACCGCCGTACCGACTCCGATGATCCGCGGGTGCAGGAACTCCCGCCTCGCGGTCAGGCCTGGCTGAGGCACGACCGGTGCGGATTTCCGGGGGGAATGCGGGCTTTCAAGGATGGCGGTCACCGGAACGTCCACCCCCACCTACGCGGCTTACTGCGCAGCAGTCCTGAGTAGCTGGTCACGTACCTCCCCCTTCCGTTCCGGAGTTCTCCGCCGCTATGAAGCGGGCGAGCCGCGCGGTGCCTTCTTTCATTTCCGCGGGCGTCAGATAGCTGATGGACAGGCGGATGCCGTGCCGGCCGCCGCCGTGAGGATAAAAGTTCCGCATCGGCGTCCAGATGACTCCGAATTCGCGCGCGGAGCGGGTCAGAGCGGCCTCGTCCGCCGCGAAGGAGACCCGCATGCTGAGGAAGAACCCGCCGGCCGGCTCGTTCCACCGCACCCCGAGCGCCGCACGGCGGTCGGCGGGCAGGGCCTCGCCGAGATGCCGGAGCATGGCTCCCATGGCGTCGCCGTAGTAGTCGGCGGCTTTGGCGTTCAGCTCCGAGAGCCGGCCGTCGGCGGCGAGCAGCGCGCCGGCCACGGCGGCCTGGCTGAGCGACGGGGTGTTCACCGTCACCATGCTCTTGATCTTGGCGAGTTCGGCTGCGAGCAAGGACGTACCGCCGGCGCCGTCGTCGACCCGCTGGTCGGCGACGACGAAGCCGACGCGAGCCCCGGGGAAGACCGTCTTGGAGAAGGAACCCAGGTGCACCACCGAGCGGCTGGTGTCGAGGGACTTCAGCGTCGGCAGCCGCGGGCCGGGGCTCACCATCCGATACGGGCTGTCCTCCACGATCAGGAGGCCGTGCCGCCCGGCCGAGCGAAGGAGAGCCCGGCGGGCCGGCTCGCTCATGGTGGTGCCCGCCGGGTTGGCGTGGTCGGGCAGCACGTAGAGGGCGCGCGGGCGGCGGCCGCGGGCCAACTGCTCCTCGATCGCCGCCTCGACGTCGTCGGGGTGCAGCCCGTCCTCGCGTTCCTCGACCGGACAGACGGCGATGTCAAGGAGACGGGCCGCGCCGGTGATCCCCACATAACAGGGGCTGGAGACCAGCAGCACGTCGTCGGGGCCGGCCATCAGCGCCCGCAGCACCAGGAGCATCGCCTCCTGTGCGCCGACGGTGACCACCAGCGACTCGGCCGGGACGTCGATGTCCTCGTCGGCCCGCAGCGAATCGGCGATGATCTCGCGGATGGTGCCCGCGGTCGGGCCGTACTGATAGAGGGCGGTCCTGATCTCCTGCGGCGAACTCCCCTGCGCGGCAAGGTGGTCGAGGTAGCCGCGGATGTAGGTAAAGACCTGCTCGGTGTCGAAGAAGCCGTCGTACGGGCGGCCGGGGGCAAAGGAGATCGCATTTGGATAGCGGAAAGTGATCTCGTTGAGGAAGTTCATCGTGTCCAGCACCGGGTCGGCGAGGGAGTCGTGAAGGTCCTGCCTGAGTAAATCCGCCGGTGCAAGCTGCCGCGTTATCATGGACTCCCCCGAAAGGCTGCCTGACAATTCAATGAAAGCGAGTTTCAGGCTTCAGCATCACACGTGCACCAGCGTTCGACAACGACGTCCAACCGGACGCGGTGAAATCCTGGACAAGGGAAATCATGATGGGGCGGGAACAGGAAAACGCGACTGGACCGAGCCCGTCCAACCAGCTGAATTCGCCACTTGGACGGCTCGGTCGGGCAGCCGCGATCAACTATCCCTACGCCGTAACCTCATAATCCATGCGCGCGGCGATCTCCTCCCAGACGCCCGCGCACTCGCGGGCGAGGCCGGTCACCGTCCCCTTGCAGTGCGGGGGCACGCTGTCGATAATCGCCTGCCACTCCGCACCGGCGAGGGTGAGGAAACCGAATAGCCGCAGCAACGTACGTCCGGTGTCGCTGAACCGCAGGGCGGGGTCGGATTTCAGCCGGTCCACGGCCGCCACCCGCTCCGCGATCCGCGACCTGCTGATCGCCCCGCCATCGCTCGTCACCGCGGGCGGCTCGGTCCTCCCCCGCTCGGCGGGCGTTGCCGGGATCACGGCATCGGGCCGTGGACGCGCCCGCACGCGCGGCTTCGGCAGCGGGTCCTCGCCGCGGTGCAGCCGGTTTCGGACGTCCCTGGCGGTCTCGGGCGATATCCGGGCCTCACGCGCGATCTGCCGCAACGACAGCCCGGGATTCTCCTGGATGAGCTTGCTGGCCAGCACGCGCCCGGCAGCGATGTTGACCGGCCGGACCCGCCCGTCCTGGCCGATTCTGCTGCCCTCGATGAGGTTGCCCCCGGCCGCCCGCCGGCGGATCTCGGACACGATGCCGGGCGACAGACCCGTGGTCATGGCGATCATCCGGTCCGACCACTGCGGGTGCGTCGTGATGATCCGGCCCGCCGCCTGCTTCCGGTCCGCCATCGACAGCGGCAGGCCATGCGCGACGTTCGACTCCACCGCGAGCACGAACGCGTCGGATTCGCTTCCGTCGAAGTACGTTACGGGGATCTTTTCATCACCGCGAAGCTGCGCCGCCCGTAAACGGTGCACCCCGTCGATCACCCGCATGGTCGGCCGGTGCACCAGCACTGGAGGAAGCGGAATCCGCACTTCCATCAAGGCCTGTATATGGTCCTGATCTTCACCCGCACTACGCGGCGAAGCGGCGACGGACAATGAGCTGATCTCGGCTTCGACTACCATCTCTTGTTCGAACTGAGGCTGGCCAGACTGCATCACAAGCTCCTCTCGAGGTAACTCCTGCGAACCAGCTCGCACTCAGCGGTGCATGGCGTTAGGCGTACCCCAAAGGAGTGTGGACCAGGTGATACCGGCGTCGCTTCCACTGTGGATCTTCCCCACGGCTGAGCGCATTGGATTTCTCCCCCCGCAATGCCACCGCACGGGCCGAATAACGACCCTGTTAGCCGCTTCGGACTCTAACACCGTCCATCGGTTCTGATGCCAGGAATCCGGACACCGTACGCCCCTTCAGAGGGGGTCGGCCAGATGTCTCAGGCGGGGCCGAGAACGTTGGCCACGGCTCCGTATACAAGGGAATAGACGCAGGCCCGACGGGTGTGTACGGCCGACTGCCGACGGAATTCGCACGGCTGGCAACCCCTCTGGCAGCCGACGGCAATTGGCACGAAACAGGGGAGAGAATGCGCGATTCCGTTGTCTCGCCGGCGGGACAACGGGCGAACGCCCTACGGTGAAAACGGAGTTTCAGGTTTCGAGAGAGGCATCGAGCAGGACCGCAGATTCCCTGGGATCGCCGGCGGCCTCGTCCAGCATACGGACAATCCACTCCAGTAGGTCTAGTCCTGCCGCCGCGGCAGCCCTCTCCCAGCGGACCCGGTGATCGGACGGCAGATCGAGTTGCATCTGCGGGGCAAGTGCCCCTCCGCCGGAGTCACGCCGAGTCCGGGTCCGGCGGCGCAACTCATTCCGCGACCAGCCGCCCTGCTCGGCCCGGGTCAGCCAGACCTCCCGCTCCTCCGCAGGACATCCGGCCACCTCGGCATGGTGCTGGAAACTGAGCTGCGCATGTCGCTGGGCAGGCTCGAACTTACCGGCGACCCAGGCATAGTTGCGCAGGGTCTGGTAGTCGAGGCCGGTGTCGGCCACCGCCTTGCGGTAGCGGTCGGGATACTCTTTCCTGCCGTATATCAGCCAGTCACCCAGCCACCATGCCGACGAATCCGATACCACGAATATCTGCCGGCCGATATGGCGCCACTCCGCCAGCGGAAGACCGGGGGACAGCGTCAGCCCGGTGCGCCGGGGCGCCATCCGGGCGTCCGGTGTGAGCCGCGCCCGGCCCTCGACCGGCAACTGTGCCGCCTGCTCGCTCCCACGCGCCGCTCGCCCTGCGGATGTGCGCAACTCATCGCCCCCTCGATCACTCGCTCATCCTCCACCTCGGGTGGTCTCGGCGAGGTAACAGGATCAGACGAACGAGCGGCGGAGCACCCCTTCCTGCCATGTGGCCCTGTGTTACAACGGAGTTACCCATTCCCCTGTCTACTGGTCGCAGATCCCTCAGCCCCGCGAGCAGATACAGGAGGCCCCATGGCCACCGCTACCCGGCGCTGCGCCGAATGCGACGCAGAGTTCGCCTGGACCAGCCGGAACCCGACCCGCAGGTTCTGCGCCCCTGGCTGCCGGGCCCGTTGGTGGCGGGCGCAGCAGCTGCGGGCCGCCGAGGCACCGGAGCCGACTGAGGTCCCGTACGCGGCCGAACCCGGCGCCGGCCTGGGCGCCTTCCACGAGTGCCCCAACTGCGGCGAGCAGCTCACGGTCATCAACCTGCTTATCCCCGACGCCCGTTGACGTGGACCCGCCATGCCCCCACCCGTCCAAACAGTCGGTTCTGTCACTTGGACAGCGCTCCGTGCATTCTTGGCGAGGCATTCGACCGCCATCTACGGAGGGGACGACAGATGAGACGCGCGTGGTGGGTGGGGGCCGGGCTGGTGGCAGCGCTGACCGTGCCACTCGGCGCGGCGGACGCCAAGGACGGCGTACGCCCGCAGACCCAGTCGCTGGACGGCAGTGGCAACAATCGGGCGCACCCGGACTGGGGCCGGGCCGACAGCCCGTATGCGCGCTTAGCCGCCCCGAATTACGCCGACGGACACAGCGCCCCCGTCGCCGGGCCCGACCCTCGCTACGCCAGCAACCGGATCTTCGGCGACGAGGAGGTCCTGGGAGCCAATGACGTACCCGCGGTGAACGTCTTTTCCGAGCGCCAGGTCAGCCAGTGGGGCTGGGCCTGGGCGCAGTTCCTCGACCACACCTTCGCGCTGCGGCTGGGCGAGCAAGCCAGTGACCCGCAGGGCGAGCGGGAGGACATGAAGGGCGACGGAAGCGATCCGCTGGAGCTGATATCCGGCAAGCACTATCTGCCGTTCGTACGATCCAGGCCGGCCGACGGCACCGGCGTGACCAACGCGCGCCAGCAGGTCAACATGCAGAGCTCCTACCTCGACGCCTCCGGCGTCTACGGCACCAAGAACACCCGGCTTGACTGGCTCCGGCAGGGTCCGGCGGACGGCGATGTGGCCAACAACGGGGCGAAGCTGCTGCTGCCTGACGGCTACCTGCCCCGCCGGGACGCGCGAGGCGACGCCTCGAACGCTCCTGCCACGGACATCGACGGCCGGCTGCGCGCCGATCCGGCCAGCGCGGCGGTCGCCGGGGACGTGCGGGTGAACAACAACATCGCGGTGACCGCGGTCCAGACGCTGTTCGCCAGGGAGCACAACAGGATCGTGGACGCGCTGCCCGCGTCGCTCAGTGAAGAGGAGCGGTTCCAGATCGCCCGGCGGGTGGTGATCAGCGAGATCCAATACATCACCTACCGCGAGTTCCTGCCCGCCATGGGGATCGATCTGCCGCGCTACCGGGGCTACGACCCGAAGGTGAACACCACTCTGTCCAACGAGTTCGCCGCCACCGGCTACCGGGCACACAGCATGATCCACGGCGGCTTCTCCGTCACCCAGCCCGCCGACCGCTACACGCCGGCCCAACTGGACGCGTTCCGGGCCGCGGGCCTACCCGCCTTCCTCACCAACGACGGCAAGGTGGTCGTCGAGGTCGACATGGTGCACACCCGCGACAACCCATCGCTGGTCAAGGGCCTGGGTCTTGGCCCGACGCTGCAGACCATCGGGGAGCGGGCGCAGTACCGCAACGACGAGACGATCGACCACCTGCTGCGCAGCGTGCTATGCGGGCCGGAGAGCGCCGACCCGAAGTGCGTCTTCGACCTGGGCGCGACCGACCTGGCCCGCAGCCGCGACCACGGCATGCCGTCGTACAACTCCATGCGCCGGGCCTACGGCCTCCCGCCCGCCCGGTCGTTCACCGACATCACCGGCGAGGCCACCGACGCCTTCCCGAAGGACCCGGAACTCACCCCCGGCAACGAGATCAACGACCCGGACAGCACCGACTTCACCAATATCACCAACCTCTTCGGCAGCAAGGTCGGCCACCGCAACGACCCACGCGACCACTCCACCGTCAGCTACACCAAGCGGACCACGCTCGCCGCCCGGCTCAAGGCGATCTACGGCTCGGTCGACCGGGTGGACGCCTACGTGGGCATGCAGTCGGAACCGCACCTGAAGGGCTCGGAGTTCGGCGAGCTGCAGCGGTCCATGTGGGCGCGGGAGTTCCGGCGGCTGCGCGACGGCGACCGGTTCTTCTACGGCAATCAGGCCAGCGCCCTGGAGGCGATCTCCAAGAAGTACGGCATCGACTTCCGTCACGACCTGGGCGACCTCATCGCGGCCAACACCGACATCAAGCGCCCCGAGATGCCCGGCACGGTCTTCTTCCCCCGCGGCGAGGTGCCGGCCGGTTCCTGCCGGGTGAGCTACGCGGCGGAGCCGAAGGCCGGCGGCGAGTTCACCGGCACCATGAAGATCAAGAACACCGGGCGGACGCCGCTCGCCGCCTGGTCCGTGCGCTTCCGCTACGCCGACGGCCAGCGGATCAAGCAGTCGGAGGGCGCTGAGGCCATCCAGAACGGCACCGATGTCGCCCTGCAGAGCCCCGGCTCGGACGGCGCCCTGGCCCCCGGCCAGACCCGCCGGGTCTCCTTCACCGGCACCCTGCCCGGAGCCAACAGCACCCCGTCCGACTTCAACCTCAACACCACCGGGTGCGCCACCGGATACCGGTAGTCCATTGAACCCGGCGGTAGGAGGACTTGACGCCGCTCGGGGCGCTCTTCCTCGGCGTCAACGTCCTGCCACAGGAAGGCCTCGTCTACCCCATCTACTACCTGTTCAAGGAGATGGGCCTGTACGACGGCAAGCTCGGCTACACCATCCTGGTCGGCATCACGTACAGCGCCTTCGGCACCTACCTGCTCTCCTCTTCCAGCGCTCCCTCACCCGCGGCCTGGCCGCAGGAGCCGTGAAGTAGCCCCCGTACAAGGGGCTCAAGAGCCGCCCCGGGCCCGGAACTTCAGCCGCACTGCTACCGGAGCCGGGGTACACCCTTCAGCCGGGGCCATGGGAGCGGCACTCCCGCTTCAGCGCAACAGAAGACGCCTGCGCTGTGCGGAGCCCGGCTCGCTCAAGGGAAGGGACCGTCCGACGCGAAAGCGTGGGCTGCGAAGCGCTTGCCCATGCGTCGGTATGCGGCGGCGGTCGGGTGGAGGCCGTCGGCCAGGTCGTCCGCCTCGTCCGGGCCGAGCAGCTCGCGTCCGTCGAGATAGTGGAGGTGGGGATCAGACGCCTGCCGTGCCGCGACTATCCGGGCCAGCTCGGCACGGACCACCGCCAGCGACAATGCACCGCGGGCCACGTCAGCCGGGTCGCCCAGGGCAGCGAGCCTCCCGTCCGGCCCGGTCACGGTCGGGCCGGGGGCCTCCTCCAGGGCCGGACAGCTCACCGGAGAGATCAACAGCAGCGGGGCGTCCGGGTGTCCATCCCGGATCGTGTCCAGGAACCCGTGGACCGCCGGGCCGAACGTACGCAGCCGGAAGGCGGTCAGGCTCACGATGTTGATGCCCACCTTGAGGCTGATCAGGTCGGCGGGCGCATCACGGATCGTACGGGCGACATAGGGATCCAGCAGCGCGTTTCCCGCCTGGCTGAGGTTGACCACCTCCACCCCTCCGAGCGCCGCCGCCACCACCGGCCAGGTGCCAGTGGGACCGTCAGCCTCGATGCAGTGGCTGATGGAACTGCCGTGGTGCACCCAGCGGCGCCGCCCGTCCGGCAGTGGGGCCGACACCTCGCCGTCAGCGCGCAGTGCCACCAGTTCCGTCGGGGTCTGTTGTGGCAGCCACAACTCGACGCTCTTCATGCCTGCCGGCAGCCCGGCGAACCGTACGGTCCCTGGCTCGCCCGGGACTAGTCGCTGTACGGCCCCGGGGCCCGCCATCCGCAGCACGTTGCCCACCGGCGCCTGCTGACGGCCGGTCAAGACGCCGTCCACCAGCAACTCCAGCATCCCGGTCGGGCGAGGATGGGGGTCGGAGGCAAGCTGGCCGGTGGAGGTGAGGACCTCAAACTCCAATTCCCGTGCGTCAGTGCGGAACACCAGCCTCACCCCCGAAGGCATCACGGTCACGCCGTAGACCGACGGGTCCTGGTACTGCTCCTTGGTCCACGCGGGCAACCGGCGGGGCATCACCCCTGCCTGTGTGGTCTCCAGGTCCAGCGCTCCCCGAAACTCCACCGGCCCGCCCAGCAGAGGAACAGCCCGAAGCGCCACCGTCACTGCTCCTGCCCCAGGTCGATGTGGTCCGCAGATGACGTCAGACCGGTGGGTCCGTGGCTCATCGACGACCGCCGAACTCCCAGTCGTGGACCTCGATGTCCGCGTACCGGTCCGGAGTCAGGACGGCTCGTGCCGTGTCCGGGTCCGGGGCCCTCAGCAGCACCGCCGTACCGAGCCAGGTGTCGCCGTCGTCGGACAACAGCGGCCCGTACGCGACCAGCTCGTCCCGGTCGAGCGGCAGGCGGAGGTCGGCGGCCGGGCCCTCGCCCAGGCCGAGCACCAGGTACCGGTTGCCACCGGTCCGGCCACCCGGGAAATCCCACATGGTGCGCCCCAGCAGGTTGCGCCACCGGCGCAGCAACACGTCCCGGTACGCGCCGGCCTGGTAGTTGGGCTCGCCGAAGGCGAAAGCGCGAGCGGCGGCGGGATCGGGCAGGTCGACGATGTGCACGCTGCCGGTGGGTGTTTCCCCGTCATCGGCGAAGGTGGGGCCGCGAGCGATCAGCTCCTTGGCGTACTGATCCATGTAGGACCAGTGTTCCTCCAGCAACTCCTCGCGTAAGGCGAGGGAGCCGGGCCGATCACGGTGATAGCAGAAGAACTCCATGACCTCAGACCCTTGCCCATCAAGGGCGCCATCTCAACTGGATTCTGGCGGCGAGAATGGCGGCAAGGACTCGGCCCTCATCAGTCGTCTTTCTGTAGATGACGGTCCAGGGGTCCGCTCGCCGCCCTCGCAGACGCGGTGGATCGGTCAGTGGTTCCCGGTGAGTTCGCCGCTGAGCTTCTCGTGGATCTGGGCGCTCGGCTTGTTCAGGCCGATGATCTCGACGGTCTTGCCGCGGTGGGCGTATTTGGTCTCGATCGCGTCGAGCGCTGCGACGGAGGAGGCATCCCAGATGTGGGCAGCGGTCAGGTCAATGACGACCTTGTCCGCATCGATGGCGTAGTCGAACTGTCCGACGAGGTCATTGGACGAGGCGAAGAACAGCTCACCGGTCACGGAGTAGACCACGCTGCTGCCGTCGGGGGCGGCGTGGGAGGTGACGTTGGCGAGGTGGGCGACGCGCTTGGCGAAGATGACCATGGCGGTGACGGAGCCGACGACGACGCCGATGGCGAGGTTGTCGGTGGCGACCACCACGGTCACGGTGATCACCATGACGGCGATCTCTCCGGTGGGCATGCGCTTGAGGGTCTTGGGCGCGATGGAGTGCCAGTCGAACGTCGCGAAGGACACCATCACCATCACGGCGACCAGGGCCGCCATGGGGATGTCGGAGACGATCGGCCCGAAGACGATGCAGAGCACCATCAGGAAGGATCCCGCCAGGAAGGTGGACAGGCGGGTGCGGGCCCCGGACACCTTCACGTTGATCATCGTCTGGCCGATCATCGCGCAGCCACCCATGCCGCCGAAGAAGCCGGTGACGATGTTGGCGATGCCCTGGCCGATGGATTCGCGGGTCTTGGAGGAGTGGGTGTCGGTGATCTCGTCGACCAGTTTGGCCGTCATCAGGGACTCCATCAGGCCGACCAGCGCCATGGCGAGCGCGTACGGGGCGCTGGTGGTCAGGGTGTCCATGGTGAAGGGCACGTCGGGCAGGCCCGGTACCGGCAGGGACGAGGGCAGCTCGCCCTTGTCTCCCACTGTGGGCACCGCGATGCCGGCGGCGACCGTGATGGCCGTGAGGATGACGATCGACACGAGCGGGGCCGGGATCACCTTGGTGACCTTCGGGAAGAACACCATGAGGGCGAGCCCCGCCGCGATCAGCGGGTAGACGGGCCAGGGCACGTCGTGCATCTCGGGGACCTGCGCCATGAAGATCATGATGGCCAGGGCATTGACGAAGCCGACCATCACACTGCGGGGCACGAAACGCATCAGCTTGGCGACGCCGAGCGCGCCGAGGATGATCTGGAAGACACCGGCCAGGATGACTGCGGCGATCAGGTAGCCGAGGCCGTGCTCGCGGTTGAGCGGGGCGATGACCAGGGCCACCGCGCCGGTCGCGGCGGAGATCATCGCGCGGCGTCCGCCGACGATCGAAATGGTCACGGCCATCGTGAACGAGGCGAACAGGCCGATCGCCGGGTCGACCCCGGCGATGATCGAGAACGAGATCGCCTCAGGGATCAGCGCGAGGGCGACGACGAGGCCGGCCAGGACCTCGGTGCGCCAGACCTTCGGGTCGTTCAGCCAGTCGGGGCGCAGGCCTCGCAGCCGCGCAGCCGGGGACAGTGCAGACGTAGACAAGAAGAGTTACCTGTCGTGCTCGGGCACGCCCGGTGTCGTGGGGCGTGCGAGAAGGCGCCGGACAGCCGGGCGGCCAGCCGGGGAGCCCACGTACGGCGGGCTGAAGCCAGAAGGAAGCAGCCGGCTCGCGCAGGCGTGCGCGGCTGCTTCAGGGGCGAAGGGTCACGGCGGGCAGGCGGCGGCGCTGGGCATCATGGACATGCGCACGCTCTCTCCTGCAGCATCGGACTTCGCCGGGGGCGTCGTCGGCCCCGACAGGGCTGTCGGTCACGGGAGCGGTCCATCCCGCACCATGGGGAGCAGGAGACGACTTGGAGCCCACGCCCACGACCACTTACTCTACCCTAACGTTACGGTAGAGATCGACGCCGGCCGGCCTGTGGCCTCGGGCGACAGGAGAGAAAGGTGTCCGTGTGAGCAGCGAACACATGCAGATCGGCGAGGTTGCCGCACGGACCGAGCTGTCGCTGCGCACCATCCGGCACTACGAGGAGACCGGCCTGGTCATCCCTTCCGCCCGCTCCCAGGGCGGCTTCAGGCTGTACACCGAGGACGACGTGGCCCGTCTGATGGTCATCCGCCGCATGAAGCCGCTCGGCTTCACCCTGGACCAGATGCGCGACCTCCTTGACGCCACCGACCGGCTCGACTCCGGCGAGGAGCTGGCGGCGGACGAGCGCGAGGCGCTCCTGGAGCGCGTGCGCGGCTACGAGCAGGACGCGGCCGAGCAGGTGGAGAAGCTGCGCACTCAGCTGGCGAGGGCCGAGGAGTTCGCCGCCACCCTGCGCGAACGCCTCACCCGCGTCCCCGCCCTCTGACACCATCCGCACCATCTGCCACAGCGGCCAGGTCCGGATCACCGGATCCGGCCGGCGGCGGTGTGGGTTCGGCGGCCGGTGGCACGCAGGTTCCGGTGCACAATCCCCGCCGGCCCACCCCAGCCGGGACCCGAGGCACCGTCAAGTCAGGTACGCAAGGGGAAAGCCGCACTGATCAACCGGCCCTCCGCCGTGCCGATCACGAGGTCCCCGCTCGGGCCGGCGCTCAGGCAAGTCGGGGTGTAGACGTGCCCGCCGAGGCCGAGTTCGCTCCGTCGCACTACTGTGCCTTCCGCTGCTCGCAGCGTGAGCAGCTCGCAGGCTCCGGCTCGGGTTCCTGTCACGGCTCCGGCTCCGGCTCCGGCTCCGGTCACGGCGTGGACGAGACCGCCGTGGGCGTCGACCCCCGTGACCTGTGCGTCGAAGCGATGGGCCCAGACCACCGCACCGCCCGGGTAAGCACGCCGTACGAGGTGGGTGCCGTCGGGCGCCGTGCACGTGTGGACGAGCCCTGGCCCGGCATCGTCGTCGACGTACACGGCTGGGCCGCCGCGCAGGTGACGGCCGAGTGAGTCGTCCCAGGCGAACGGGAACAAACGCTCGGTCCCGTGGGGGTCGACCCGTACGACCCACTTCTCCAGCGCCCCCGTCATCACGTCCCCGCCACCGACGCCGTAGAGGCACAGCAGGTGGGGCGAGCGTCGCACCGGGAAGTCGTAGGAACTGTCGCTCTCTCCCAACGCCACGGTCGCCAGCTGTCGTCCGGAAGGGGTGAGCACGACGCTCTCGTTCGGTGGCCAGCGCGGCCCCGGGAACAGCTCCCTGGAGTCCCTCGCCACCCAGGCCCCGTCCGTGCGCGCAGCGATGGCCACCGGGAAGTCAAGGCGGAGTTCGGCGAGTTGGGCACCGTCGGCGAGAGCGAACCGGCACAGCAAGGTGCGCCGATCGCTGCTGTCGCCCACCAGGACGGTGATCCAAGCGCTCTCATCATCCGGGGTGACGTACAGCCGGCAGCCGCTGCGTTGCCCCTGCTCGTCGGGCGCCGGCACGGTCCACTGCAGAGTGCCGTCCGGCGACCAGCATTCCAGCAGGGCCCCGCTCCGTGACGCGGCAAGCATCCGGCCGTCCCGCAGCACCTCCACAACGGCCGCCCCGGATCGTCGGGTCCAGACGCGGCCCTTCTCGGCGGCGGTGTCGGTGAGGTACCGCTGAGGCAGGTCGATGTCCGGACCCTTGATGCCGCTCCAGTCGACCTCCACCGGCATCCCCGGTGCGGCAAGCACCGTTGTGAGAACGTCAGCAGTCATGCCCCGCCAGTCGTGACGCTCGCAGACGAGTCGCGTGTACGTGACTCGGCCGGGGTCCACGTGGTCGACGACCGGCCGAGCGAGCGTCACCTCAAGGCGGCGCGCGTCCCGCCAGCGCAGGGCGCTGACACCGGCCCCGTCGATGGCCGCGTCGGTGCGGCGCCGGGTCTCCGGCTCATACAGGTGCAGCCCGCCCCGCAATTCGAATGCGTCACCGTCCTCCGTGCCCACGGCGAGCACGGGCAGGGCCGGGTGGAAGACGAGCCACTCGATGCCCTGATCCAGCACGATCTGGTCCCATAAGGCGAGGTCGCTCGCCCGGTAGACGACGATCCGGCCACGACCGCCGCGACCGCTCGCGTGACAACTGACGGCGATCCAGCGGCCGTCCGCGCTCACGTCCGTCGTGTAAGGGTGGCCGATTTCGGGAAACGGGTCGTCGGGTATCAGACGCATCGCAGGAGCGTATCGTTCGACGATCTTGGTGAACGACTTTCGATGTCCTGAGCGGCCGCGGTCATGACCCGCGCGGGGTCCTCGTCGCCCGCACCAGGCCGAGCGGCAGGGGGGTGGGCATGGGAGTGGGAGCGGGCCTCCGCGTTCGGTGGCGTCCGGGCGAGGGGGGCGCGCAGCGGGTGGTCACCCGGCTCTATGCGGGACGAGATCCTCGTTTCCTGTGCGATCCGCAGGACAATCCCGCGGGCGAGCCGACCCCGCGGTTTCGTCGAGCGGGTGAACCGCAGTTGTGCCCTCCCCGCGGACAGCGGATTCTGTAGGGAATGAACGGGGCTGGTGTGGCGCCATGAAGGCATGGAACGAGGAGCAGGGTGCTGACTTTCGTGGTCCCCTCGACGTCACCAGGGCGGCCACGGCGGTCGTCGACGCCCAGGACACGGTCATCGGCTGGAGCCCGGCGGCGGAGCAGCTCCTCGGTTACCGGCCGCAGGAAATCGTCGGCCGGCCCCTGACCACGTTCCTGTCACCCGGTCCGACGACCCCCTCCCTCGCTCGCCCTCCCGAATTCCGGGGAAGCGAGCTCTACGTCGCACGGCACCAGGACGGGCATGACCTGATCGTCGCCACCGCGGTGTGCGACCTGCCCGGCGCGGGCCCGGCGGCGCGCATCCTCGTCGCGACAGAGCTGCAGGATCTGCGGCTGTGGGAATCGCGCCTCGCCCTGTTGCAGGGCCTGGCCACCCAGTCGCCCGTCGGCCTGGGCATCTACAACGCCGACTTGCGCCTGACCTGGTGCAACACCGCGTACGAACGGGAGATAGGGCGACCGTTCGCCGAGTTCCGGGGCCTTCGGGCCGATGAGCTGTACTCCGGTGGAAAATTCGTGAGCAAGGGACATCCGCCCACGCTCGAAGCCGTCATGCGTCACGTCCTGGACACCGGAGAACCCTTTCTGGACCTGCATTTCCAGGGCCGCCCGCCCAGCGACCCGGAGACGGACCACCTCTGGTCCTGCGCCTATTACCGGCTCCAGGACGCCGACGGCCGCGTCATCGGAGTGTGCGAGGACGCGTTCGACATCTCCGACCGGTACAAGGCGCAGCAGCGGCTTGCCCTGCTCGTCGAGGCGGGCCGCGGGATCGGAACCGCTCTCGATGTGCGGGTCACCGCCGAGAAGATCACCGAAGTGGCGGTACCGGAGTTCGCCTCCACGGTGACGGTCGACCTCGCCCAGGCGGTGCTCGAAGGCGAGGTGCCCGGCACCATCGGCCCGTCGGCGGCGTCTCTGGTGCGGGTGGCCCGCTGCTCGGCGGACGAAGCGGAACAACTGGAGCCGGGAGGACACCCTTCTCACTGCGGGCCCAGTGATCGAGGGCCCGCCGACCGCGGGCGTGCCGCTCCCTCCGAGAACCATCCACCCGTGGAGTACCCGCCTGGTTCGCCGCAGTATCGCAGCCTGTCATCGGGCGGGCTCGTGCTCGACGACGCGGTCCTGGTCGTGCCACTGCGGGCCGGCAACAGCATGCTGGGACTCGTCACCTTCATCCGCGACACCGCATCGTCCGCCTTCGACAGCGGCGAAGTGGCGCTGGCCGACGAGTTGGTCGCCCGTACGGCCGTGTCCATCGACAACGCCCGCCGCTTCACCCGTGAACGCACCGCCTCTCTCGCCCTCCAGCGCCAGTTGCTGCCGCGGCACGTGCCGGAGCAGTCGGCGGTCGAGGTCGCGCACAGGTATCTGCCCACGGACGACGTGACAGGCGTCGGCGGAGACTGGTTCGACGTCATCCCGCTGTCCGGCACCCGGGTCGGGCTCGTGGTCGGGGACGTGGTGGGTCACGGGCTCCAGGCAGCCGCCACCATGGGCCGGCTGCGCACGACCGTACGCGCGTTCGCCCAGATGGACATGGACCCCGTCGAGCTGCTTTCGCGGCTCGACGATCTGGTGGCGCAGTCGGCGGAGGAGCAGCGCAGCGAGCTGGGCACGCCCGACGGGAACTACGCCGATGTGACCACCGGGGCGACCTGCCTGTACGCGGTGTACGACCCGGTGTCGCGACGCTGCGTCATGGCCAGGGCCGGGCACCTGCCTCCGGCGGTCGTCGCCCCGGACGGCCCGCCGACGTTCCCCGACCTGCCGGCGGGACCGCCCTTGGGCCTGGGCGGTCTGCCGTTCGAGTCGTTGGAGATCGAGCTGCCGGTGGGCAGCCTGCTGGCACTCTTCACCGACGGCCTGGTCGAGGCACGCGACCGCGACATCGATCACGGACTCGACACCCTGAAGGAGGTGCTCAGCGACCGGCACGCCTCGCTGGAGGGACTGTGCGACCGGGCTGTGGCACAGCTCCTGCCGAGCGGTTCGACGGCCGACGACACCGCACTGCTGCTCGTTCGTACCCGCGAGCTCGACACCTCACAGGTCACCGAGTGGGAGCTGCCGTCCGAACCTGTCGCCGCGGGCCGGGCCCGCGAGCTGGCGACCGAACAACTACACCAATGGGGCCTGGAGGAACTGGCGTTCGCGACCGAGCTCGTCGTCAGCGAGCTGGTGACCAACGCTGTCAGGTACGCCGAAGGCCCTATCCAAGTGCGTCTCATCCGTGACCGCACCCTCCTGTGCGAGGTCGCGGACAGGGGCCACACCTCACCTCACCTGCGCCACAGCGGCGAGGAGGACGAAGGCGGGCGCGGCCTGTTCATCGTCGCGCAGCTCGTCCAGAGGTGGGGAACGCGCTACACCCGCTCCGGCAAGACCATCTGGACGGAGCAGGCCTTTCCCGCGACGGTGTGAGACGGCCGGCGGTGTGAGAGGGTGCGCTCTCCCCCGTCGCTCACACAGCTCGTACGCCGAAAAGGGCGCGCTCGTCCGCGATCGGAGGCGGGCTCCAGGCGCGCGTCATCCCGGGCCGTCTGTCCGGTCCGCGGGACCCATGTGAATGCGCAGGTCACCGAAGTCGTGGGAGGGCCAGTCGCGCGCGAAACCCGGCGGCCCGTCCTGCTCCCTGACGAGCGTGGCCGTCGGCGTCCGCTGTGCCGTCCGAAGGAGCTCCGCCTGCGTGACGCTGGCGTTGTGCCCCTGCGTCTGGGCGGAGGAGCACCCGGCGTAGAAGGCGACCGGGAGCGCCTCGTGTCCGTTCAGCACGCAGGGCGGCCGTACGCCGAGCCGGTGAAGCTCGGCCGCCGTGCGGGCCCACTCCTGGCGACCCGCGGTCGAGCGGGCCACCGTGTCCTCGAGCACCACGTACTGCATGGCCAGATGCCCGGCGAAGGCCAGCGCCGCCAACGTGACCGCCACCGGCCTCCATGGCCGGCGCACGGTGGTGACCAGGTGGACGAGGGCGTCGGCGACCGGGATGGCGAGCAGCGCGTAGAACGGCAGCAGGAAGCGCGGGGCGGCGTATCCGATCATGAACAGGTACGGGATGCCCGCCGTCGTGGCGCAGGCCAGCGGCACCAGCGTGCGCGCGGTGCGCCGGCCCTTGACCGCGACGGCGAGGCCGACCACGGCGAGCAGCGGCAGGGCGAACCACCACGCGATCAGCTCCGGCGCCGGAAGTGGACTGTCGCACGGGCGGCACAGGGTCTGGCCGCCCAGTCCACGCAGCTGATCGAGGACGGCGATGTTCCAGCCGAGGCCGCCCTGGATCTGGGAGGCGTCGGCCAGGCGCGCACCCAGGCCGCCGAAGTTGGCGTACGCCTCGGCCACCCAGCCGACGGCCCCCGACCCCAGCCCCACGACGAGCGCCGCGAGCAGCCGCGGTCGCCGCCACCGGCGGACACACACCAGCAGCACGAACAACGGGAGGACCCCCCAGACGGCGTCGGTGGGCCGCATCCACGCCAGCAGCGCCGTACTCGCACCCGCACCCCACAGCGCGGCCCGGTCGCGGCGGTCGGCCTGGGCCCGCAGGAAGCAGCCGACACCGGCCAGGGCGCCGATCGCGACCCAGTAGTTGGGCATGACCTCCGGGCCGTAGAAAACAGTCACCCAGAGCGTCGCGAACAGGACCCCGGCCAGGGTCACCACCCGTTGGGGGAAGAGCCCGCGCCAGACGCGCAGCGCAAGGAAGAGGCCGAGGCCGGACAGCAGAGCCAGATAGACCCGCAGGAGTTCGGTGGACGACGACCAGGAGGCGATCGGTGCGACCAGCAGGGAGATCCCGCGGGAGCGGGGCGCGCTGAAGAACGCCGCCGGAGCGTGGCCGCTGACCTGGCTCACGTACACCGCCTCGTCCCAGCCGAGGCCCATGCCGGGCCGCACCAGGGCCAATTGGACCAACGTGAAGGCCACCGCGACGGCGGCCAGCCACCCCTGGCCTGCGGCGCGGCGCGAACGGCGGACCACTGGTGCCGGACCGCGGCTTTCCAGTCCGACGCGCGGGGCGTTCAAGGTCTTGACCATCGCCTGCCTTTTCCCCCTACGCGCGGTAGGGCTGCTCTTGCTGCTCTTGCTCCTCTTCTGGCCTACGAGCGCAGGACAGAAGGCACACATAGACATAAGCCGGAAAAACGTGCATAAAATAACCCGATGAGCTGGGGAGCGCAGCACGAAGATCCAGGCGAGACCCAGATGCGGGACAACAGCGGGGCAGGTCCGGGCACGGCAGAAGGCGCCTGACGCAGGCCTTCGCCTGTTCAGACGCCTTCCACCTGGCTCAGCCGACCGTCCTGCCGCGCAGCCCCACCCCGGCGCGGCGAGCACCGAGGCAGAAGCGCGGTGACAGAGGGTCAGGGACGGCCGCTGAGCCGCCGAGTTCCGTGCGGCGCCCGGTACACCGCACAGCCCGGTTCGGTGCGCACGAACTCAGTGCCGCGCGGCGCATGCGCCCCCCTGCGCGACGCGTTGCGGGACGCGGCGGGCACATGGACCTCGGCGGTCGCGCCCACCGGCACTCATCGCTTCACTTGTTGCCCACCTGATTCAGCGGCACAAGGCCGCGTCCACGACCTTGTCGACGCGCTCCCTGCCCGCCTCGTCGTCCAGTTGCATGGTCACCGCGACGTTGACCGCGCGGCCGTCGTCGGTGGCTCCGCCCCTTGTCTCGTATCCGGGGAAGCTCCCGCCATGACCCCAGTAGAGGCCGTCGCCGCACGGAAGCGGCTTGCTCACGAGCCCCAGGCCGTAGCGGGCGCCGGGACCGAAGGTCTCTTCGGCGGGGAGGGTGGAGCCGCGCATCTGGGCGAGTTGGGCCGGTGCGAGGAGGTGGCCGCCCAGGAGCTCGGAGTAGAAACGGTTGAGGTCGGAGTTGGTGGATATCAACTGGCCCGCGGCCCACCCCCAGGAGGGGTCGATCTCCGTGACGTCCCGCAGAGGCGCGTCGGCCGATTCCCGGTAGTAGCCGTGGGGGTGCGGGCCTCGGACGGCCGCGTCACCCGGGGCGGGGAAGTAGGTGTGGCGCAGCCCGACGCGCTGGATGACGCGCCGGTCCATCTCCTTGGCGAGGGGGTGGCCGGTGACCTTCTCGACGATCAGGCCGGCCAGCACGTAATTGGTGTTGCTGTACGCCCATTTCTTCCCGGGGTCGAAGTCGGCTTCGTGCTGGAGCGCGATGTCGAGAAGCTCGCGGGGAGCGAAGTACCGGACGTCTTCGCCGAGATGGTCGCTGTAGTTGGGAAGCCCGCTGGTCTGCTGCAGGAGATGACGGACGGTGATGTGGCGGCCGTCGATGCCCTCCCCGCGGACGAGGCCCGGCAGATAGGTGTCGACCGTGGTGTCGAGGCCGATTTTCCCCTCGCCGACCAGTTGCAGCACGACTACCGCGGTGAACGCCTTGGTGTTGCTGCCGATCCGCACCCGGCCGTCCCTCGGCACCTTCGAGCCGGTGGCCACATCGCCGACCCCCGCGGTGTAGGTACGGTGGCGGCCTTCCCGGTCCTGGACGCTCGCCAGCGCGGCGGGCATACCGTCGGAGCGCACCAGCCCGTTCAGCCCCTGCCGGACGGTGTCGACGGCGTCCGGCCTGGCGTCGGCTACAGCGTGCGGCGCCAGCGCACCGATCGTCATGACGCCGACGACCACCGCGACCGCGCCTGGAAGGACTCTGCGCCGGCCTCCCTGCCGCCGGGAAGAACGGGATTTCTGCCATACCTGCTCACGCACGCGCCAACTCCTACGGACTCTGGGAAAACCTGCGGCATTTGCCGATCTCAGCATTTCCGCAGGCGGCGGCCCGGGGCGATCCTGCTGGCTGCCGGATTCGGGTAGGGCTGTCCCCCGGTACTTCGGTCCGGGGGCAGAGGCGGGGAGAGGCGCGGCGCGGATCTTGTGCGTTTCCTCGCCTCCGTCCACAACGGTTCCGCCCACTTTCCCTGCGCGCGCCATCTAGGACAGCTTCTGGCCTATACGCCTCGTAGCGTGGTCCTCGACCGGCGAGACGCGAAAACCGGAAGGCGAATGACCATGACTGCGCACGAGCTGAGCACCACCCCCGACACGACGGAGACCCCGGCTGTCGCCGGCGAGCGCGCCGAATGGCTGGAGGTCCTGGCCAAGCACCGGCACTTCCTGCGCTTCACCGCACGTGACCTCACCGACGAGCAGGCCGGGCTGCGGACCACCGCCAGTGAGCTGTGCATCGGCGGCCTGATCAAGCACGTCACCGAGACGGAGAAAGCGTGGGTGAACTTCATCCTGGAAGGCCCGTCGACGATGCCGGATTTCATGTCCATGACGGAGGCCGACTGGGGCGACCGGGCCGACGACTTCCGGATGCTGCCGGGCGAGACGCTGGCCGGCGTACTGGCCGACTACGCCGATGTGGCCCGCCGGACCGACCAACTGGTCGCCACCCTGCCCGACTTCGACGTCACGTGGCCGCTTCCGAAGGCTCCGTGGTTCCAGGCCAGCGCGGAGTGGTCGGCACGCCGGGCCCTGATGCACATCGTCACCGAGACCGCCCAGCACTCGGGCCACGCCGACATCATCCGCGAGTCACTGGACGGCGCCACCAGCATGGCGTGAGGTTTGCGGACTGACGCGATTTTCAGTGGTGGGGAATCCGCTCGGGAGTCGCTACTTCTCCCCCAGCAGCGCCACCTCGGCGTCGACGGCACCGCGCATCAGGTCACGCGCGTGGTCGATCCTCAGTCCGCCGCTGAGCCAGCGCATGCTGAGCCCTTCGAGCTGGGCCGTGAGCCGCTCCCCCGAAGCGGCCAGGGCGGGCGCCGGGGCCGTCGGCCGCACCCGGCCGAGGAGGGCCGCCACCTCCTGCACCCACACCAGGGTCGCCCTGGCGAGGTCCTCCCGGAGCGTCTCATCGAAAACGGCGCTCGCCCGCAGCTCACCCCAGGCGGCGCTGTTCTCCCTGACCATCTGGGTGTCCTGCAGCTCCAGGAGCAGGGTTTCGTCCAGTTCCGCACGCGGGGAAAGGGGTTCGGCGTCCGTCGCGCGGCCGGTGGTGTAGCGCTCGGCACGGTCGTTGATGAACTCGAGCGTGTGGCGCAGGATCCCGGTGCGGTCCTTGAAGTGGTAGTAGATCAACCCGGTCGACACGCCCGCTTCGGCGGCGAGTTCTTCGACGCGTAGGCCGCGCACGCCGCGGCGGGCGATGAGCCGTGCGGCCGCTTCGAGGATCTGAGTGCTGCGAGACGCCATGCACCCGAACTTTACCGGGACGCTCATGGCGCGGAGACACGGTCCCGGTCCCGTTCTTTGACTGAATTTTCAGTCTGTGTCAGAGTCGAGGTCCACAGCCGATCGGAGTTCGCCGTGTCGCCCCGCCCTACGTCTCGTCCGCCTCTCCCCTCGCGTCGCTCAGCCCTCCGCGCGCTCGCCGGGATCGGCGCGGGCGCTCTCGGCGCTTCGGCGTGCGGGCCCAGCGACGCTCTGCCGGGGAGCACCAGGACCGCCGGTGCCCAGGACACGGCAGGCAAGGGGCGGCGCATGGGCGCCGAGTGGGAGAGTCACACGCGCACCTTCATGTCGTGGCCCGCTCTGGAGTCGGTGTGGGAGGAGGACCTCCCTGCCGTACGCGAGGACATCGCGCGCGTCGCCCGCGCCATCGCGGCGCACGAGGAGGTCGTGATGCTGGCCAGGCCCGGTCAGCGGAGAGCCGCCCAGAAGGCCTGCGGGCGCGACGTCGAGGTCATCCCTTTGGCCGTCGACGACCTGTGGGCGCGCGACACCGTGCCCGTGTTCGTGGAGCAGGACGGTGACGTGGTCGGCGTCGACTGCAACTTCAACGGGTGGGGGAACAAGCAGGAGCACACCCACGATGCCCGCGTGGGCCGCACCCTCCTGCCGGAGTACGGCATCCCGCGCAGGAAGGCGCCCCTGGTCGCCGAGGGCGGCTCCTTCGAGACCGACGGCGAGGGCACCCTCCTCATCACCGAGAGCTCGATCGTCAACGACAACCGCAACCCCGGCAAGAGCCGGGACCAGATCGAGACCGTGCTCAAGCGGACGCTGGGCATCAAGAAGGTGATCTGGCTGAACGGCGTACGTGGCGAGGACATCACCGACGCTCACGTGGACAGCCTCGTGCGGTTCACCGCCCCCGGTGTGGTGCTCCTCGACCGCGCTTTCCCCGGCATGCCCGCCGACTCCTGGTCGCGCGCGGCCGACCAGGCGAAGGCCGCGCTCGGCGAGGCGAGGGATGCCAGGGGCCGGCGCATCGAGGTCATCGATCTGCCGCAGCCCGACCTGGACAGGATCAGGGGTGCGGGCGACGACTTCGTGTCGACGTACACCAATTTCTACGTCGCCAACGACTCCGTGTTTCTGCCCGAGTTCGGAGACCGTAAGGCCGACGACCGCGCCCGGAGCATCCTGCGGGAACACTTCCCGAGCCGGGACGTCGTGCAGGTCCGGATCGACACCATCGCCTCCGGTGGGGGCGGCATCCACTGCTCCACCCACGATCAGCCGGGCAAGCCGGTGGACTGAGTCCGGCCGTCCGAGCGGTCAGGGCGTCCGGCCATGCGTTCTAGACTCGTGCGGTGGCCAGCGATCTTCTCCGTCTCACCGTTCTGGGTTCCGCGACGCCCTATCCGAGCGTGGACAATCCATGCTCCGGATACCTGGTGTCCGGTGGTGACACCCGGGTGTGGATGGACGCGGGCAGTGGGACGTTGGCGCAGTTGCAGCGGTACGTGCGGCTGGACGAGCTGGACGCGATCTGGATCTCGCATCTGCACGCCGATCACAGCGCGGACTTGCTGACCGCCTACTACGGCGCACTGTTCGCGGATGTGCGGCTCACGGCGCCGATCCGCCTGTACGGGCCGCGGGGCATCGCCGACCGGCTGGCTCATTTCCTGACCAACACCGCGACCCGCTGTCCGGTCGAATCGGCCTTTGATGTGCGGGAACTGCACGACGGGCACGAAGCCCGCGTGGGTGCGCTCACCCTGACCAGCCGGGCGGTGGCGCACGGCATCCCGGCCTTCGCCCTGCGCGTCGAGGCCGCGGGCAGGACGCTGGTCTACTCCGGGGACACGGCGCCCTGCGCCAACCTCACACGGCTGGCCGACGGTTGCGACGTACTGCTGTGTGAGGCCGACAGCGCACAGCGGCTCCCGGAGAGCGAGCGAGTCCATCACACGCCTGAAGACGCCGGGGAAACGGCCCACTCGGCAGGCGCGGGCCGGTTGATCGTCACGCATGTCGGACGCGCCCTCACCCCCGAACAGGCAGTGGCCCGCGCCGCCGCCCGGTTCGGCGGCCCCGTCGACCACGCCACCCCGGGCACCACCTTCTCGGTCGGTTGAGCCGCACCCCGTCGCCCCTCGCCGCACCCCGCGGGCATCATCGCGGCGCCTCACGCCGAAGGCGATCAGCGCCGCGACGGGCATGGACACCCACCTACGGGGGGCCCGGCACCCTGACCTCAGTTGCCGCCGGCGCCGATCTCGGCGCCGACCGCGGCCAGCGCGGTGGTCACAGGCTGGAAGAAGGTCTCGCCGCCCGCGGTGCAGTCACCACTGCCACCCGAGGTGAGGCCGATCGCGCTGCCGTCCGCGGTGAACAACGAGCCCCCGCTGTCTCCCGGTTCGGCACAGACGTCGGTCTGGATGAGCCCGCTGACGGTGCCCTCCGGGTAGTTCACGGTGGCATCGAGGCCGGTGACCGCGCCTGACTGGAGGCCGGTGGTGCTGCCCATGCGGGACACCTCCTGCCCGACCGCCGCCTCGGCGGCCCGCACGATCTCCGTGGCCTGGCCGTCTCCCGTGTTGACCGTGCTCGGGGCCTCCGTCGCCGGATCGTCGTACGTGACCAGCGCGAAGTCGCCGTCGCCGGGGAACGTCGCCGCCTGCACGGTTCCGATGGCCGCGCCGTCCTGCGCGTCGGACCAGCTTTCGGCGGCCACCCCGCAGTGCCCGGCTGTGAGGAAGCCGGGACTGCCGTCCTCGGTCGTCACGTTGAAGCCGAGCGAGCAGCGCGCGCCGCCCGCGAAGATGGCGTCACCGCCTGCGGCGAAGGTCTTGAACTCCCCCGCGGACTTCTGAATGCGGGCCATTCCCGAACCGAGCGATTCGACGGTCGCCTCGAGCTTGTCCCAACGTTCGCCGGTCACGGTGCGATCGGCCGTGACGACGATCTGATTGGTCCTCGGGTCGGTGGCCCACGCGGTTCCGGCCATGGTGGCCCGTCCGGCCAACGTCCGCGTGGCGGCGCCCAGTTCACCGGCGCTGTTGTCGACGCTGCGCGCCACCGCTCCAGCTCTCCTCACCTGCACGTCGACCGCGTTGTTGTCGCCCACGACGTTGACGACGAGCTGCTGCTTCTCCTCGTCGTAGTACGCCCCGGCGTAGGCGTCACCGAGCCGCGAGGCCAACGGCTCGACCAGCTTCGTCGCCGATGCCGCGCTGATCCTCTTGGCGGCGGGCCCCGAAGCGGTCTCCGACCCGGACTGCGAGGCGTTGGCCTGCTGCAGCAGGACGGCCGTCGCGACCATGCCCAACGCCGCGGCCCCTGCCACAACGGCCTTTCGCCTGGGTATTCGCTTGTGCCTCAACTCGTCGCCTCCTGTGGGGGATTGCCGAATGCGCTCACCGACCGAAGCCGGGGACGTGTCCGGTCCTGGACGTCCGGCCCCGGACACCTGTTCCGGACTTAGATACGGGTGCGACGAGAGTTGCGTTCATCGGACGGGAGTTGCGTTTTTGTTGACGGCCCGCGGCTCAGGGCTTCTCGACGTCGGGCGACGGCGTGGTCGTGGTTCCGGCCGCCAGGAGTCTGTGCGCCAGCACACGGCAGCGTTCACCGAGCTCCGGCGGGTCGAGCACCTCGAAGTCGTGCCCCAGCAGGAGCACGTGCATGAGCACGAAGTCGAGTCGCTCGGCACCGCTGAGGACCTCGCAGCGTTCGCTCCCCCGCGGTCGTACGACCGCCGCCGACCCCGGAACCTGCGCGCGGACCGTGGCGGCCGGCGCGTGCACGAGGAAGCGCGCCTGGTGCGCGTAGACCCGGCTGGCCACCCCTTCCTGGACGTACGTCGCCGCGTCGGGCGCCTCGCGCGGGCTGAAACGGAAGGTCCGCGCGGACGCGTCGGTCATCCGGTCGACGCGGAAGCTGCGCCAGTCGTCGCGGTCGAGGTCGTAGGCGAGGAGATACCAGCGCCGGTCGGAGGCGACCAGGCGGTAGGGCTCCACCCGCCGCCTTCGCACCTCGCCCTTGGAGGGGTAGTCGAACCCGGCCTCGACCTCGTCGCGGCACGCTCGGGCGAGCGTCATGAGCACCTCGGGATCGACGGGCGCGCGGCCTCGGCCGAAGAACTCCACCGAGTCGGAGAGCGCGCGCACCTCGTGCCGCAGTCGCGCGGGCAGCACCTGGTCGAGCTTGGACAGGGCCTGGAGTGCGGCGTCACCGGCGCCCGCGACGGCGCCTTTCGCCCCTGCCAGCAGCGAGACCGCGGTGGCGATCGCCTCCCGGTCGTCGAGAAGCAGCGGCGGCAGTTCCCGCCCCGGGCCGAGTCGGTAGCCGCCGCCGACGCCCTGGCCGGCGTGCACCGGGTAGCCGAGTGTGCGCAGCCGTTCCACATCACGCCGTACGGTGCGCGTCGTGACGCCGAGCCGGTCGGCGAGCTCGGGGCCGGTCCACACCTGGCGTTGTTGCAGCAGTCCGAGCAGGGTGAGCACCCGCTCCGTCGTACCCAGTTCGTCGTCGCGTGCCCCGTCCATGGCGCGCAGTCTGCCAGAGTGGCGGACCGATCCTGTCCGCCATGAGTGTCAGGGTGGCTTGAGGGAGCCCAGACAACCGACGGGTCTGCGGTCGGTCTCTCCCGCTCACGAGTCCCGCCACGAACGGAGCAATCCGATGAGCCGCCACATCCAGATCACCTTTGACGCCCACGACCCGCGGGCGCTGTCGTCCTTCTGGCGCGACGTGTTGGGTTACGTCCACCCCGGCCCGCCAGGAGTCGACCTGCCCGAGGGCGCCGACGCGCTCGCGGCGTGGGACGACTTCCTCGCACGGATCGGCGTACCGGAGGACCAGCGCAACTCGAAGTCGGCCATCGAGGACCCACAAGGGGACGGGCCACGCGTGTTCTTCCAGCAGGTCCCGGAAGACAAGATCGCCAAGAACCGTGTGCATCTCGACGTCCGCGCGGCTCCCGGCCTTGAGGGAGGGGAGCGCATGGCGGCACTTGAGGCCGAGTGCGACCGCCTCGTCGCGCTGGGGGCGAAGCGGGTGCGTCGCGACGAGCCCGCTCCCCCGATGAGCGCCGGTTACATCGTGATGACCGACCCCGAGGGCAACGAGTTCTGCCTGGACTGAGCCTGCCGTGACGGTGTGTGACGGCTGGACGGGCGAGGTGTCCGTGTCCCGCTTACGTTGAAGGCAGAGGCCCACACCGTGTGTGACACCGGTGGGCGCTGTACCGACAAAGGAGTGGTCATGGCTGACAAGGGCGGCATGGACAAGATGAAGGGCAAGGCCAAGGAGATGACCGGCAAGGTCACGGGCGATCGCAGCAAGCAGGCCCAGGGCAAGGTGGACCAGGCGAAGGGTGAGGCCAAGAAGGCCATGGGCGGCGCCCGCGACCGCGCTGAGGAGACGCGCGAGTCCATGAAGCGCCGCGACACCTGACCAGACTCCGCAGAAGCCCCCGCCCACTCCCGTGCGGGGGCTTCTGCCGTTGAGGGCGGCTGAGGCCACAGGTGGTGAGTGGCCTCGCCGGTCAATCCCGCCCGTCCGCCCGTGCGTACGGCGGGATGTCCGCCTCCGCCGCCGCTTCCCGCAGGACGTCCTTGAGCATGTCCGGGGTCAAACGGCCGGTGAACGTGTTCCGCTGGCTGACGTGAAAGCAGCCGTACAGGGTGACGGGACCCGGCCCGGATTCCCCGTGTGCGACCGTCGTTGACCGGCCACCCGTTGCCTGCGCGGCTTCACGCTCCAGCGTCACCCTCGCTCCGTGCGCGAACCGCGGCCTGGGCTTCGGCACGCGCCAGCCCGCCGCCGTGAACGCCGGCAGGGCGGCCTGCCAGCCGAACGCCCCCAGAATCACCGCCGACCGCAGTCGCGGGCCCAGCAACTCCATCTCCCGTACGAGCCACGGCCTGCACATGTCACGCTCACCGGGGGTCGGCTTGTTCTCGGGCGGTGCACAGTGCACCGGCGACGTGACCCGCACCCCGCGCAGCGTCAGGCCGTCGTCGACGGACACCGCCAACGGGCTCGACGCGAGACCCAGCTCGTACATCGCCCGGTAGAGGACGTCTCCGGAACGGTCGCCCGTGAACATCCGGCCCGTCCGGTTCCCGCCGTGCGCCGCGGGCGCGAGCCCGATGACGAGCATGGAGGCGTCCGGCGGCCCGAACCCCGGCACCGGCCGGGCCCAGTACGTCCAGTCCGTGAAGGCGGCCCGTTTGACCCGCCCCACCTCTTCCCGCCACTCGACCAGCCTGGGGCAGGCGGAGCACCCCGCGATACGGGCGTCCAACTCGTCCAGCGGGTTCATGCGGGCCCGAACAGCGCCTCGTCGGTCGAACGGACCACGCGCGCCTGCATGTTCCGTTCCATCATCCGCAGCGCCGCGGCGGCCAGGTCGCTGTGGATGCTCGCGCAGGCGTCCTCGGCCACGACGACATCCAGGTGCCTGATGTGGGCGTCGAGCGCCGAGTAGAGGATGCACTGCTCGGTCACCTGGCCGCAGAGGAGTACGGATTCGATGCCGCGCTGACCGAGCAGGTACTCCAGAGGGGTGTCGTAGAAGATCGAATGCCGGGCCTTCACCACGAAGAGCGAGTCGTCCGCGGGACGGATCGGAGCGACCAGCTCGGCGTGCGGGCCGCTCAGGGCGATGTCGAGCAGTTCGTCGTGGTGCGAGCGCCACAGGCCGAAATTGTCGTTGACGTAGATCACCGCGATGTCCTCGGCCCGCGCCCGCTCGATCAGTCTGCGGACGTTGGGCAGGACGTCCTCGACGGACTTACGGAGGGTTTCCGCATCGGGGTGGTCGTACGTGTTGATCATGTCGATGACGATAAGAGCCTCTACAGCCATGCTCCGAGTCCATCATGTGCCTCACGCGTATGCACGGACGCCTGCCTGGGGGGGGCGCGGTGGCGCCTGCCACACGTGGCTCTTCGACTTCCGCCTGCTCACCGGCGCGTGGCGCGCCCGGTGGACCACCGGCTGCCGTCCCCGCTCAGCCGGTCACTCGTTGGCGACCGCTTCGACCGCGAGGTGGATGTCCAGGCGACGGCCGGTCATGCCTTTCGCCGTGGTGACGCCGAACGCGTACCGGTCGACGGTGGCAGTGCCCTCGACGGTCAGTCGGCGCCCGTTCAGCACGACCGGCCCGACCGTCACGGCTACGGGCCGCGTGACGCCTCGTACCGTCAACTCGCCCTCCAGCACTGCCGTGCCCGTCGCGGACCACGCCACCCGTCGGCCGCGGTACGCGATCTCCGGATGCCTGGCCGCGTCCAGATAGTCGGCGGACGTGACGTGCCGGTCGCGGCGCTCCAGACCCGAGTCGAAGGAGCCCGCCCTGACGGTCACGTCCACCGAGGACTCGTCGACGGGATCGGCCACGGTGATCTGCCCCCGGCTGATGCCGAAGGTGCCCCGGACCGGGAAGAGGCCGAAGACCGTGCGTGTCCGGAACCGCACCGTCGAAGCCGCCGCGTCGATCTCGTACCTACCGCTCTTCGGTACGTTCCGCTCTTTCGGGCTCGGCAGGATCATGACCTCAGCGCCTCCCTCCGCTGCCGTCCGCGGAGGCTCGGCCACCCCGCGGTACCCGACCCAGCGTGCCCGCCGAGCGCGGCGCCCGGCAGATCCGGATGTCGCCGATTCCCCGGTACACATGTCACCTGCGGGGGCTCAGTCGTCGGCGTCGGCGCCCTTGCCGATGTAGAGCTCGGCGAACGCGGCGGCGGCGGCCGGCGAGTCGAGGATCCTGCGCAGCCGTGCTGCCGCGATGCCCGCCTGGAACGGGTCACCCGACGACGTCCCGTGCAGCAGTTCCGAGAGCCACCGGGAGAACTCCTGGTACTGCCACACCTTGGGCAGGCAGGCCTCCGAGTAACCGCTCAGGCCGCTCTCGTTCCCTTGCGCGCAGTAGGCGACGAGTGCGTCGCCCAGCAGCAGTGCGTCGTGCAGGGCCAGGTTCATGCCCTTCGCGGCGATCGGAGCGGCGAGGTGCGCGGCGTCGCCCGCCAGGTACAGCCGCCCGTGGGACATGGGTTCCACGACGTAGTTGTGCATGTCGAGAACACGCTTCTCGATCAGTGGCCCCTCGATGAGCGGCGGCGCCCCCTCCGCCGTGAGGCGGGCGTGCAGCTCGGACCAGACGCGCTCGTGCGGCCAGTTCTCGGGATCGTCGCCGGGCGGGCACTCCAGGTAGTAGCGGGTGACCTCGGGGCTCCGGGCCATGTGGGCCGCGAATCCGCGCGGGTGGAGGCCGAATACGACGCAGTCCGAGGACGGTGGCGCCTGTGCGAGAAGGGCGAGCCAGCCGATGCCGTAGTCGTGCCGGGCGACGGTGACCCGCTCCGCCGCCAGGTGGGCGCGTGTCACGCCGCGCGCGCCGTCGCAGCCCGCGATGGCGTCGCACTCGACGCGTATGCGCTCGCCCGTCTCCGGGTCGGTGTACGACACCGAGGGGCGGTCCGTGTCGATGCCGTGCAGTTCCACGTCACGTACGCCGAAGCGGATGTCGCCGCCCGACCGGTCGGCGTACGCCTCCACCAGGTCCGTCACCAACAGCGGCTGGGGATAGACGAAGTGACGGTGCCCGGAGAGCTCTCCGTACGCGAACCGGTGGCGCTTCCCCGCCCGGCGGAACTCGCATGCGCCGTGCGTCTGCGCGTGGGCCAGCAGACGGTCGGCGAGACCTCGCTGTTCCAGGGCGCGCACGGCCCATTCCTCGATGAAGCCCGCGCGGGGCCGATGTTCGATGAAGTCCCTGCTCTCCGTCTCCAGGACCACGCAGTCGACGGAGGCGGCACGCAGGATGTTCGCGACGGTGAGGCCCGCCGGCCCGGCCCCCACGACGACGATGCGGGCACGGCGTCGGGGCGCGGAGGGCTCGGGATTCGAGGCGGGGTCCATCCGGGGATTATGACGCGAACACGACGAGAGCAAGACCACTTCGGCAGGGCCTCCGTGCGGACAGCGGTCATCGGATGTGGTGCGACAATCTGCCCGAGACCACGCCCGTGTCCCATCTCCGGTGCGTCGTCTCGTTGCGGGAGGCGCCGGTCACGGACGTCCCCGGGGCAGCGGCGCCCCGGCGGACCGGCGGTGGGGAGGAAACGATGGTGGTGGAGTGGTGGTACCTCGCCAAAGGTGTGCGGGAAGTTCCCGAACCGGTGGCCACGCCCTTCATCTGGACGGGAGCGTACGCGGGCGCCTTCGTGCTGGTGACGCTGCTCGATCTGCTCGGTGCGCTCGACCGGACGGGGATCGCTCTCGCGGCTCTCTCGGTGCTGGCCGCGCTCCTTGGGATGCGGGGTCGTTTCGTCGCGGCGCCGGGGACGGCCCTGTTGTGCTGGATGCTCCTCAATGTCTCCGCCACGCACCCCATAGGAGAGGTCTCCTGGGCCGGGCACCGGGACCCCGAGTGGATCACCTGCCTGCTGGCCGCGGCTCTTGTCGGCACGACGGCGGGCCGCGTACTCCACGCGCGTGCCGCGTACCGCCGCGTCAGCCCGTACGACGGCACCGGCTGACCGGGCGGGTCGCGGGCGCGCGTCATCGCGGGCTGGGCAGGCGGGGCGGACGGGGCGGACGAAATCCGTTTCCGATGGCGCCGCGATGCTTCTACGGTGGCGCGGTGACGACTCAAGTGATCGTTCTCAACGGCGGGTCAAGCTCCGGGAAGTCCGGCATCGCGCGCTGCCTGCAGACGGTGCTGGCGGACCCGTGGCTGACCTTCGGCTGCGACACGCTGGTCGACGCCATGCCCGCGTCCATGCGCACCGGGTCGGGGGGAATCGAGTTCGCCGAGGACGGCCAGGTGGTCGTCGGACCCGAATTCCGGACGCTGGAGGTGGCGTGGATCGAGGGAATCGCGTCGATGGCCCGTGCCGGAGCCCGGGTCATCGTCGACGAGGTCTTTCTGGGCGGTCCTGCGTCCCAGGAGCGGTGGCGGAAGGCCCTCGGCGATGTGCGGGTGCTCTGGGTCGGTGTCCGCTGCGACAGCACCGTCGCCGCGGGCCGGGAGACGGCGCGGGGCGACCGCGTGGCCGGGATGGCCGCCTCCCAGGCCGAAGTGGTCCATGACGGCGTGCTCTACGACATGGAGGTGGACACGACGCACACCGAAGCGCTGGAGTGCGCCCGAGCCATCGCCGCCCGCGTCGCGGCTGAGCGATGACGCCGCCGGACACCAATTCCGGCGGGTCGGCGCATTTTCGATACGGCTCGTTTTCGATACCGGCATAAACGCCTGATGGCGTCCGAGGCATGTGCTGCCTCGGACGCCATCGGTGTCAGTGGGGCGGAATGTTCACGCCACCGCGAAGGTCAGTGACCCGGACCGTGGCCACCGTAATAGCCGCCGATCTGGTCACGGTAGGCGGGATCGCCCAGGTGCTTTTCCTTGTTGAATTCGGGAGCGTCCTTGATCTGCTCCTTGGTGCGCGAGACGCGGATCGTCCGCGCCTCGTGGTCGATGGCGGTGACGGTGCTCGCGGGCAGGAGCACCTCCTTGCCGAAGATCCACACTCCGGTGTCGACGACGATGTACTGGTTGGCGACCTCGTTCGAGTGCTTGTCGACCTTGCCGATGTGGCCGTCGGCGGCCTCGACCTTGTAGCCGGTGAGATCGGCGTCCGGGCCGTGCCCGGCGGTGGGAACGTAGCTCCAGATTTCGTTGCTCATCGAGAACTCCTCAATTGATTTTCCGCGAAACGCAGGAATTCACTCAGCGGGAGGGGATGATCAACCTCCAAGGCATCGGGTGCCCTGCCGGAAAATGGCCAAACTGAAAATTCCGGCCGTCTCACCACGGCTTGTTCCGCCGTGGTGTCACAGCAAGTCGCGGGGCACGGTTTCATTCCAGGTACGCGAGAAAACCCTCCGCTCACCCTCGTAACCGTCCAGGGTGGCGTCCACCCGGAAGTTGTCCTCGTCGCAGCTGAGGACCGTTCGCGTCTCCACCCGTACGTCCCAGTCGTCGCGCCGGAAAGACATCGTCCAGGCCGACTCGCCCGCGGCGGAGGTGAAGTCCTCGGCCATGGAGGTGTAGCGCTCGTAGGCCCGGCGGCCGACGTCGAGGCCGATGTCCTCAAGACGCATGACGCCCCGGTCCTTGACGATCTCCAGCTCAGCGGCGTAGTCGACCAGATCGCGCTTGACCTGCCAGCGCTCCTCGGGCGCCACCAGCTGGACGGGAGACCTCGGCCGTGTGCCTTCCGGCTCGCCGAAGGGCTGCTCCGGCACGGCATCGGGTTCCGACACGGGGCGGACCGGGAGTGTCAGGGTGCTCGAAGTCTCGTACACGGTCAGGAGCACCGGCTTGGGCGGCGGCCAGGCCAGCGGCCAGTACGAGGTGGACAGGGACAGGCGGATGCGGTGGCCCGGTGGAAAGGCCTGGGCGACGCCGTTGAGCGCGATGGCCGCGCGGTAGCGGCGCCCGGGTTCGAGGGGGCGCGGATCGCCGTGCGCCTCGCTGCGGGTCAGGTTGAGCAAGCCGTAGCTGACGCGGGTGGCCTTGCCGTCGGGGGCCACGTCGGACAGGCGTGCCGCGACCATGGCCACCGGTTCGCTGGCGCTCAGGTCGAGTTCGACGGTGGGCGCGCCGAGGATCTCCGTCCGCTCGGTCAGCGGCTCGGTCTCGAAGACCAGCGAGCCGCCGTCCTCCTCACGCTGGTCGTAGGGAAGGTCGGGGGGCGCGTTGTAGGAGGCCCATTTCCCGCCGAACTGGCCCACGGACAGCGGTGACTGGACGGACAGCCCCACGTCAGCGCCCGCACGCTCTCCCTGGGGGGAACCCTGAGACGCGGAGGTCTCGGAGTCCGGCTCGGAGAGACCGTGTCGGGTGAGGCACCGCACGACGGGAGTGATGTACGGGGAGGGCCAGGACGGCTCCCCCACCCAGCGTCCGGGACGTTCCTCGTACGACGTGGAGGGCGGCACGCTGTCCTGCATCCACGTCCGCAGCATCGGGCCTTCCATGACGCCGTTGTCGACGCCCTTCAGCCAGTGGTCCCACCAGCGCACCACTTCCTGGAGGTAGCCGATGGCGGGGCCCGGTTGACCGAGGTGCGGGAACTTGTGGGACCAGGGGCCGATCAGCCCCTTGCGCGGCACGTCCAGATTGCCCAGGAGACGCATCACCGCGTTCGAGTAGCCGTCCGCCCAGCCGCTCGACGCGAGGACGGGACAGCGTACGGCCTGGTAGTTCTCGCAGACCGACGCGTGCCGCCAGTAGTCGTCGCGGCGCTGGTGCCGAAGCCATTCGATCACCCAGGGGCGGGTGCCCTCCATGCGCTCGTGCCACATGTCGCGCCACCGGTCCCCCACCATCGCCGGGTCGGGCGGGCACGTGCCGTAGGCGAACATGGTGCCCGCTTCGGCCAGGTTGTCCGACAGGAGGGCGCCGCCCATGTAGTGCATGTCGTCGGCGTACCGGTCGTCGGTGAAGGACGCGATGACGATGGCGCGCAGGCTCTCGGGCTGTCGCGCGGCGACCTGGAGCGCGGCGAAGGCGCCCCAGGAGATCCCCATCATGCCGGTGGTGCCGTCGCACCAGGGCTGGTCGGCGAGCCAGGCCAGGATGTCCTCGGCGTCGGTCTGCTCCTGCTCCAGGTACTCGTCCTTGAGCACCCCTTCGGAGTCGCCGGTGCCACGCAGGTCGACGCGGACGCAGGCATAGCCGTGCCCCGCGATGTAGGGGTGGTGGATGGAGTCGCGCTCGGCCGTCAGGTCGCGCTGCCGGTAGGGGATGTACTCCAGGACCGCGGGGACGGGGTCCTGGTCGGAGGACGTCGGCCGCCAGATGCGGGCCGCGAGGCGGGTTCCGTCCGCCACGGGGATGGTGACGTTCTCCTCTTCCTTGGTCTCGTGCGGAAGGTCGCTCACATAGCGCAAGCCGAGATCGCTCCTTCGTGTTGCGGGGGGTTCGTGGTTCAGTCGTTCGTCGTGTCGCGACCGCCGGGTTCGGTCTCGTCGAAGGTGAGGCCGAGGGCCGCCACGCACTGGTCGTACTTGGCCCGCATGTCCTCCTCGCTGTCCCCACCGGTGAATATGTGGGCCAGCTCGTAGCTGTAGCTGTCCTGTTGCGGTACGTCGGAGAGGCGCTGCCCCTCCTCGACCACCACGTCGATGCGCACTCCGGGGATGCGCCGCTCGATGCTCTCGATGTCCTTGCGGGAGGGGACGTTGTGGACGGTGGCGTCGGCGAACCAGCGGTAGTACCACTTGGCGGCGGTGGCGTAGGGGCCCTTGCGGTACGGCAGTGCGGGGTCCTTGCCGAGGGCGAGGCTCAGCATGCAGTGGTGGTTGGGCACGCCGTCGACGTAGTCGAACATCTCCGCGTGCGACTGGGAGTGACGCGGATTGATCTCCAGAAGGTTGATCGCGTCGGTCCCCGGGTCGTAGAAGTACTCGATGCTGAAGGTCGCCGCGTCCATGCCGATCTGCCGCATCACCCGCTCCGACACGTCCCGCAGCCGTTCCAGCACGGGCCCGGGGAGAGTCGAGGGGTACTGGTGGCGCAGGAAGCACGGGGAGTCGGGGTACTGGATCGAGTCGAGGATGCCGTAGACGGTGACCTCGCCCTCGTGGACATAGCCCTCGACCGCCACCTGGATGCCGTTCAGCGCGCCTTCGGCGAGGCAGACCTGGCCGCCCACGTCGGCCATCTCCGGGGGCAGCTCGACGCGGGCGAGTATGTCCTCGAACGGCCGCCCGATGCGGCCCATCCCCTCACGGATGCGGTTGGCCGCCTCGACGAACTCGGCCTGGTCATGGACCCCGTACGCCAGCTCGGACGAGTAGGACAGCGCGGGCTTGAGCCACATCGGGAAGTCCATGCCCTCGGGGGGCTCGGGGTCGGCGCTGTCCATGTCAACCCGACCGAACGGCGGGTGAGCGTCGGTGACCCGCTGCTGTTCCAGTCGGCTCCAGTACTTGTGCTCGCACTTGACCACGGAATCCAGACTGGTGGTCCGCGTCCCGTAGCGCTCGCCGAGAATCGGCACGAGCGTGCTCACAGGGAAGTCCCAGTAGCCGACGATCGCGTCGATGTGGCCGTCGAACGCGTCGAGGATCCGCTCCGCCTTGGCCAGCAATGCAGGGACGGACACCTCGCCGCGCTGCAGCTCGTCGACTGTCAGGAGGGGGTGGAACTCGTAGTCCTGCGCGTCGGGGACAGCGCGCAGTGTCTGCAGATTGGCCTCGTCCAGCCCGATTACGAAGATGTTGAGCGGCATGGCGCCCTTTCTGTGTCCGGGGTGCCAGCGGCTGTTCCGCTGAATGACCGAGATGGCCGCGTACCCAGGTCACGGTGGCGCAATCGCGGCCCCGTCAGCGCGCCACGCCTCCCTTCCAGTGTCCAACCACTCCGGATGGCCCGCACGTGTGCGTCTCGGTTCGCAGGGCACTTGGGAGATCGACAGTCGCCGGAGCGAGCCCCGAGCAACCGAGGAACCCATGAGGTCAGAGAGACACCCGGTCGGCCCGACTCGTCACTGTGTGTCACCACCCGAGTGGTGGCAGGTGCGGGAACAGCGGAGTGTGGTGAGAGGGCCGGGCAAGGAAACGCAACGTCCCGCCGGCCCCTCACCCATCGGAGGTGCGTGATGGTCGCCGATACAACCGCGGGTGCGTCCCCGGGACGCCTGCTGACCCTCCCCGGGGTCTACGCACCGCAGGACGACACCGGTCTCCTCGCTCGCGCCCTGTGCGGCGAGGCCATAGGCCCCGGCACGGACGTACTGGACCTGGGCACCGGCAGTGGCGCGCTGGCCGTCCACGCGGCGCGGCTCGGCGCCAACGTGACCGCGGTGGACATCGCCCGGCGTGCCGTCCTGACCGCCCGTCTCAACGCACTGGCGGCACGTCAGCGCATCACCGTCCTGCGGGGCGACCTCACGGCCGCCGTGCCCGGGCGGACCTACGACCTGGTGGCGAGCAATCCCCCGTATGTGCCCTCCGCTTCCTACCGGCTGCCACGGCGTGGCCCGGCCCGTTCCTGGGACGCTGGGCGGGACGGCCGCGCGTTGGTCGACCGCATCTGCGACGCGGCGCCCGCGGTGCTGCGCCCCGGAGGTGTGCTGCTCATGGTCCACTCGGCGCTGTGCGACACCGACACCACACTGTCGCGGCTCTCCAAGGCCGGTCTGGAGGCCACGGTCACCGACCGCGCCCTCATACCGTTCGGGCCCGTCCTGCGCTCACGCCGGGCCTTCCTGCGCAGGCAAGGGCTGCTGGGCGACGAGGAACTGGAAGAACTGGTGGTCATCCGTGCCGAACGCACCTGAACCCGCGCCGACCGCGACGGACCATCGGCCACGCGACCCACGGCCGCGCCGCGTCACGATCGACCCCGAGGGGCCGCTGCTCGTCGAGGGCCCTGTCGAAGTCGTCGCTGAGGACGGCAGCGTCATCGCCTCCCGGCGCTTCACCACCGCGATCTGCACCTGCCGCCGCAGTCGCACCTACCCGTGGTGCGACACCAGCCACCGCCGCCGCGTGAAGACCCAGAACGCCCAGAACGCCGAGCACGCCGAGAACGCCGAGAAGGCTGAGAACCTCGACAACGCCGAGGACACCGAGCACACCAAGGGGGAGGAAGCACCCGATGACCGCTGAGAACCAGACGCTCTGCGAGGGTGTCCGCGAGTCGCGCCGCACGAGCCCCGCTCTGCCCGAGCCCCGCGGCCCACTGTCCGAGCTCGTGATCACCACCCTGCGTGCGGGCGGGAGTCCGGGGCCGCTGCCCCGCGACACGCACGACGCCGACCCTTATGGAGACGACCTCCAGCTCGCTCTCTACACGCTCTACGAGTTGCACTACCAAGGCTTCGACGGAGTCCACGAGGACCTCGAATGGGACCCCGAGCTGCTGGGACTGCGCCGCGCGCTCGAAGGACGCTTCCTCGGCGCCCTGCGCGCCGACTGCCGCTCCACGGACAGCGCCGAAGGCGCCCTGGGCGGACTGCTGGTGGAACCGATCGGCCACTGCCCCACCAGTGTCAGCCACCACCTGCAACGCGACGGCGAGTTGTGGCAGCTCAGGGAGTACGCGGCGCTGCGTTCGCTGTACCACCTCAAGGAGGCCGATCCGCACGCCTGGGTGATCCCGCGGCTGCACGGCCGGGCCAAGGCGGGCATGGTGGCCATCGAGTTCGACGAGTTCGGTGCCGGACGCGCCGAGGACATCCACGCCCGGCTCTTCGCCGACCTCATGGAGGACCTCTCGCTGGAGACCGCGTACGGGCACTATCTCGACGCCGCCCCGGGCACGGCGCTCGCGACGGTCAACCTGATGTCCCTGTTCGGCCTGCACCGGGCGCTGCGCGGCGCGCTGGTCGGTCACTTCGCCGCCGTCGAGGTGACCTCGTCCCCGGGCTCGCGACGGCTGGCCAAGGCCATGCGCAGGAGCGGCGCCGGCAAGGCGGCCGAGCGGTTCTACGACGAGCACGTGGAGGCCGACGCCGTTCATGAGCAGGTGGTGCGCCGCGACGTGATCGGCGGCCTGCTCGCGAGCGAACCCGGCCTGGAGCCTGACGTCGTCTTCGGCATCAAGGCCACGGGCTTCCTGGAGGACCGCCTCGGGGCACGGCTCCTGGCCGCATGGCGCGACGGACGCAGCGCTCTGCGCACGCCGTTGGTGGCAACGGTCTGACTGCCCGGGGCGTCAGACTGTCCCGCGGCCGGTCGGCGTCTCCCCGCGTACCCTGCCGATCTGGACAAGAGCCTCCCGCAGGCTGGCGGGCCGCAGCGCACCGCGCACCGCCGGACCCGCCCAGCCGGGCCCTGCCAGCATCACGGCGGGACGCCCGCGGGCACCACGCACCCCCCACCGGATCTCGGCGATGTGCCGGGCCAGCGGGACGCTCGCGGTCGAGCGGGCCTGGGCCCACAGGACCACTACGGCAGGGCCTGTCCTGCGCACGGCGGCCGAGACCGCCTCGACCGGCACCGCCGCGCCGAACATGCGCTGCGGGACACCGAACTCACCCAGTGCCGCGCTGAGTGCCTCCAGCGGGAGCGAGTGTTGTTCGCCCGGTACGCAGGCCAACACGAGGGGCGCGCTCGCAGTGGGCGCGCTCGGCGTGTCCGCAGTGGTCGGCGCCGTGGCGCAACGGTGCAGGGTGCGGGAGACGTGCCAGGACAGCAGGTGCTCGACCTCCACATAGCGGTCGCCGGCCTCTTCCCATTTGCGGCCCACCGCGTGCAGCGCCGGCACCATCACCTCCTGCCACGCGGTGACCAGGCTGTGGCTCTCCACCGCGTCGGTCAGCAGGTCCTGCACGGTGGGCGCGTCGAGCCGCACGGCGGCGCGTGACAGGCCCCGTTGCCGGCGAACGAACGTGTCAGGGGACGAGGGTGCCCGGCGTGCGGGGCGCCTGGGCCGCGGCACGGCGGCCGGGCCGGGCGCGGCCCCGGAGGCCGCGTCGGGGTCGAGCAGCTTGAGCGCCTGATGGGCGGCCTCGGCCGGCGGCACCCCTGAGGAGGTGAGGCGGCCCATCTCCTCGACCATGGCGACGTCCCGCTCGGACCAGCGGCGGTGGTGGCCGGGATCGCGCCGGGCAGGGCCGAGACCGTACCTGCGGTCCCAGGTCCGCAGCGTCGTCGGTGACACCCCCAGTCGCCGCGCCAGGGCACCGGTGGTGACCGCGGTGCTCGCCGACTCGCTGTCCTGGCCGCGGCGTTGTCCCTCGCTCATCCGGCCACGATACGACGCACAACCGATGCGAGTTGCCGTGCCGGAGCAGCTGTTTCCAGGATGACCGGATCGCGTCCGACGTCACGGCGCGACTGCCCGTTTCCGTTCGTTCTTACGGCGCTTGCGATCGCCGGAGGGAGCTGACGACACACTGATGAGCACAGTGGTGCCACAGCCGGTGCGAGCCCCCGACAGGGAGGGGATCACAGACCTGGCCCGAGGCCTCGCCGGTGGGGACGAGGCGAGCCTCGCGGCGGTGTACCGCCGGTGGGGGCCGCTGGTGCACGCCCTGGCCCAGCGCGCGCTCGGCGACAGCCGTGAGGCGGAGGACATCACGCAGCAGGTGTTCTTCGCCGCATGGCGCGGCCGGTCCCGCTACCGCCCCGAACTCGGCAGTCCCGCGGCCTGGTTGACGGGCATCGCCCGGCGCAGGATCGCGGACGCGCTCAGCGCGCGCACCCGGCGGGCGGCGCTCGTCGAGGGTGCGGTGGCGCAGTACGCCATGATGGATCACGATGCCCTCAAGGGCATGGACTCCACGGTCGACCGGACGCTGCTGGCACAGGAGATGGCGAGGCTCCCTGCCCCCCAGCGGACGGTGTTGCGTCTGTCGTTCTACGAGGACCTGACCCACCCGCAGATCGCGGAGCGCACCGGATGGCCGCTGGGCACGGTGAAGAGCCATGCCCGGCGCGGCATCCGCAGCCTGCGCCTGCGCCTGGAGGACGCGGAGGAGGGCTGCTGAAGAATTTCGGGCCCGGGTGCATCCAAGCGCCCGGTCGCGACGGAAGCAGTCTGTAGCTCGTCGTCACGTCATTGAGCCTGAGGTCGGCAGGACCGCCCGGACCCTGCTTCCTGTTCGGCCTCAGCGGAGTCGGTGCCGCTGAGGCTGTCGCCGTCACCCCCGAGACGGTGGCCGAGCGGACTGTGGGTGGCGCATGTGTCGGTGGCGCCACCCACAGTCGCCCGCTCCTCCCGTGGATCGCCGTGGGGCGGTAGCCGCCCAGAGAGGCGGGAGGTGCCGGAACCCTCAAGTTTCGCTCTGAAGGGACGAGGGAGAGGGGTGCGCGCCTCCGCCGTCGGGCACCACAGCCGAAAGACGGGGTTGTGAAGGGGGTGGGGGCATGCGGGTGTACTTCAGGCGGGCCACGACGGCGGCGGCAGCACGACAAGCCCTTGACGTGTACGACATCGCCTGGCTGGCGGGTGGGCCGCGCCGTGTGGTGGAGTGCGCGGTGATCGGACTCGCCGAGCGCGGGCTGCTCAGGCTCAGGGCGTCACGGGTGTGCGCCTTGGGCGAGGAGACGCCCGAGCATCCGGTCGAGCGCGCCCTGATCGCGGCGTGTCCGCAGAGCCGGGGAACGGCTTCGGTGTGCGCGGAGTTGCGCGAGTCTCCCGAGGTGGAGGAGATCGGCGCCCGGCTCGCGGAGTGGGGTTTGGTGACCAGGTCCCGGCACCAGCTGACCCGGGTCGGCAAGCAGCGGCTCCAGACGGCCGAAGAGGACGGGACCCTGGCGGCGTACGTGTGCGCGGGGCCCCAGGTACTCCCGCAGGGCACGGTCCGACGCGCCGTCACGGAAGCGCAGTACGTTCCGTCCGGTCTCGGCCGGGCCATGATCCGGATGGGCCATGCCCTGGACCGCGAATCGGACCACGCGGACTCCGGCTCCAGCTGCGCAGGTGGTGGAGGCGGAGGCGACTGACGGGGCGGTGCACGACGCGGGCCCGCGGGCCCGGATGACGCCCCGTCATGCCGCGCCCGCGGGCCCGTACTTGGACTGCTCCGCGCCGCGCCTAGCGCAGGGTACTTCCGAAGATCGCCGCCACGTCCGGGGCGCCGACGTCCTTGGGGCCGAAGGCGACGGAGTCCGTGGCGGTCAGGCCGGTGGACGTACCGCGCAGCCACCAGACCGCGCCCGCCTGGGCGTTCTCCCGTGCGGAGGACACCGCGAGGTCGCGGTGTCCGTCACCCGTGACGTCGAGCAGCGCCGTGGCCGCCCCGAACTGGTCGTCGGTCTCGGCGACTCCGGGGACGCCCGCCGTGTGCTGGTGGAAGGCCTGGGCGCCGGTGCCGGTCACGCCGTTCGCGCTTCCGTGCACGAGGACGACGGCGCCCGCGTCACCGACGGCCTTGATGTCCTCGCCGACCACGCCGAGCGCGATGTCCGCGTAGCCGTCGCCCGTCACGTCGGCGACGGAGACGGAGCTGCCGAAGCGGTCGCCTTCTTCCTCCGCACCGGGGATGCCGGGCAGATCCTGGTCGAACTCCTGGACGTCCGGCTTCAGGCCGTCCGCCGAGCCGTGGGCGACCATGACCTTGGCATCGCTCTCGCCGTTGCCGCTCTCGCCGACCACCAGGTCGTCGTAGTGGTCGCCGTTGACGTCGCCGGTACGGCGCCCCTTGCCGCTCAGCCGTCTCGCGGTCAGGGCTACTGCGGCACGTTCAGGACGAAGTCGAAGTCCGCCTCCTTCGCGTTTCCGACCGTGCGTACGTTCATGAGCAGCCGGGCGTCGAAGATCGGGTCGGTGTTGTTGCGCGGTTCACCGGGGAAGTACAGCTGGGTCGTCAGGACCGGGCGCCCCGGGGCCTGCACCTTGACGTGCAGATGCCGGGTGCGGCCCGGATAGAGGCCGGGCACGATCGTGGTGAGCCTGAACGCGCCGTTCGCGTCGGTGAATTGGTGTCCCCGGAAGCGGTACCCCGTGTTGTCGTACGTTCCGTAGGTGTCGGCCTGCCAGAAGTCCATCAGGACCCGGGGTATGGGCCGGCAGGCGCGCCCGAAGACGTAGCCGGTGACGGTGAGCCGTACGCCCGGAGTGCCTGGCTGGAGGAGCGAGGTGCGCCGGGGCGAGTTGGGTTTGAAGTACGGACCCTCCATCTGCGGCGGCGTGGGGTCGTCACCGTCGTCGCAGGCCGGGGTCGCCTCCGGCGCGACCCCTCGTTCGCCCGCCGTCCGGGCCAGGGCGGGGACCCCCATGAGGGCCACGGGCAGGGACATGCCCACCGCGGCGGCCGCTCTCAGGACGGTCTTGCGGCTGGGGCCTCCGCTGTCGCGGTGATCCCCGGACGGGCCGCTTCCGTCGTCAGGTACGCCGGTCCCGGTCGTGTCGTTCTCGCGCTCCATCGCTCCTCCTGAAGGGGGGTGGGGTGAGTTCCGGATCGGCTCCGAAGCTATGCGGGCGGCCGGGCCCGCGCGATGGACTCAAGTCGGTGGTCGTGGTGAATATCGCCGCCGCCGCGCCGGAAGTCTCCGGGGCTCGCACCGGTCTCGCGGCGGAAGAAGCGACAGAAGTAGGCGGGGTCCCCGAAGCCGACCCGGGCGGCCACCTGACGGACCGACAACTCCGTACGCAGCAGCAGGCGTTTGGCCTCGTGCACCCGTGCCTGCCGGATCAGCTCGCCCGGCGTGCGGCCGGTGGACTCCTTCACCGCCTCGCTGAGGTAGCTCTCACAGACGCCCAGCTGCCGCGCGCACGCGCGCACGGACCCCAGGGAGCCGTCCGGGCCGCCGAGCAGGGTCATGAACCGCGCGGCGACGGAGCCGGGCCGGGTGCGCGGGACGGGCGGGGCCGCCGCCGGATGGTGTGCGGGGAGCCGCGCGGCCCGCACCACCAGGACGTGCAGCAGGGCCCGCAGCACGCCCTGGAACCCGTCGGCTCCCGCGCGGTACTCACCGTCGAGGTCGGCGACGAGGCGCGCGGTCCGGTCGGCCGCCTCGTCGGGGAGTTCGAGCCAGGAGCGCCGCCCGAGCCCCCGCAGCGCGTGCCGGTCCGCGGGATGGTCCAGGAGGAAGTCGTCGGTGAAGAGGATGACACTCCCTTCCAGGCCGGTGACGTCCTCCCAGTGGTGCACCTGACCGGGGGCGATGAAGCACAGGTTCGGCGGCCTCAGGGCGAAGCCGGTCAGGTCGACGACGTGCCTGCCGGTGCCGCCGGTGACGTGGACGATCTCGTGGAAGGTGTGGCGGTGCGGGAACGACGCACGCGACATCGGCCCGATGGTGTCGAACGTGCCGATGGCGAACGGAAGCGCGTTGGGCATGGGCACTTCCAGGCGGTGCGTCGGCACGCCCTCCTCCCCGGGCAGCCCACTGTTCCCCTCACCGGGCAAGACCGTTGTGCCGCGCATGCGAACGCTCCTCACCACGACCGAAGCTGGTCCAGACCAGCCGACTCCCCCACCATGGCACGCCCGGTCACCGGCGGGCAGGGGGCGGCCACGGTCCGCCACTGAGCCGGGAGCGGCTGACGGCGTGACAATGGTGGTGCGGAACACGCCCGCCGTTGCGGAGAGGCGGCCCACGGATGCCCTACATCACAGTCACCGCGCTGAGCCACCCGGGGCTCGTGCGCGACCACAACGAGGACAGCCTGGCCGTCGGCCCGTGGACGCTGTGCGGGACGATGACCGAGAACCCGCAGACCTTGGGGTTCCCGCTCGGCAATCCTCTCGTCGTCGCGGTCGCCGACGGTATCGGCGGTCAGCCGGGCGGCGAGGTGGCCAGCGGCCTCGTCGTACGGCGGCTGGCGGCGCTCGGGCCCTCGCTGGACAGCGAACAGGCCGTACACGACGCACTGAACGCCTGCAATCAGGCCGTGTACGAGGCCGCCGAACGCGACCCGGAGCTGACGACCATGGGGACGACGGTCGCGGGTGTCGTTCTCCTCGGGAAAGAAGTGCTGGTGTTCAACGTCGGTGACAGCAGAGTGCTCGGCGTGGGCCTCGGCGGCGTGAACGGCGCGCTGCGCCGGCTGAGCGTCGACGACAGCCCGCCGCCCGCTCCCGGCCGGCGCACCACGTCGATCGTCACGCAGGCGCTCGGTGGCGCGCTGCGGTTCACCGCCATCACACCGCACGTCAGCACGTCGCCGCTCGTCGGGGGTGAACGTTTCCTGGTGTGCTCCGACGGCCTGACCGATCCCGTGCCCGAGGAGACCCTGGCCGAGGTGCTCGCGGCCCACGACGGAGGCCGGGCCGTCTTCGAGCTGTGGAAGGCCGCCATCGACGCCGGAGGCCCGGACAACGTCACGCTCGCCCTGATCACGGTCGTCGCCGACGACTGACGGCTCAAGGTGCGGCGCCCGGGAACTGGAGGTGCGGCGCCCAGGAACCATCCTCGGCGGCTGAGGAACCAGGGACCGCTGAGGCGATCACGTACGCTCGGCGGATGGCGAAGTATTTTGACGTGCACCCCGACAACCCGCAGCAGCGCAGCATCAACTCCGTGGCCGACAGCATCCGCTCCGGTGCGCTGATCGCGTATCCGACGGACTCCTGCTTCGCGCTCGGATGCCAGCTCGGCAACCGCGACGGTCTCGACCGGATCCGCAAGATCCGGAACCTCGACGATCGCCACCACTTCACCCTGGTGTGCCAGAACTTCGCGCAGCTGGGTCAGTTCGTGCACGTCGACAACGACGTGTTCCGTGCGATCAAGGCGGCCACGCCGGGCAGCTACACCTTCATCCTGCCCGCGACGAAGGAGGTGCCGCGCCAGCTCCTGCACCAGAAGAAGAAGACGGTCGGCGTCCGGATTCCCGACCACGTCGTCACGCAGGCCCTGCTCACCGAGCTCGGTGAGCCGCTGCTCTCCAGCACTCTGCTCCTGCCCGACGAGGAGGAGCCGCTGACCCAGGGCTGGGAGATCAAGGAACGCCTCGACCACGTGGTGGACGCCGTGGTCGACTCGGGCGACTGCGGCACGAGCCCGACCACGGTCATCGACTTCTCCGGTGGCGAGGCCGAGATCGTGCGCCGCGGGGCGGGCGACACCTCGCGCTTCGAATAGCCGCGCGGCTCGGGCCGCCTGGTCAGCCGATGAGGCCGGTGACCCGCATCGTGATGTTCAGGCGGCCCGAGGCCAGGCCGGTGGCGGGGTCCCCGGTGCCTTCGTGGACCTTGGGCACCCCGTGGAAGATGTGGCGCGAGGGGCCGCCGAAGACGAACAGGTCGCCCGAGGCCAGTTCGATGTCGGTGTACGGCTTGGTGCGCGTCTGCGTGTTGCCCACGCGGAAGACGCAGGTGTCGCCGATGGACAAGGACACCACCGGGGCCGATGACCGCTCGTCCTTGTCCTGGTGCATGCCCATCCTGGCCTGCCCGTCATAGAAGTTGATCAACGCCGTGTCCGGTGTGTAGTCGGCTGCCGCCGCCGCGTCTCCGTACGCCGCCGTGAGCGCCCGGCGGCCGAGTGCGACCATCCAGTCCGGGAACGGGGCGACCCGACGACCGTTCACGTCACCGGCGGTCCGCGTGTACCGGTACGGCTGCCAGTGCCAGCCGACGCACACCGTGCGCACGGACATGACCCCGCCGCGCGGCAGCTCGGTGTGGCGGATCGGCACCGGTCCGGTGGCCCAGCCGCGGCACGCCGTGACCAGTTCGCGCTGCTGGTCCAGGGTGAGCCACTGCGGCACGTGCACCGCCCCGGGGGCGATCTCCGTGGTGGGGCGGGGGATCAGGGCGCTCACGCTGTCGCCTCCGCGGGCAGTCGGGTGGTGACCCAGCGGTGGCATACGTCCCAGGTGCCGCCTTCGGCGGTGGCGCCGCGCAGACCGTGGACGTCGGCGCCCGCGAGCGCGGGGACCCTGGAGTCCCGCAGGGAGGCGAAGGCGTAGGTGCGGGCCGGGTCCCAGTCGGTGGAGTGGCGCAGGCGGCGGGCGAGCTGGGCGAACCCGAGGGGGGCGGCGGCCATCACCCAGGCGTCCGGGAGCTCAGCGGTCAGCCGGTGCGCGGGGCGCAGCCAGGAGGCGGCGGTCTCGGGCCAGCTCACCGTGGCGAGGACCGTGCCGCCACGGGCCGTCCACGCGGTGGTGAAGGATTCGGCGGCGGCTCGGGATGCCGCGTCGCGGCTGTGACCTACCGAGACGGTCTCGATCCGCGCTTCCGGAAGCGTCAACAGGCCGACGATGGCGGCGAGTTCGGCCTCGGTGTGCGCGGCGGGCGCGGGCAGGTCCGCGTGGGCGGCCGACTCGGCGGCGCCGACGAGGGGTGAGCGGGAGGCTTCCCGTTCCTTGAGGATGCTCATGGTGTGCCGGTGCTTTCTCGGTCTGCTTTCCAGCGAGCGTACTGAGCGGGCAGGCAGACCGCACAGGGGCGGTGTCCGGCCGTGATCGCGGTGGCCTCGTCGGGGAAGAACACCCGGTGGGTGGCGTACGGACCGCGGGCGACGGCCCGCAGTGCGGAGGGGCAGTCGAGGCGGCCGTACAGGCGCCCGCGGCGGTGCCCGCCCAGGGCGCCCGGCGTGTCGCTCGAGTACGGCTTTCCGTCGGGACCGCACAGCGTGTACGTGCGCGGGCCCGGCCCTCCGGTCTGCGAGGGGTTCACGCCGCGTCGTGGAAGACCAGGCCGAGCGTGTGCCTGCGCCCGGAGCGGACGGTGCTCACGCCGTGCCGCATCGGCCCGGTCGACCAGCCGCGCCTGGAAGCCACGGGCCGGTCGCGGGTCGTGAAGACGAGCCCGTGGCCCTGCGGCAGGGCCATGGCCGAGCCGCGTGACTGGGCGCGGGGGCGCTGCTCGGTCATGAGGAACTCACCGCCGGTGAAATCGACGCCCGGGGCGTCGAGCCCGATGACGACCTGGAGCGGGAAGAGCATGTCGCCGAAGACGTCGCGGTGCAGGGCGTTCCAGTCGCCGGGGCCGTAACGGAGCAGGATCTGGGCGGGCTTGACCTGCCCGGCCGCGTGGCACATCTCCACCCACTCCCCCAGGCTGTCGGGCCAGGGGGCTGGTTTGCCGAGCCTCGCGGCCCAGTCGCGGGCGACGGGAAGCAGCCGGGGATAGAACGCCTCGCGCAACTCCCTGACCGTTTGCGGTAGTTCGTGGGTGAAGTAGCGGTACTGGCCGGAGCCGAAGCGGTAGCGGGCCATGTCGATGGTGGCGCGGAAGCGGTCGGTCTCGTCGTACAGGGCGGCGATCTCGCGGCAGGCATCGGGGGCCAGGAGCTGCCCGGTGAGGGCGTGGCCGTGTTCGTCGAGCTCGGCGGCCAGGGCGTCCCAGTCTGCCGCCGCGACGCGTTCGCCGACGCGGGTGGCCGTCGGGCGAGCTGTGTCGGTCATGATGAGGGGCCCTTCGTGAGCGTGCGGGTCACACCTTCGTGAGCGTGCGGGTCACAGGAGGGTGGGTTGCAGGGCGCCCTCATGCGTGAGGAGCTGGACCTTGCGCTCCACGCTGCCCGCGTAGCCCCGCAGGGAGCCGTCCGCGCCGATGACGCGGTGGCAGGGGCGTACGAGAAGCAGGGGGTTCGCTCCGATCGCGGCGCCCACGGCCTGGATCCGTCCGCGCTCCACGCCGATGCGGCCGGCGAGTTCGCCGTAGGTGGTCGTGGAGCCGTACGGGATCTCCTCCAGGGCGCTCCAGACGAGCCGCTGGAAGTCGGTGCCGCTCGGGGTAAACTCCACGTCGAAGGCGGTGAGTTCACCGGCGAAGTAGTCGGAGAGCTGCCGGGCGACCCCCGTGAAGCGATCGGGATCACGGGTCCAGCCACCGCGCACCGCGGGCGCGTTCTTCTGCCCGGTCATGGACAGCGACGTCAAGGAGACGCCCCTCGGGCCCGGCTCGCCCACAAGCAGCAGCTGACCGAGCGGACTGGTGACGGTGGTGTAGACGGTCATGGCGACCTCCCTCTTCTTCCCTGCCTCGCTTCGCTTTCCTTCCGCCCTCAACAGTGGGGCGGGGCGGAAACGGATGCTGGCGGGAATCGGACGTCGCGCTGGCACCGAGGGGCGGCGCCGAGGATTACTCGGATGCTCTGCCGTCTCCGCCTCCGGTCACGCCCTGGTCGCGGTCGTTGATCCCCGGCTCGATGACCTCGTCCAAGACCTTACGGACCGCTTCGTACGCGCAGGCGAAGATCTCCGCTCCCAGCGCTTCGTTCGGATCCTCCTTCTCCGACTTGTCGGACTGTGTCTTCCAGTGCTGCTCCTCCTGCTGGGCCCAGGCACGGGCTCGTTGGATGCGGCGCAGCAGTTCGTCGGCGTCCACGGCATCAGTCATGCGGGGAATGTACCCGCGGAAGCCGCACACCAGACGGACGACCCGAGGCCGCCGGGTACTCCATCGGAGGTGCGACCTCAGTCCGCTTCTGGCGGCGCGTCATGCTCACTCCGATGAGTACGACCGCCATCCCCGCGGCCACCCGGAGACTGAAGGCCTCGTCCAGCACGATGGCGCCCAGTGCCACGGAGACCACCGGCAACAAATACCCGACGGTCGCGGCGTTGGTCGCGCCCTCGTCCGCGATGATCCGGTAGGTGAGGTGGAAAGTGACGCCGGTGGCGAAGACCCCCAGGACGGCGACGGCGACCAGGGTCGTGGGGGCCACGTCGATCGGCTCAAGGCCGCCCATCGGCAGGGCCAGCGCCGTCAGGCCCGTCGCCGCCATGAGCTGGGCGGCGGAGAGGGACAGGGTGGGCATGCCCTTGCCGACGAGGTGGTGCCCCATGTACGTGAAGCCGACGGCGTAGCTCGCCGCCGCGCCCACGATCGCGAGGGCGCCCCAACTCGTCAGCCCCGACTGCTGCCACGGGGCGAAGATCAGCGACGTACCCGCGAATCCGAGGAGGAGCCCGGCCAGGCGGACGGGGCGCAGCCCTCGTTCCGTGCCGATGCCGAGGCCGATCAGGACCGACCACAGCGGAGTCGTCGCGTTCAGCGCCCCTGCCACCCCGGAGTCGACCGTCTGCTGCCCGACGCTGAACAGCCCGAAGGGCAAGGCGTTGCAGAAGAAGGCGGCGATGGCGATGTGCTTCCACGTCGCGCGGCCCCGTGGGAGGCGGTGGCGTGTGCCGAAGAGCACGGCCGTCAAGGTGGCCGCCCCGAGGGCGCAGCGCAGGAGCGTGACCTGCACGGGGGACAGGCCCTCAAGGGCCAGTTCGATCCAGAGGAAGGTCGAACCCCAGAGGAGGGCGAGTACACCGACCCTGGCCGCTGCCCATGTCCGTCCGGGGACGCCGTTCACTGTTGTTCTCCTTGTTCGGGCCGTTGTCAGGGAACGATGCCGCCGCCGACCCGAAAGGACAAGCAAAGAGTTTTTAACCTTCGTTAAGCTGAGCTACATTCGGCGTCCCAGGACGCTGACCCCGTTCGCCGTCACGATCGCCGCGATGGCCAGCCACTCCACCCAGCCCAGAGCCTGCCCAAGGACGACCATGCCCACCAGGGCCGCGAGGACCGGGTTGACGCTCATGAAGATCCCGAAGAAGCGGGCGTCGACCCGGCGCAGCGCGAGCAGGTCGGCGAGGAACGGGACCGCGGAGGAGAGGATGCCGGCGGTGGCCGCGCACGCCAGGGCGGCGGCCGTCGGCGGGTGGTGGGCGAGCACCACGATGCCGACCGGCAGGTAGAGGAGCCCGGAGATTCCCGCGGCGGCGGCCGAACCCTCGACACCCGGGAGGCGGACGCCGACCGTGCGGTTGAGCAGGATGTACGAGGCCCAGCAGGCCGCGGCGAGCAGACCGAGTCCGATGCCCACGTAGTCCGTACTGGGCTGCGGGCGGGCCAGCGCGACCACCGCGGCCCCCGCCACGACCGCGCAGCCGAGGTCCACCGCACGGCGGGAGGCGGCCAGCGCGACCGTCAGCGGTCCCAGGAACTCCAGGGTCACCGCGAGGCCGAGGCCCACGCGGTCGATCGCGGTGTACAGGGAGAGGTTCATGGTGGCGAAGACCGCCGCCAGACACAGCAGCGGCCACCACTGGCGCCAGGTGAAGGTGAGCACCTTGGGCCTGCCCACCGCCAGCAGGACGACTCCCGCGACCCACTGCCGCACGGCCACGACGCCGGCAGGGCCGATGACGCCGAACGCCAACGCGCCCGTGGCGGCGCCGACCTGGTTGGACAGGCCGCTGCCGAACATCATCGCCATGCCCGTGAGGCGCCCGCGCGAGCTGCGCGCCGGATCGCTCGAACTGTCCGGGAGGTCATGGACGGCTGCGGGCACGGCTTGGCTCTGAAGCGTTCGCATGCTCCGCAGGATGCGTCACTCACGCGCATACGAAAAATGCATGCGAGGACCCATCCATACGGTCTGGTTATCGATGTGGTTTGGTCTCCATACACTGAGGGTCATGAATCTGGAGCTGCGGCATCTGCGCTGCCTGGTCGCCATCGTCGACACCGGCGGCTTCACCGACGCAGCCGCCGAGTTGGGTGTCTCCCAAGCGGCCGTCTCCCGCACACTGGGCGGCCTGGAGGAAGTGCTCGGAGTGCGGCTGCTGCACCGCACCAGCCGGAGCATCACGCCGACGACCGCCGGAGTGCAGGTGCTCGCCCGGGCCCGGCACCTGCTCGCGGAGGCCGACGACCTGATCCGGGAGGCGACCACCGGGCACACCCGGCTGCGCATCGGCCACGCCTGGTCGGCGATGGGCCGCCACACGGCGGAGTTCCAGCGCCGCTGGGCCGCCGGGCACCCCGACGTCGAGCTGTACTTGGTCCGGACGAACTCCGCGACCGGCGGCCTCGCCGAGGGCCTGTGCGACCTCGCCGTCGTCCGTACCGCCTTCGACGAGACCCGCTTCGCCAGCGCCGTCGTCGGTCACGAGCGGCGCTTCTGCGCCCTGGCGAGCGACGACCCCTGGGCCAAGCGCCGCTCCGTGCCCCTGGCCGACATACGAGACCGGACGCTGCTCATCGACCGGCGCACCGGCACCACCACCGCCGAGCTGTGGCCCGAGGAGGCCCGCCCCCCGGTGGAGTACACCCAGGACATCGACGACTGGCTGGCCGTCATCGCGTCGGGCCGGTGCGTCGGCCTCACCCCGGAGAGCACCGCCAACCAGTACCGCCGCGACGGCATCGTGTTCCGCCCGCTGCGCGACGCCGACCCCATCGCCGTCCATCTCGTCTGGCGCCGCCACGACCCGCACCCCATGACGCACGCCGCCGTGGCGCTCCTGAGCGATCTCTACCGCAGATGAGGCGGCGGACCGTCGGTGCCGAGCTGCAGACCGGGGCCGCCCGCCACCTGCTCGCTGCCGGGCCCCTTGAATGCGGTGCTGCCAGGGCCGTGCCTGTCGCGCCAATCGTCCTGTCGGTTCAGCCGCCATGGAGCGCCGGCCACGACATGACCCGGTGGCGACGGACCCGCACGGCGCGGTCGCCGACGAACTCGCCCACACGGGGTGTGACTGTCCTCCCCCGTTCATCGCTCGCGCGCACCCCCACACACCGCCGCACGCGGCGGCCGGGCCCACCGCCCTCAACACCCCGTGCCCGAGGCGGTGTTGCTGTGGCAGACTGCGGCGATCCAAGCGTCTCTCAGCAGCAACCGGAGTGCGTCATGACCGCAGGTGTGCCCAGGCCGACGATCGACACCAGCAAGCCGCATCCCGCGCGCGTCTACGACTGGCTGCTCGGCGGCAAGGACAACTACCCCGTCGACGAGGCCGTGGGCGAGAAGCTGCCGCCCGAGGCGAAGGACGCCGCGCGGCAGAACCGCGCGTTCATGAACCGCGCGACCGCCTGGCTCGCCACCCAGGGCGTGGACCAGTTCCTCGACATAGGCACCGGAATCCCGACCGCGCCGAACCTGCACCAGATCGTCCAGGAGATCGTGCCGTCGGCGCGGGTCGTCTACACCGACAACGACCCCATCGTGCTGCGCCATGCGGAAGCCCTGCTGGTCAGCAGCCCCGAGGGGATGACCGACTACATCGAGTCGGACGTCCGCGAGCCGCTGGAGATCCTCGCGCACGCCCGCGGCCTCCTCGACTTCGATCGCCCGATCGCGCTCTCCCTCATCGCGCTCATGCACTTCCTGTCCGAGGACCAGGACCCGTACGGCATCGTGAACACCCTGGTGGACGCCCTGCCCTCCGGCAGCCACCTGGTGCTCTCGCACGCCTCGTCCGACATCTACCCGGAGCTGGCCGAGCAGGTCACCGCCGAGTACGCGAAGGGCGGCATCAAGCTCGGCTTCCGCAACCGTGCCGAGGTGGCCCGCTTCTTCGACGGCCTCGACCTCGTCGAGCCCGGCCTGGTGACAGCCACACAGTGGTTCAAGGGCACGGCGCGGCCGGACGCGGAGGGCAGCGGGATCTACGCCGCTGTGGCGCGCATTCCCTGAGACGCCGGCAGGCGCGCTCGTCCCTCCATACCTCCATACCCAGGAGCTTGGTTGGCGATCAGCGGGGGCGGGCATCACCGTGGGGCAGGATCGGCCGCGCAAGACACGTCGCGGCCCCGGTGAGCGGATGTCGTCGAGAGCATGCCGGTCGTCCAGGGGAGGGAAGTGAGTCGCCATGCGTGCGCACCAGCGCGCCCATCGGCACATCGCCCGCGTGGAATACGCACTGCCGCAGGAAGCCGCATCGGCCGGTCGGGCGCGGAAGTTGACCTCCGCGTTCCTCACCCGGCACCGGCGGCCTCTGACGGAAGTGGACGCCGAACAGGTGGACGATGCCACGCTGATCGTCTCCGAACTCGTCGCCAACGCCACCCAGCACGGCCACAGCCCCTGCCGTCTGCGCCTCGAGGTCTCCGAGGACCACGTGACCGTCGAGGTCCACGACGCGAGCCCCGAAGGCCCACGCGTGCTCAAGCCGAGCACCGAGCGGGACAGCGGTCGTGGCCTCGCGATGGTGCGGCATCTCGCCGCGCGCCTTGAGGTGATCGGCAGCGGCCGGCGCGGCAAGGCCGTCCGGGCGGTGCTCACCTAGCGCCCTTCTGGTGGAGATCCGCCCGAACAGCACACCTAGGGCCGTTCGGGCGACGCCCGCCGCAGACGGCGCGGTGGCCCCCGGCCTCGGCCGCAACGTCCTCGCAACCTCGCCCGTAGTCGACTGGGGCACCGCCTCGACGGCGGCCCGGTGACGGCGACCAAGGAGCGGCAGCCCATGACCGATACTCCGCGCGTGGAGCTGACCCCTGCCGCCGCCGATCTGGTGCGGCGGCTGTGGGAGACCCACGGCCCCCTGATGTTCCATCAGTCCGGCGGATGCTGCGACGGCAGTGCGCCCATGTGCTATCCGGAGGGTGAGTTCCGCACCGGAGGCTCCGATGTGTGCCTGGCCTCGCTGACCGTCGAGGGCGTGGCGGAACCGATCTCCTTCTGGATGTCGAAGAGCCAGTACGACGTGTGGAGCCACACGCGGCTGATCGTGGACGTCGTGCCCGGCCGGGGCAGCGGCTTCTCCCTCGAAGCCCCGGAAGGCGTACGTTTCCTCATCCGTTCCCGTCTGGTCGGCACCTAGCCACCGGCCCTGCACCCGTCCGGCGCTGCCCTCTGGTGCACTTTCTGACCGACCCTCAGACTGGGGCGACTGATGGGCAGGAAGACTTCAGGGGGCATGGGTGGCAGCACGGCGCAAGCACATCTTGGGACGGTTCAGAACGGCGAGAGCGGCGCTCTCGGCATTGACGGCATTCGGCACGCTGGCCGGTGCGGCTCTGATGGGAGCGGCACCGGCCGGCGGCGTGGAGGCGGACGGGAAGACGGCCTCCACACGGATCGCGCCGGGCGTGGAGTACCGGCAGTTCGACATCGCGGCCTCGCAGGGCAAGGCCCGCGCGCACGTACTGGACGTCGATCTGAGCAACCGGCACACGAGCGTCGGGCTGCTCTATCCGGGTGCGGTGGGCGCCCGCTCCGTCGTCTCCGCGCTCGCGGACGCAGCGGGGGCGGTCGGCGGGATCAACGGCGACTTCTTCAACATCTCCGAGACCCAGCATCCGGGCGTCCAGCCCACCGGCGCGCCCGTCGGCCCCGCGGTCGCACGCGGCAGGGCCCTCAAGGCGGCGGTGCCGAACGGGCAGCGCTTCGGACCCGCGATGCCTCCCGGTGTGACCACGGAGGCCGTGCTCGGCGTGGGCTACGACGGCCGGGCCCGCCTGGACAGCCTCCACCTCGACGGTGAAGTACGCACCCAGCAGACGCGGCTGCCGCTCGGCGGGCTCAATCAGTACGCCCTCCCGGTGGGTTCCGTCGGTGCCTTCACCAGCGACTGGGGCAGCACCTCGCGGGTGCGTTCCACCTGCGGCACCGACACCAACCGCGGCGCTCCGTGCAGCACGGACACCCATGAGGTGACGGTGCGCGGCGGCCGTGTCGTGGCGTCCGCGGACACACCCGGCAGTGGTCCGGTGGCTTACGGCGCCACGGTCCTCGTCGGGCGCGAGGCGGGCGCCCAGGAGCTGCGCAAGCTCTCCGCGGGCGACCGGGTGCAGGTCAGGCACCGCCTGGTGGCGGCCGAGTCGCGCACTCCGTTCCGCTTCGCGCTGGGCGGCTTCCCCGTCCTGCGCGACGGCGCCCCGCTGCCCGGCCTCGACGCGGTCACGTCGGCCGTGCGGACCGCTGTCGGGATCTCCGACGACGGCCGGCGCCTCCTGCTCCTGTCCCTGGACGGCTCACCCGAGTTCCGTACGGGGCTGACCATCGCCGAAGTGGCCGACACGTTGAAGGGGTTGGGCGCGCAGGACGGCTTCAGTCTGGACGGCGGCGGCTCCTCCACCCTGGTCTCGTCCGCCACGCTGGTCGCCAAGCTCCCGGGCGCGGAAGCCGTAACCGTACGCAACCACCCCAGCGGCGGCGTGGAACGCCCGGTGCCGAACGGCATCGGCGTGTTCTCCGGGGGCTGACCGAAGCCGGGGCGCCGGGGCGCCGGGAGGGTCACTCGGTGTCCCGCACCGCCACCAGGCCGTTGAACACGCCCACGTACGCCGTTCCGTCGGGGCCCAGGGTCACCGGGGCCCAGTTGTTGTCGTACGCGATGCCCGTGCCGGCGAGCCGCTTCCACTTGGCCTCGCCGGTGCGGAAGTCGACGGCCGTCAGGTACCACGCATCGATGCCGAGGCTGCTCGGCTCCTTCGTGTAGAAGTACAGCAGTCCGGACGCGGTGGACAGCTTGGGCACGTTCGACGGAGCGCGGACATCGCTCTCCCACACCGTGTCGCAGCCGCTGCCGTCCTCGCGTACGTCGATCCTGCTGACGCCGCCGACGACGCTGCGCCCGAAGGTGAGCGACGTGATGTTCTCGTAGCCGTAGTTGTTCTCGACGACGAGGCTGTTGCCCCAGCTGATCAGTGAGTTGTCGGTGGTGGACGCGCCGGAGCGGAAGACCGGGACCTTGCAGACGAGCCGCTTGTCGTCGGCGACGTCGTCGCCCCGGCGGTAGACGAGGACGTTCATCCGGTCGTCGGCGTTGTCGGTGATCGCCACGTAGTCGTCGCCGCCCTGACCGAAGAGGTCGGGGGTCGTACCCGAGCCCTGGTTCACCGAACCGGGCTTGGTGCCCGTTCCGCGGTCGTACGTATGGCGCCAGACGGCCTTCGGGGTGCCGTCCTCGGCGGCACGGAAGCTGTAGAGCGCGTGGTCGGAGACGATCGACACGCCGTCCTCGGCGACGGAGAACGAGTTCTGGATCTCCTCGCCCTCCAGCCGGACGGAGCGGACGTCACCGGACCTCGGGTCGACGGTGCCGACGCGCCCCTGCCGGGTCACCCACCAGATGCGGCCGTCCCAGTCGGGCATCACCGAGGTGACCGGGTCACATTCGCCACTCGGGTAGAGATTTGACCAGGTCACGCAGTCGTGCGGGACATGCGCCGTCAGATCCCAGTCCTGGTCCACGACGAAGCGCCAACTGCCGTCCGCCCTCTGCTCGTGCGCGAGCCGGACGATGTGCTGGCGGGAGTCGGCGAGGACGAGCCGGTCCTGGTCGTCGAGGTAGGAGTAGGCGCCGCCCGAGGTGTCCTTGAAGATCTTCGAGAAGTCCAGGCGCGTGATGGCCTCGACGGTGGAGGGGCGCTGCGGGAGCTTGTACTCGGCGAGCGTCGCCATCGTGTCCGGGTCGAGCAGCTTGACCAGGAAGCCGGTGAACGTGCCGCAGACGGTGACGATGCGGCCGTCCCTGTCGAAGGTCACGGTGGCGCACTCGCCCCCGAGCGCCGCCATCTTCTCGCTGCTGACCTTCGGCTTCTTCCCCAGCGGGCCGTTCCAGGGGTACGTCCCGCTGCCCGCGGCGTCCGCGTGCATCCCACTGCGGCCGTTGGCGGCGAGAAACGGGTGCTGGGGCGGCTGTTCGCCGGGGAGCGGGCGAGCGTCGGCGGGTGTGCCGGTGTACTGGTCGACGAGCCGGTGCCCCGGCGCCTTCGGTATGTCGTCCGCCTGGGCGGGATGCGCGAAGGAGGCGGCCGAGACCGTGAGAGCGGTCAGGGCGAGGGCGCTGCTGAGGGTTCTGCGACGCGGCATGGGCCGAAGCTAGGGGCAGCGCCTTGAAGTGTCCATGGAAAGGTGACAGTTGTTCATGAACACGCAACGATCACGGCCCAAGGCTCATGGCTGCAGGCTCACGGCTGCAGGCCGCTGACGATGTCCGCGGCAGCTGTGACCCCGTTGTGGATGGTCGGCGCCATGCTCGAACTCGCCAGATAGAAGCCGAGCAGCGCACAGACCAGGGCGTGCGAGAACTTCAGCGCGCCGTTGCGCAGAAAGACCACTGCCAGGATCACGAGCAGCAGCACCACAGAGACCGAGACGGCCATGGGGTCAACCTCCTCCGCCACGTCAACATCGCGGCTTTGGGCCGAGTGTGGCGCAGCGGAGGGACCGTCCGGGCGACCGGCATGTCCTCCGAACGGGTGTTATCTGCCGAGAGGTTGCTCTGGCCGAGCCGTCGCCTACTGCCCGTGGGCGTCGAGGAACGCCTCGAGACCGGCCAGGTCGTCCGTGTTCAAGTGGTCGACGCCCGCGGCGAGGAGCTCACCCCACACCGCGTCCCGTGCCGGGCCCGCCAGGTCGGGAGTCGCCCAGAGGCGGACGCGCTGCCCGCGCTTGTGGGCGGCTGTGACGATGCCGCGCAGCTTGGCGCGCTCGGCGGCGGGGATCGCGCCGACGCCCCGCCAGCTGAAGTTGAGCGTCCAGTTGTCGCTGATCAGCGGGATGAGCGAGGCGGGCGCCGCGCTGCCCAGGTCGGCGAGGCGGCCGTCGTAGAAAGCGCGGCGCACGCGCTGGGCCTCCATGGGCGCGCGGGCGGCCCGGTCGCCGGAGATCACCGCCGTGACGGGTCCGCGGCGCACCTTGCCGTGGGAGTACGTGGTGAACAGGTGCCGGTAGCGCCGCAGTTGCCGGTCGAGTTCCAGGTACGTCGCCGCGCCCTCGGTCTTGATGTCGATCAGGAGCTGGAAGGGGGTGCGGTGGTGACCGCGGTACACGGAGCCGTGGTGGGCGCGGACGCGGGTCGCCAGGGGGTCCAGGTAGAGCGATGCGAGGGTGCGGGTGGGGTCGAGGTCGATCGGGTCGTGCGCGACCAGGAGCTGCCCGTCGACGAGGTAGATGTCGGCCTCGACGCTGCCGAAGCGGTGGTCGAGCGCGTCGAACAGGGGCCGGGGGTGCTCGTAGTCGTTGTGCGCGTGGGCGCGGACGAGCGGGCGGGGGTGGTGTCCTCGCTCGCTCGCCTGGGCGTACGCGGGGACGGCGGCGGTGCCGGCGAGTGCGGCGCCGATGGTGAGGGCTCTACGACGGGTGATGAGTGCCACGGAGACTCCCGGAAAGGGCAGAGGACGACGGGCGGGCCTCAGTGAGTATGAGGCCATGCTCGCGTCAAGAAACCCCTTGGCGACGGGAGTTGGCGCTATCGCCGCCCTTCGTTCACCGCGGCCACATCACGTGCCCCGCGGCCCCTCCCTCACCAGCTCGGCCCAGTGGACGGTCCGCTCGCACCACCGCTCCAGGAGCACCCGGTCGTGGCCGACCGCGAGCAGTCCGGCGCCGCTCTCCCGCCGGTACTCCTCCACGGCGTGCACGAGAGCCGCCGTCGTCGAGGCGTCGAGCATCGCCGTCATCTCGTCGCAGATCAGCCAGCGCGGGCGGAGCACCAGGGCGCGGGCCAGGCAGGCGCGCTGCAGCTGGCCGTCGCTGACCTCGTGCGGCCTGCGTCCCAGGAGGTCCGCGCCGAGGCCGACCGTGGCCGCCAACTCCCGTACACGTCCGGCGGCTTCGTTGCCGCGCCCGGTCGCGCGCATCGGCTCGGCGATCAGGGCCGCGAGGGTCAGCCGTGGGTCGGCGGAGAGGCGGGGCTGCTGGAAGACGACACCGAAGGCCGTGCGCTGGGCGCGGGGGGCGCGGTGCCGCCAGCCGTGGGCGGGCTCACCGTCGATGACGACGCGGCCCGCGTCGGGCTTGTGCAGCAGGGCGGCGACCCGGGCCAGGGTCGACTTGCCGCAGCCGCTGGGGCCGAGAAGGCCGACGGAGGCGCCGGGCGCGAGGGTGAGGTCCACGCCGCGCATGACGGGGGCGCGGCGGTCGTATCCAGCGGTGACGGACAGGAGTTCAAGCACGGGGTGCCTCCAGCACGGCCGCCGTACGGGGGTGGTGGCAGGCGACTCCGGCCACGGCCTGCGGCACGGCCGCGCAGGCTTCGTCGGCCGCGGGGCAGCGCGCGGCGAACGCACATCCTGGCGGCAGCGCGGAGAGTTCGGGCGGCATGCCGGGGATCGGCGTGAACTCCCGCTCGGGGAGGGCGTTCAGGAGGCCGCGGGCGTAGGGGTGCCGGGGCCCGGGGGCGCCGAAGAAGTCCTCGGCGTCGGCCAGCTCGACGATGCGGCTCGCGTACATCACGGCGACGCGGTCCGCGATGCGCTCGGCGGCCGCCAGGTCGTGGGTGATCAGGAGCAGCGCGCGGTCCTTCCCGACGTGCTTGCGCAGTTCGTCCACCGTGCGGTCGACGAGGTCGCGGTCGAGGCCCGTCGTGGGCTCGTCGGCGAGCAGCAGCGGCGCGTCGCCGATGAGCGCGAGCGCGGTGGCGGCTCGCTGGGCGAGTCCGCCGGAGAGTTCGTGCGGGTAGCGGTCCAGGTGCCCGGCGGGGAACGCAGCCCGCTCGGCGGCGGCTTCGGCGGCCTTGCGCAGCTGCGGGCGGCGCACGTCCGCCAGCTCGCGCAGGGTCTCCTCCAGCTGGTCGCGGACCGTGCGCACCGGCGTCAGGTGCGCGGCCGGGCTCTGCGGTACGAGACCGACGCGCCGCCCGCGGACCGTGCGGGCCAAGGTGCGCTCGTCCGCGGTCAGCAGGTCCACGTCGCCGATGAGCGCGGACCCGGCGGTCTCCGCGTTCTGCGGAAGGAGTCCGAGCAGCGCCGAGGCGAGTACGGACTTGCCGCAGCCGCTCTCGCCGACGAGGGCGAGGCACTCCCCCGCCGCCAGGTCGAAGTGGGCGTCGGTGACGGCGGAGACGAAGGTGTCGCCGCGCATGCGGAACCGCACGGAGAGTCCACGTACGGAGAGCACGGGGGCCGAGAGGGACGGGGACGCGGGGGTTGAGGTCGAGACGGGCTCGGTCACAGCATGAGCTCCGATCGGCGCCGGGGATTGATCCGTTCCCGCCAGGCGCCCGCGAGGCCCGCGATCGCCAGGGTGGGCACGATGATGAACAGGCCGGGGAAGAGGGTCGGCCACCAGTCCCCCGCCAGGAGCGAGCCGCGCGCGCTCTGCACGAGGGTACCCAGGCTCGCCTGGTGGGTGGGGAGTCCGAGCCCGAGGAAGGACAGCGCGGACTCGTGCCAGATGGCGTGCGGCACCATCAGGACGGCGGCGAGTCCGGCCTGCGGGAGTACGCCGGGCAGCAGATGCCGCACGGTCACGCGCATCCGCGACGCGCCCCCGGAGATGGCCGCGTCGACGTACGGACGTGAGCGCAGCGAGAGCACCTCGGCGCGCACGATACGAGCCGTGGACAGCCAGTGGGTGAGCGCGACGGAGACGACCACCGGCCACACGCCCGGCCGGAACATCGCCACGATGAAGATGCCGAGCAGCAGGTGCGGGACGGACGAGAAGACGTCCACGAGCCGCATCACGATCCGGTCGACCCAGCCGCCCGACGCGGCGGCGAGCGCACCCACCGCCGTGCCGATGACGGTGGCGACGACGGCCGCCACCACCCCCACGAGAAGCGAGACCCGCAGCCCGTAGACGCAGCGCAGCAGCAGGTCGCGTCCCACGTCGTCGGTGCCGAAGGGGTGTGACCAGGACGGCGGCTGCAGCTTGGCCGCGAGGTTCACGGCCTGTTCGTCGAGGTTCACCAGCGGCGGCACGAGGAGGACGGCGAGGACGACCGCCGCGACGATCACGCCCGAGGAGCGCACCCGCCACGCGCGCGTGGAGCGAGTCTTCGAGGCGCTCCCCAGGGAGGCGCGCCAGGTCGTCGTCTCAGCCATCGAATCCCACCCTCGGGTCGGCGAGGCCGTACAGCAGGTCGGCCAGGAGGTTGCCCAGGAGCACCGCCGCCGTGGCGAGGACGGTGAGCGCGGCCAGCAGCGGGAAGTCGACGGCGGTCGCCGCCGACACGGTGGCCGCGGCGATGCCGGGCCAGCTGAAGACGGTCTCCACCATGAGCGCCCCGGTGATCAGCTCGGGCACCCGGGAGCCGATCAGCGTGAGCACCGGCAGCATGCCCGAGCGCAGGGCGTGCCCGAGCAGGACGGTCCGTTCGGCGAGGCCACGCGCGCGTGCGCCGCGGACGGGGTCGTCGCCCAGTGCGTCGCCGACTCCTTGGCGCACGTAAAGGACGAACCACGGCAGCTGCGAGATCGCCAGGACGGCGGCGGGCAGCACGAGGTGGCTCGCGACCTGCCCGGCGGTCACCGCCGAGCTCGCGGTGTCCGTGAGCCCGCCGGACGGCAGCACCCCGAGCTTCAGGGCGAAGAGCCAGACGGCGAGAAGGCCGATCCAGAACGGCGGGGCGGCTTCGAGCGTGTACGCGAGCGAGGTCACGGCACGGTCGAGCCAGCCGCCGGGGCGGCGCGCGGCGAGGACGCCGAGCGTGGTGCCGACGAGGATGGCGAGCAGGAAGGCGGTGGCGGCGAGCAGCACGGACCAGCCGATGCGTTCGCCGATGACGTCGGCCACGGGCTGGCGCAGGGTGCTGGAGTCGCCGAGGTCGCCGGTCACGGCCGACGTCAGCCACTCCCACCAGCGCTGCGCCAGGGGCTGATCGACGCCGAGGTTGCGACGCAGCTGGTCGAGGTTCTCCTGGGACGCGGTGAGCCCGGCCGTGCCCGCGTACGCCTTGACGGGGTCGAAGGGGGAAGCGGCGGCGATGGCGAAGACGCCGAAGGTCACGGCGAGCAGGACCGGGACGGCGAACAGGGCTCGCCGTCCCGTCATGCGCGCCATCGGCCCCCAGGGGAGCTTCTGGAGCGCGGTCCTCACTGCTTCGGCTGCCAGTCCTCGACGTTCCACCACGGTCCTGACGCGAGGCCGTGGTCGTGCGGCTCGATCTGGGTGGTGAGGTCGCCGAAGCGCTTGTCGACGACGTAGAGGTGGTCGATGTGGGTGAGGAAGGTGTAGCCCGGGTTCTTCACCAGTTCGCGCTGGATGGTGTCGTACGCGGCCTGTCGCTTGGCGTGGTCGCCGCTCTCGCGGGCCTCGTCGAGCGCCTTGTCGACCTTGGGGTTGTCGTAGTGGGCCATGTTGTTGAAGCCGTCACCGGCGAGCGAGGACTTCAGGAGGGTGTACTGGTCGAAGTCCGGGTCGGCCGGGGAGCCGCCGCCCGCCAGGACCGCGTCCTTGGGCATGCGCGGCTCGATGACCTCCCATGTACCCGCCTGGACCTCCACCTTGATGCCGAGCTTCTTGGCGTCGGAGGCGTAGGCGAGCGCGTGGTCCTGGCGGAGCTTGTCGCCGGAGAGGTACCAGAGCGGGAACGTCGCCTGGACGCCGTCCTTCTCGCGGATGCCGTCCTTGCCGGGCTTCCACCCGGCCTTGTCGAGGATCTTCTCGGCGGCAGCCAGGTCGTGCTTGCGCTCGGTCCCCTTCGTGAACCAGGGGCTGTCGGTCGGCACGGGCCCGTAGGCCTCCTTGCCGGCGCCGTCCAGGATCGAGTCGACCATCGCCTTGCGGTCGACGCCGGTGTCGAGCGCGCGCCGGATGGCGGTGTCACCCGTGACCTTGTTGCCGGTGGGCAGGGTCACCACGCGGTAGTCGAAGGTGGTGGCGGCGTACGACTTCTTGTTGCCGTCGTGTGCGTACTTCTTGGCGAGGTTGGGCGGCAGGATCGCGCCGTCGAGCTCACCGGCGTCGAGCCGGGTGGCGCGGATGTCGTCGTCCTTGATGATCGCCATGGTGAAGTTCTTGACCTTCGGCGCGCCGCCCCAGTAGCCGGGGTTGGCCTTGAAGGTGAGCTTCTCGCCCTTGGACCAGTTCACCAGCTTGTACGGGCCCGTGCCGATCGGCTTGGTGGTGAACTCGCCGGTGTTCACGTCCTGCTTGCCTGCTATGTGCTCGGGCGCGATCGGCAGGACGGTGCGCTCGGCGAACGGCGCGTAGGGGTACTTGAGGTGGAAGACGACCGTGTCGTCGCCCTTGGCCTCGACGCTCTTGACGGCGTCGAGCTCGGTCTTGGCCGCGTTATTGGTCTTCTTGTCGAGGATCGTCTCGTAGGTGAAGACGACGTCCTTGGACGTGAAGGGCTTCCCGTCGCTGAACTCGACGCCCTCGCGCAGCTTGTACGTGTAGGTCTTGCCGTCGTCAGCGACCTTGGGCAGCTCGGCGGCGAGCGCGGGCTTGAGCTTCATGTCGGCGTCGTGCGTGAGCAGACCGTCGAAGATCTTGGAGTTGCCGTCCTTGCCGTAGCCGAGGAGCGGGCTCAGGGTGTCCGGTTCGTACGCGATGCCGACGACCGCGGAGTCTTTGGCGCCGCCCGCGTTCTTGCCGTCGCCCGGCGCCGAACAGGCCGAAGCGGCGACCGCCAGTGAGGCGGCCGCCGCCACCGCGCCCGTACCCCGTATCGATCGGGCCCTCATGCTCCACACCCCTACTGAAGATCAAGCGTTATTGCGAACGGGTCGCAATTATGCCTCATGTAATGGGTGGCTAAAACGTGCGGTCCATACCGAGTGGATCACGGTGCTCGGCCGCCGGGGCGGTGTCAGGGTGCCGGCAGATGCACGCGGGCGGCCAGCTCCTCGCGGTGCCGCCCCACCGTGCCGAGCGCGATGGAGTCGGCCTTGGCCCGCTTCAGGTAGAGGTGGACGGGGTGCTCCCAGGTCATGCCGATACCGCCGTGGAGCTGGAGCGCCTCCTCGGCGATGTGCACCGTGGCGGGCGACGCGTAGGCCTGCGCGAGAGCCGCCGCGACATCGGCGTCCTCGCTTCCGGCGGCGAGGGTGTCGGCCGCGTTGCGGGCCGCTGCGCGCAGGTTGACCACCTCGAGCCAGAGCTGTGCGAGACGGTGCTTGAGCGCCTGGAAGGACCCGACGGGCCGGTTGAACTGATGCCGCTCCTTCGTGTACCGAACGGTCTCGGTCAAGCACCAGTCGGCGAGGCCCAGCTGCTCGGACGCCAGGAGCCCGGCCCCTGCCCGCAACCCCCGCCGTACCGCGGGCGCGGACTCCGGGCCGACCTCACGCGCACGCGCCCCCTCGAAGGTGACCGTGGCGAGCGGCCGCGTCAGGTCGAGCGCGGTCTGCGGCTCGACCCGCACGCCGACATCCTCCGCGTCCACCGCGTACAGCCCCGCACCCGTCGCGACGAGAAGCACATCAGCCGCGACCGCGTCGGCGACACCGGTGACCTTGCCGTGCAGGGCGCCGTCCCGCACGCGTACGTCGGGCAGCACGCCACCCGGAGCGGTGGCCAGCGGCACGGCGAGCACGCCGACCGTGCGACCCGACGCGAGCGCTTTGAGGAGTTCCCTCGCCGCGTCACCCGGGCAGGCGAGCAGCGTCTCGGTCGCGATGACGGCGCTGGTGAGATAGGGCACGGGCGCCACCGCGCGGCCCAACTCCTCCAGCACGACGGCGGCTTCGCGGTGCGTGGCGCCCTGGCCGCCGAGGTCCTCGGGCACGAGCAGGCCGGCGAGTCCCATGCCGTCCGTGAGCGCCTTCCACAGCTCACGGTCGTGCGGCTCGGCGGCCTCGGTGCGGGCGAGCACGGCGGTGGCGTCGCATTGGTCGGCGAGGAGGCCGCGCACCACCGACCGCAGCGCCTCTTCCTCTTCGGAGTACAGCAGGTCGCGCTGCGCGGGCTGCGGGATCTGGGGGGTCTGCGTGCTCATCGGGCGAGGTCCTTCCACGCGACGTCCTTGTCGGTGCGCGGCTCGGAGGGCAGTCCGAGCACGCGCTCGGCGACGATGTTGAGCAGCACTTCGTTCGTGCCGCCCTCGATGCTGTTGCCCTTGGCCCGCAGATAGCGATAGCCCGCGTCACGGCCCGCGAAGTCGACCTTCTCGGGCCGCCGCATCGTCCAGTCCTCGTACAACAGCCCTTCCTCTCCCAGGAGTTCCACCTCCAGGCCGCTGATCTCCTGGTTCAGACGGGCGAATCCGAGCTTCATGCCCGAGCCCTCCGGGCCCGGCTGCCCCGCGACGAGCTGCTGACGCAGGCGCTCTCCGGTGACCCGGGCGACCTCGGCCTCGACCCACAGCTTGAGGAGCCGCTGGTGCAGGTCGTGCGTGCGCAGCTCGGGACGCTCGCGCCAGGTCTCGGCGACCGGGCCGATCAGACCGCCCTCCCGCGGGATACGGCTGCCGCCGATGGAGACGCGCTCGTTCATGAGGGTGGTCTGCGCGACCTTCCAGCCGTCGCCGATCTCACCCAAGCGGTGCGTGTCTGGGATCGTCACGTCGGTGAGGAAGACCTCGTTGAACTCGGCCTCACCGGTGATCTGCCGCAGCGGCCGCACCTCCACGCCCGGGTCGGTCATGTCGCAGACGAAGTAGGTGATGCCGCGGTGCTTGGGCACCTCCGGGTCGGTGCGGGCGATGAGGATGGCCCAGCGGGCGGCGTGCGCACCGGACGTCCACACCTTCTGCCCGTTGACCACCCAAGAGTCCCCGTCACGGACGGCGCGCGTGCCCAGGGCGGCGAGGTCGGACCCGGCGCCCGGCTCGCTGAAGAGCTGGCACCACACCTCCTCGCCCACCCACAGCGGCGGCAGGAAGCGCCGCTTCTGCTCCTCCGTACCGAAGTGGAGGATGGTCGGGGCGGCCATGCCGAGGCCGATGCCGATGCGGCGCGGGTCGTTGTCGGGCGCGCCCGCGGCCTCCAACTCGGCGTCCACGACGGCTTGCAGGGTCCGCGGAGCCCCGAGCCCGCCGAGCCCCTCCGGGTAGTGCACCCAGGCGAGTCCGGCGTCGAAGCGGGCCTTCAGGAAGGCCGCGCGTTCCGTCGTCGCCGGTGGGTTCGCGGCGAGGAACTCCTGGGCGCGACTGCGCAGTTCGGCGGCGTCCGTCATGCCACTCCTCCCCCGGGGACCACGGCCACTCGCCCCGTGGTGACGCCGTCGGCGACCCGCTGGACGGCGGCTGCCGCGTCGCTCAGCGGCACACGCTCGCTGATGAGCGGCTTGATGGCGCCCTTGGCCGCGAGCTGGGTGAGCTCCTCGTGGCAGCGGAGGATCGCTTGTGGGTCCTTGGCGTTGTACAGGCCCCAGTGCAGGCCGAGAACCGCGTAGTTCTTCACCAGGGCGTGGTTGAGCGCGGGCGTCGGGATGACACCGCTCGCGAAGCCGACGACGATGATCCGCCCCTCGAAGGCGACGCACTTCGTGGACTGCGTGTACGCGTCGCCGCCCACGGGGTCGTAGACGACATCGGCGCCACGGCCGCCGGTGGCTTCCTTCACGGCGCCGATGACGTTCTCGGTACGCCGGTCGATGACGACGTCGCAGCCGAGCTCACGCGCGACCTCGGCCTTCGCCGCGCCGCCGACGACACCGATGACCTTGGCGCCCGCCGCCTTGCCGAGCTGGACGGCGGCGCTGCCGACACCGCCGGCGGCCGCGTGCACCAGAAGGGTCTCGCCCTCCTGGAGGTGCGCGCGGCGGTGCAGGCCGAACCAGCCCGTCTGGTAGCCGATGTGCAGTGCGGCGGCCTCGGCGTCGTCCAGGGCGTCGGGCGCGGGCAGCACGGCCGCCGCGTCGGCGATCGCGTACTCGGCGAATCCGCCGTACGGGAGAGCGGGGTTGGCGATCACGCGCCGCCCGTCCTCGGTCTCGCCGCAGATCTCCACGCCGGGCGTGAACGGCAGCGGAGGCGTGACCTGGTACTGCCCGCGACAGAGCAGCGCGTCAGGGAAGTTGATGTTGGCGGCGCGGACCTTGAGCAGCAGTTGCCCTTCGCCGGGCACCGGCCGGTCCAGGTCTTCGAGGCGCATCACCGCGCTCGGCTCGCCGTTCTGGTGCACTTGCCATGCCTGCATGCGGGGCCTCCACGGGGCTTTCGTAGACCGGGCTCGGTCGCATACTAAGCGGTCGCTTGCAGGCAGGGGAACCGTCTCGTCAGTCCGTTTCGGGCTTCTGCCGTGAGGGCCGTGCCCGGACGTGCATCCGCTCGCCCTGCGGCCCGAACAAGCTGAGGAACTCCGCGGGCCCCTCCCCCGTGGACCCGAACCAGTGCGGAAGCCGGGTGTCGAACTCCGCGGCCTCGCCCGCCGTGAGGACCACGTCATGATCGGCGAGCACGACCCGCAGGCGCCCGGACAGGACGTACAGCCACTCGTACCCCTCGTGGGTCTGCAGATCGGGCTGGACGGAGCGGGCGGGCTCGATGATCTTGTACGCCTGGAGGCCGCCGGGCTGCCTGGTCAGCGGGAACATGGTGCGTCCGTGCCGGACGATCGGCTTGGCCCGCACCCGTGGGTCACCGACGGGAGGGGCGCCGACCAGTTCATCCAGGGGGACCTGATGGGCGCGGGCGATGGGCAGCAGAAGTTCGAGGCTGGGCTTGCGGTGGCCGGACTCCAGGCGGGAGAGGGTGCTCACGGAGATGCCGGTGGCGGCGGCGAGGCCCGCGAGCGTCGCGCCGCGCTCCTTGCGGATTCTCCGAAGGCGGGGGCCCACCTCGGCGAGGACTCCGTCCAGATCTGCACCGTCGTCGTTGTTTCCTTCTCTGCTCTCTTCTCTGTTCTCTTCCATGCCTCTATTGCAGTATCAGCAAACTTGCTTGTCAATCCCGCACGCTCGGTGGGACGGTCCGGCGTGGAGGTGGTCACTATGAACAGCAAGAAGAACGCGTACGACGTGGTCGTCGTCGGCGGCGGCGCGGCAGGACTGAGCGCGGGACTCGTCCTCGGCCGGTCCCGGCGCCGCGTACTGATCGTGGACGCGGGTGAGCCGCGCAACGCGCCCGCCGCGCACATGCAGGGCTATCTGTCGCGTGACGGAATGCCGCCTGCGGAGTTCCTCGCCGCGGGGCGGCGGGAGGTGGAGACGTATGGCGTAGAGATCGCCGCGGACCGCGTGACGGCCGTACGGCCCGACGGCGCCGGGGAGTTCGAGGTCGATCTCGCGGACGGCGGTCGCGTGCACGCTCGCCGCGTCGTCCTCGCCACCGGCCTGGTCGACACGCTTCCGGACGTGCCCGGCCTCGCCGAGCGCTGGGGCCGTGACGTGCTCCACTGCCCGTACTGCCACGGTTACGAAGTGCGGGACCAGCCCTTCGGGGTGATCGCGTCGCCGGCGATGGGCATCCACCAGGCGCTTCTGGTCACGCAGTGGTCCAAGGACGTGACGCTGTTCCTGCACACCGTCGCGGACCTGCCGGACGCCGAGTGGGAGCGTCTCGCGGCCGCCGGGGTCTCGGTGGTGGAGGGCGAGGTCGCGGGTCTGGAGGTCGAGGGGGACCGGCTGGTGGGCGTGCGGCTGGCCGACGGACGGGTGGTCCCCCGCTCGGTGCTCTTCGTCGCTGCGAAGGCGGTGCCCCGTGACAACCTCATCGGGGCAGTAGGCGCGGTCGGCGTACTCGGCGCACTCGGCGCCGAGATGAGGGACACCCCCCACGGGCCGTATCCGGCGGTGGACGAGACGGGCCGCACGAGCGTCCCCGGCGTCTGGGCGGTCGGCAACGCCGCGAGCCCCATGGAGCAGGTGGTCAACGCGGCGAGTGCGGGCTACCGGGCCGGGGTGACGATCAACGCCGAACTCGTCATGCGGGACATCGACGCGACAGCGGACCGGCGGCGGGCAGGGGTCTTCACACCGGAGGCGGAGGCTCAGGTGGCTGCCGCGGTGGGCGGCCACCGGGTGCACGGCCTGACCCACTGAACGCCCGATTCCCCTCCGGGCATGGAGCTTTCGTCCCGGACGCGGTATCGATGCGCGCACGACGGACACGACGCGACGGAAGGAACGCGCGCATGACCGACGACGAGACCGTGGCATCCGACGGGGAGGGCGTGGCATTCGACGGGCCGGGCAGCGCACTGCCCGGCCTGCCCCCACCCGCCCCGTCGGGGGCGAGCGCGCTGCCACCCGGCACGTACGAGGGAGCGGTCGTCCTGGTCACCGGCGGCGGTTCCGGCCTCGGCAAGGCCATCGCCACGGAGTTCGCGCGGCTCGGGGCGGACCTGGTGATCGCCGGCCGCACGGAGGAGCGGTTGAAGGCGGCGCGGGACGAACTCGCGGGCCTCGGCGGTCGGGTGGCGGCCACCCCGTGCGACATCCGGGACCCGGACCGCGTCGCCGAGGTGTTCGACGCGGCGCAAGAGACGTACGGCCTGCCGGACGTCCTGGTCAACAACGCTGCGGCGAACTTCCCCGTGCCCGCCGAGGACATGTCCCCGAACGCGTGGCGCTCGGTCGTGGATATCACGCTGACCGGGACGTTCTTCATGACGCGGGAGTTCGGCCGCCGCCATCTCGCGGCGCGCACGCCCGGCTCCGTCATCAACATCGGGGCGTCGTACGCGTGGACGGGCGGCCCCGGCTTCGCGCACAGCGCGGCGGCCAAGGCGGGCGTGCAGAGCCTCGTCGAGAGCCTGGCGGTGGAGTGGGGTCCGTACGGGATCCAGGTCAACGGCCTGGTGCCGGGGCTGATGCCGCACGAGGACATGACCTCGGACATCAGGGGCAACCTCGACCGGGTCCAGGACAAGGCCAGCCGCCAGCCCGCCCTGCGCGTGGGCGCGCCACGTGAACTGGGCTGGGCCGCGACGTTCCTCGCCTCCCCCTACGCCCGCTTCATCACAGGCCACACCCTGGTGGTGGACGGCGCCAACTGGCAGCGACGGGGCCTGGTGAGTCCGGAGGTGGTGACGGTACGCGAACAGATGGGGCGCGGCCCCTTCGAGGGCTAGCGAGAGGACTTCGAGGGCTGGCGAGACGATGCACTTCCCCGCACCCCCGCCGGACCCCGCCCCGCCCCGCTCCCCGGCAGCCGCGCCGCCTACTTCCCCTCGAACGTGGCCGCCCTCCGCTCCCCCTTCGCCTTGTACCCGGCCCGTGAGTCCTCCGACGTCAGCGTGATCGCCGCGTTCATCGCCACGCGGTCGAGAGCGGCGTCCATCCCCGCGTCCGCGTACGCGTCGATGCCCCGCTTGATGCCCTGGACGGCCAGCGGGGCGTTCGACGCGATCTCCGTGGCGACTTCCCGGGCCGTCTTGGTCAACTCGTCCACCGGCGTGACGATCTGGACCAGCCGCAGTCGTTCGGCCGTGGCGGCGTCGATGCGGCGGCCGGTGAGCGAGAGCAGTTTGGCCCAGCCCGCTCCCGCGTCGCGCGCGATGCGCAGATCACCGCCGGCGTCCACCGCGACACCGATCTGCGCCTCCGGCAGCGCGAACACCGCGTCGTCGGACGCGATCCGCACATCCGCCATCAGCGCGAGTTCGAAGCCGAATCCGAGGCAGTACCCCTGCACGGCGGCGACGACCGGCTGCGGGAGGCGTGCGAACGTGCGGAAGCGTTCATGGACCCAGCGCAGGCCCTCGTAGTAGTTGCGTGTGCGCTCGGAACCCGAACGTCCCTCGATCGCACCGCCATTGAGCGCCGAGACGTCGATCCCCGCACAGAACGCCCGCCCCTCCGCCCGCAGCAGCACCGCCCTGATCGAGTCGTCGAAGCGGATCCGGTCGGCGAAGACGCCGAGCTGGCGCGTGGACTCCCAGCTCCACGCGTTGAGCTTGTCCGGGTGGCAGAGGGTGAGGATGCCCAGGCCGTCCTCGATGTCGAGGCGCAGCCGCTCCTCACCCTCCGGGATGTCCGTGCCGATGGTGTCGATCATCCAGTACCAGCCCCTGCCTACGTTTCTGACGCCCCGTCAGCGATGCGACGCGCCGTCAGCTTAGTGGCGGTGGCTCAGCGGCTGAAGACCTCGAAGGACACCGCGGGCTTCCCGCCGAAGCGTGCCGCCACCCGCTGCGCGTTGCCGGTGAGGAACTCACGGCAGTACTTCTCCGGGTCCTCCTGCGTCAACGCCTCGATGTACGTGCGGTGTTCCAGGAGCGAGAGCACCGAGCGTTCGAGTCCGGCCGTCGCGTCCACCGCGTGCGTGGGCGACGAGGAACCGGCGACGGCCACCCAGCGCACGCCGTCCCAGGGTTCGAGCGCGTCCTCCTCGATCAGCTCGGGGAAGATCCAGCGGTTGCCCGCGTCCGCCACGGCGTCCAGGGTGGCGCGGCCGACGGCGACGTGGTCGGGGGTGTTCCAGGCGACGCCGCCCCAGGTGTCGCGGTGGTTGAGCGTGATCACCAGCTCGGGCCGGTGCCTGCGGACCGCGGCGGCGATGTCGCGGCGCAGCGCCGTCCCGTACTCGATCACGCCGTCCTTGTGGTCGAGGAACTCCACGGTGGACACGCCGACGACGGCCGCGCTCGCCCGCTGCTCGCGCTCGCGCAGCGGGGCGCAGGTGGCGGGGTCGAGCGTGTCGATGCCCGCCTCACCCCGGCTGGCCAGGAGGTAGGCGACCTCGCGCCCGCCGTCCGTCCATCCGGCGATCGCGGCCGAGCACCCGTACTCCAGGTCGTCGGGGTGGGCGACGACGGCGAGGGCCCGCTGCCAGTCCTCGGGCATGGGCGTGAGCTGGTCGTTCTCGTTCAACGGCTCTGTCATGCCCGCAGCCTAGCTTCGCGGGACCCCGACGCGGAGGGCTCAGGCCTCGCCCCTGGCAAGGGCGAGGAGCCGGTCCAGGACACGCGGTGAACCCACCCGCAGCCCGTCGTGCTCGTACTCGTCGGTGACCCAGGTCCGCAGGCCGCGGATGGAGCGGGCGGTGCGCAGCGAGTGACCGGTGTCGACGTACATGTCGTCGTGGTAGATCGCCGCGGCGGCCGGCACCTCGTTCGCGGCGAGGCGTGCCGCGTCGTACAGGGGCGGCCAATCGGTACGTGCGGCAAGGAGGTCGGCGGTCTCGCGCAGCGGCCGCAGGGCGGGGTCGCAGTCGAACTGCCAGCGCTGAACGGCTTCCCCGGTGAAGAGGAGCGGCGCGTCCCCGGCGAGCGCCCTGCCCGGGTCGAACTGCGGGAACTCGCCGCGCATCCGCTGGGCCGACCAGTCGGTGGGCCGCCCGCCCTGGCCGTAGATGGTCTCGTGCAGGAGCGCGAAGAGCGGGTGGCCTCGGTGTGAGAGGTGGGCCTGTACGGCTTCCTGGAACGCGTCGGAGAGCGTGTGCCCCGCCGGGGTCCGCACGAAGGCGTCTTCGAGGAGGTAGTGGAGGCGGTGGCTGCCGTCGCCCATGCCGAGCAGCATGCCGAGGGACTGGAACGCCTCGACGGTGAGCCGGTAGCCGCCGTTCAGGACCGGCTCGTGCTCGGCGATGTGTGCGGCGATGCGCCGGGCGCGCTCGACGTCCTGGGGGTAGCGGGCGTAGTGGGCGGCGCTCTTGCGCTCCATGCGCGGGTACGCGGCGCGGTAGACGTCGTCCGCGTGGCCGTCGAGTGTGGGCAGGCCGCCGGTGATGAGGGCGGTGTGCAGTCCTTCGGGGGCCGCCGAGAGGTAGTGGGTCGCGCAGAAGCCGCCGAAGCTCTGGCCGAGGACGGTCCAGGGGGCGCCGCCGGTCAGTTCGCGCCGGATCAGCTCGCAGTCGCGGACGATGGAGTCGGCGCGGAAACGCGTCAGGTAGTCGGCCTGTTCGCGGGGGCCGCCGCGCAGCGGGAGCGTCTGACGCGTCGCAGGCGTGGAGCTGCCGGTGCCGCGCTGGTCGAGGAGCAGCACCCGGTAGTCCTGCAGGGCCCTGCCCAGCCACGCCTCCTTGCCCACGAACCGGTTGGCCCCGAATCCCGGGCCGCCCTGGAGATACACCAGCCACGGCAGGGCGGCGCCCCCGTGCTCGCCGTGCGCGCTCGCCACGGCCTCGCGGGCGAACACCTCGATCCGCTCCCCCGCCGGGTCGTCGTGGTCCAGGGGCACGGAGAAGCGGTGGTCGGTCAGAACGACGCCGGGCTGACGGTAGGAGGCGGTGGCGGTGACGGCGGTCAAGAGGGCTCCTGGGCGGCATACGTAAGGGGACACTCCGCCCCAGTTCAGCACACCCGCCACAGGCGCGGTCAGCCGGGCGCCAGGGTCCCGGGAGCGGTCAGGCGGGCGCGGGGGCCACGGGCCCGGCTCAGCGGGGCGTGAGGCTGGAGCGCCGCACCACCAGCTCCGGCTGGAGCACCACGCGCCGATGATCATGGTCGTCGGGGCCGGCGTCCGACTCGGTCTCCTCCAGGAGGAGTTCCGCGGCCATCGCGCCCATCTTGACGGCGGGCTGGCGCACCGAGGTGAGCGGCACGACGGCCGCGGCGGCGAACTCGATGTCGTCGTAGCCGACGATGGCGATGTCCTCGGGCACGCTCACCCCTGCCGCGTACATCGCCTGCAGCACCCCGAGAGCGAGCAGGTCGTTGGCGCAGAAGACGGCGGTCGGCCGCTCGGCGAGGCCGAGGACACGGGCGCCCGCGTCACGCCCGGCGGCCACATCAAGGCGTTCGGTGGGCAGCTCCCGAAGCGCCGAAGCCGGCAGTCCGGCTTCCGCGAGGGCTTGCAGCGCCCCCTGTCTGCGGTCCTTGACCTGGTTGAGTCCGGGCGGGCCGCTCACGTACGCGATGCCGCGGTGCCCGGCGTCGACGAGGTGGCTCACCGCGAGCGCCCCGCCGAGGACGTCGTCCACGGAGACGGAGCACTCGGTGGCGCCCTCGGCGACACGGTCGACCAGGACGAACGGAATGTCGTGCCTGCGGAACGCCTCGATGTTCCGTCCCGTCGCGTCCGCCGGGGTCAGCAGGACGCCGCGTACCCGCTGTTCGGCGAAGAGCGCCAGATACTCGGCCTCTTCGGAGGGGCTCTGTCCGCTGTTGCACATCATCACGCGCAGCCCCGCGTCGCGCGCGGCCCGCTCGGCGCCGCGCGCGACGTCCACGAAGAAGGGGTTGCCCATGTCGAGCACGAGGAGCGCCATGATGCGGCTCTGGCCCGCCCGCAGCTGCCGCGCGGACTCGCTGCGGACGTAGCCGAGCCGGTCGATCACGGACTGCACCCGGTGGCGTGTCTCTTCGGAGACGACGTCCGGGCGGTTGATCACGTTCGACACGGTGCCCACCGACACGCCGGCGTGCTTCGCCACGTCTTTGATGCCGACCATGCGTCCCCTTGTTCCGTTGCGCGTGCGGTGCCTTGTGCACCGCCGCGTGCGATCCCCTCAGAATTTGTACTGGTCGATGTTCTTCTTGTCGAAAACGGTCGGTTCGCCGAGATCGACGACTCCCTTGTCACCGATGGTGAAGCTGCCGAGGTCTCCGGCCTCGAACTTCTCGCCCTTCTTGCCGGTGATCTGGCCGGACTTCAGGGCCACCGCCGTGTGCGCGGCGAGCGCGCCGAGCTTGGCCGGGTCCCACAGCTCGAACCCCTCGACGGTGCCGTTCTTCACGTACTGACGCATGTCGTTGGGCGTGCCGAGGCCGGTGAGCTTCACCTTGCCCTTGTACTTCGATCCCGAAAGGTACTGGGCGGCAGCCTTGATGCCGACGGTCGTCGGAGAGATGATCCCGGCCAGTTTCGGGTGCTCTTGGAGGAGTCCCTGGGTCTGCTGGAAGGACTGCTGGGCGTCGTCGTTGCCATAGGCGGTCTTGACCAGCTTCATGTTCTTGTACTTGGGCTTCTTCAGCTCGTCCTTCATGTAGCGGATCCAGGTGTTCTGGTTCGTCGCGGTCTGGGCGGCGGAGAGGATCGCGATGTCGCCCTTGTAGCCGAGCTGCTTGCCGAGCAGCTCCACCTGGGTGCGGCCGAGCGCCTCGGCACTGGACTGCGACACGAACACGTCACGGCATCCCGGGTTGGTGTCCGAGTCGTACGTGACGACCTTGATGTCGTTCTTCATGGCCTGCTTGAGGGCGGTGCACAGGGCGCCGGGGTCCTGCGCGGAGACGGCCATGGCGTCGACCTGCTGCTGGGTGAGCGTGTTGACGTAAGAGACCTGCCCGCTGGTGTCGGTGGCGCTGTTGGGACCGGTCTCCTTGTACGACGACCCGAGGTCCTTGAGCGCCTTCTCGCCGCCCTTGTCGGCGACGGTGAAGTACGGGTTGTTGACCTGCTTGGGCAGGAAGGCGACCGTGAGGCCCTTCTTGGTGGGCGCGTTCGGGTCGGCCTTGGCGTTCGAGGCCTTGCCCGCGTCGTCGTTCTTGGAGGTCTCCTTGGTGGTACCTCCGCAGGCGGTGGCGGTGAGGGCGAGCGAGGTGACGGCTGCGAGGGTCACGCAGGCGCGGGTGAGGGCGGAGCGGCGGACAGATCGACGGTGGGATCGGCGGGGAGAGAGCATCGTTGGTCCCTTTCGGACGTGCGGACGGTACGAGGGGTCAGCGGGCGGGCGACGAGAGTCAGCGGGCGGGAGCGGCGGCGCGGCGGCCCGCTCTGGCGACGGCGATCTGCCGGGCCACGCGCGGCCCGAGCACGGACACCACGAGCAGCACGCCGGTGACGACGATCTGCGACTGGGCGGAGACGTTGAGCAGGCTCATCGCGTTCTGCAGCGCGCCGAGCAGGAAGACTCCGGCGATCGCCCCGCCGAGGGTGCCCTTGCCGCCGTCGAAGTCGATGCCGCCGAGCAGGACGGCGGCGACGACGGACAGTTCGAGTCCGGTGGCGTTGTCATAACGGGCGCTCGCGTAGTGCAGGGCCCAGAAGACACCCGTGAGGGAGGCCATGAGGCCCGTGGCGACGAACAGCCACAGCTTGTGCCGCTTGACGCGGACACCGGCGAAACGCGCCGCCTCCTCGTTGGCGCCGATCGCGAAGAGCGAGCGCCCGAAGGGCGTGGCGTGCAGGACGACGACGGCGATCGCAAGGAGGGCGAGGAAGGGCAGGAAGGCGTACGGCAGGAAGGTGTCTCCGATGCGTCCGGCCGCGAAGTCCAGGTACTGCGAGGGGAAGTCGGTCACGGCGTCGGAACCGAGGACGATCTGTGCGATGCCGCGGTAGGCGGCCATGGTGCCGATGGTCACGGCGAGCGAGGGAAGTCCGAGGCGGGTCACCAGAAGGCCGTTGACGAGGCCGCAGAGGACTCCGATGAGGAGCACCAGCGGGATGATCGTCTCGATGGCCATACCGGCGTTCCAGAGCGCGCCCATCACGGCTCCGGAGAGCCCCGCTGTCGAGGCCACCGACAGATCGATCTCTCCGGAGACGACGAGAAGGGTCATCGGCAGGGCTATCAGCGCGATGGGCAGCGTGTTGCCGATGAGGAACGACAGGTTGAGGGCGTTCCCGAAACCGTCGACAAAGGAGAACGACATCAAAAGGAGTACGACAAGGAGGGCGCCGACAACGGTGTCCCAGCGGACGGCGCGCGTGACGTTGAGCCGGTGGGAGTCAGCCATGGCGGGCGTTCCTCTTCTTCAGGGCCTTGGCGACGCGCAGGGCGACGATCCGGTCGACGGCGATGGCCAGGACGAGCAGCACGCCGTTGATGGCGAGCACCCACACGGAGCTGACGCCCAGCGCGGGGAGCACGCTGTTGATGGACGTCAGGAGCAGGGCGCCGAGCGCGGCTCCGTAGACGCTCCCCGAGCCGCCGGTGAAGACGACGCCGCCGACCACGACGGCGCTGACGACGGTGAGTTCGTAGCCGTTGCCGGTGGCGGAGTCGACGTTGCCGAAGCGGGCCAGGTAGAGCGCACCGGCGAGCCCCGCGAGCGCCCCGCACGCGGTGTAGGCGGCGAGGATGCGCTTGCGGACCGGGATGCCGGCGAGCCGGGCGGCCTCGGGGTTGGAGCCGAGGGCGTAGAGCTCGCGTCCGCCGCCGAAGTGCCGCAGGTAGTACGCGACCACGATGAGGACGGCGAGCGCGATAAGACCCAGGTACGGCACCGCCGAGATCCCGCCGGAGCCGAAGTCGACGAATCCGTCCGGCAGGTCGGACGCGGTGATCTGCCGGGAGCCGACCCAGATGGAGTCGATGCCCCGGATGACGTAGAGGGTGCCGAGCGTCACGACGAGGGCGGGCACCTGGCCCAGGCTGACGAGCGCCCCGTTGAGCAGTCCGCAGCCGACGCCGAGCGCGACGGCGAGGAGGATCGCGACCGTCGGGTCGCCGCCGCCCTGGAGGTGATTGCCGGCGGCGAAGGCGCTGATGCCGAGTGTCGAGCCGACCGACAGATCGACGTTGCGGGTGATGACGACGAGGGCCTGACCGGTGGCGACGAGGACGAGGATGGTCGCGTTGAGGAGCAGGTCCTTGATGCCCTGCTCGGACAGGAACTCGCTGTTGCCCGCCTGGGTGATGCCGATCATCACCAGGAAGACAAGGAGGATGGCGAGTTCGCGCATCTTGAAGACGCGGTCCACCAGGCGCGTGCCCCCGGCCTTCTCGGGGTCCACGGCGGGTGCCGGGCTCTGGGTGGTCACGCTCATGCCGTCCTCCCTGTGGCGGCCGCCATCACGGACTCCTCGGTCGCCCGCGCGCGTGGGATCTCGGCGGTGAGCCGGCCTTCGTGCATGACGAGGACGCGGTCGGCCATGCCGAGGATCTCGGGCAGGTCGGAGGAGATCATCAGGACCGCGACCCCGTCGGCGGCGAGTTCGGACAGCAGACGGTGCACTTCGGCCTTGGTGCCGACGTCGATGCCGCGGGTCGGTTCGTCCACGATCAGCACTTGAGGCTTGGTGGCCAGCCACTTGGCGAGGACGACCTTCTGCTGGTTGCCGCCGGACAGGGTGGAGACGGCGTCGGCGATGCGCGCGTACTTCACCTGGAGCCGCACCGCCCAGTCGAGCGAGCGGCTGCGCTCGGCGCCGCGGTCCATGAGGCCGGCGCGCACCGTCGTACGCAGTCCGGTGAGCCCGATGTTGCGCTCGATCGACATGTCCATCACCAGGCCCTGGGCCCGCCGGTCCTCGGGGACGAGCGCGAGCCCGGCCGCCATGGCGATGCTGGGGGCTCCATTGATCAGCTTCTTCCCCTGCACCTCGACAGTTCCGGCGTCCCACCGGTCGATGCCGAACACGGCCCGCGCGACCTCGCTGCGTCCGGCCCCCACGAGCCCCGCGAGACCGACGATCTCGCCGCGCCGCACGTCGAACGAGACGTCGGTGAAGACGCCCTCCCGGGTCAGCCGGCGAACACTGAGGGCGACGTCGCCCACCTCTGTGTCCTGCTTCGGGTAGAGCTCGTCGAGGTCACGGCCCACCATGCGGCGCACGAGATCGTCCTCGGTCAGCCCTTCGAGCGGCTCGCTCGCGATCAGACCGCCGTCCCGCAGCGTGGTGACGCGCTGGCACAGCTCGAAGATCTCCTCCAGGCGGTGCGAGATGAAAAGCACCGCGGCGCCCTGTTCGCGCAGGGTACGGACGACGCCGAAGAGGCGGGCCACTTCGCTGCCGGTGAGCGCCGCTGTCGGCTCGTCCATGATCAGGACTCGGGCGTCGAAGGAGAGCGCCTTGGCGATCTCGACGATCTGCTGGTCGGCGATGGACAGGCCGCGTGCGGGCTGTTCGGGGTCGAGGTCGACGGCCAGGCGCTTGAAGAGCGCGTCGGCCGCGGCGTGCACGGCCTGGTGGTCGACGCGGCCGAAGGAACGGCGTGGCTGGCGCCCCATGAAGATGTTCTCCGCGACGGAGAGGTCGGGGAAGAGCGTCGGCTCCTGGTAGATGACCGCGACGCCCGCGTCCCTGGCGTCGCCCGGGCCGTGGAAGACGACCGGGGACCCGTCGAGCGACAGCTCTCCCGCGTCCGGCCGGTGGACCCCGGCGAGGGTCTTGATGAGGGTGGACTTCCCTGCGCCGTTCTCGCCCGCGAGGGCGTGCGCCTCACCGGCGTACAGCTCCAAGGAGACGTCGTGCAGGGCGCGCACGGCCCCGAAGGACTTGCTCAGGCCCTGCACGGCAAGGACGGGGGGCTCTCTCATAGGTAGCACCGATCGGTCACGAAGGGCATGCGGCGTGAAAGGTTTCAAACAATTTTCAGGGAAGCTAAACCCGCGCCAACTACGGCGTCAATGGCCGCGACTTGTAAATCCTGTCGCGACTTGGCCCAACAAGGGGCAAGCGCCTCGGGGCCCTTGACAGCGAGCAGCACGCTCCCTAGCTTCGCCTCTCGTGAAACGATTCATCGTCGAGTCGTTACGGAGTCGAGTTGTGATCAGCAGAAGACGACTGCTCAGCACCAGCGCCACGGCCGCCCTGGGAACGGCCATGACCGCCGGGGCCGTTCCGGCGGCCCATGGCGCCCCCGCCGCGGGAGGCCGTGCCCTTCGCGTGACCAGACCGACCGTGGAGTACGTGAGACACCCGCTCGGTCTCGACGTGCCGCGTCCGAGACTGAGCTGGCCCCTGACGTCCGCCAAGGACGGCCAGGCCCAGACCGCTTACCAGGTGCGCGTGGCCACCGCCGCGAGCCGCCTGGCCGAGCCCGACGTCTGGGACAGCGGCAAGGTCGCGTCCAGTGACTCCGTCCTGGTCCCGTACGCGGGCCCGGACCTCAAGTCCCGTACGCGCTACTACTGGTCGGTCCGGGTCTGGGACACCGCGGGCACGGCCTCCGAATGGAGCGCGGCCTCCTGGTGGGAGACCGGGCTCCTCGCGGCGAAGGACTGGACGGCGCGGTGGATCGGGGCGCCCGCCTCCCTCATCGGCGCGCCCGCCCTGGACGACGCCTCGTGGATCTGGTTCCCGGAGGGCGACCCCGCGACCAGCGCTCCGGCCGCCACCCGCTGGTTCCGCGGGCGCGTCGACGTCCCCGAAGGAGTGACCCGCGCGCGGCTGGTCATGACGGCCGACGACGGTTACACCGCCTACGTGAACGGCACGCGGGTGGCGCACACCGAAGCGGACGGCCCGGCCGACAACTGGCGCCGCCCCACGGTCGTCGACGTGACCGGTCAGCTCGGCGCCGACGCCGCGGTCATCGCCGTATCCGCCACGAACGCCACCACCGGGCCCGCCGGCCTGCTCGGTGCGCTCGAGCTCACGACCGCCGACGGCGTGCGCACCCTCACCACCGACGCCACGTGGAAGACCACGGACAAGGAACCCACGGGCGACTGGCAGGCGGCGGGATACGACGACGGCTCGTGGCCGGCGGCGAAGGTCACCGCGGCCTGGGGTGCGGGCCCGTGGGGCAAGGTCGCCCCCCACCACTGCCCCGCCGCCCAGCTGCGCCACGAGTTCCGCCTGCGGCCCGGCAAGAAGGTCGCTCGGGCCCGGCTGTACTCCACGGCCCTCGGCCTCTACGACGCCTGGCTGAACGGCGAGCGGGTCGGCGACGACCGCCTGGCGCCCGGCTGGACCGACTACGACAAGCGGGTCCAGTACCAGACGTACGACGTGACGAAGCAGCTCAAGTCGGGCGCCAACGCGCTCGGCGTGACGGTCGCGGTCGGCTGGTACGCGGGCAACGTCGGCATGTTCGGCCCTCATCAGTACGGCGAACGACCGGCCCTCCTTGCCCAGTTGGAGGTCACGTACACCGACGACTCCACCGACCGTGTCCTGTCCGGCGCCGACTGGCGCGCCGCCACCGGCCCGGTCACCGCCGCGGACCTCCTGTCCGGCGAGGACTACGACGCCCGCCTGGAGACGGCGGGCTGGACCCGCGCCGGTTTCGACGACTCGAAGTGGGTCGCCGCTGACACCGTCGACAAGGTCAAGGCCGCCGTCGTGGCCCAGATCGACGGGCACACGCGCGTGGAGAGCGAGATCTCCGCCCGGAAGGTGAGCGAGCCTAAGCCCGGCGTCTTCGTCTTCGACCTCGGTCAGAACATGGTGGGCGCGGTCCGGCTGAACGTCTCCGGGAAGGCCGGTACGAAGGTCCGGTTGCGCCACGCGGAGGTCCTCAACCCCGACGGCACGCTCTACACCGCCAACCTGCGGTCCGCGCGCGCCACCGACACGTACACGCTCAAGGGCGGCGGCAAGGAGACGTTCGAGCCTCGGTTCACCTTCCACGGCTTCCGCTACGTGGAGGTGACGGGCTACCCCGGCAAGCCACCGCTCGGCGCCGTGGTGGGCCGCGTGATCCACACGTCGGCGCCGTTCACGATGGACTTCAAGACCGACGTCCCCCTGCTCAACCAGCTGCACAGCAACATCACCTGGGGCCAGCGCGGCAACTTCCTCTCCATCCCCACCGACACCCCCGCGCGTGACGAGCGGCTCGGCTGGACGGGCGACATCAACGTCTTCGCGCCGACCGCCGCCTACACGATGGAGTCGGCCCGCTTCCTCACCAAGTGGCTCGACGACCTGCGCGACGGGCAGCCCGACGACGGCGCGTTCCCCGATGTGGCCCCCTTCATCGGCACGGTCGGCAAGGGAGTGGCCGGCTGGGGCGACGCAGGAGTGACCGTGCCCTGGGCCCTGTACCAGGCGTACGGGGACAAGCGCGTCCTGGAGCAGTCCTGGCCGTCGATGCTGAAGTGGCTCGACTACCTGGAGAAGCACAGCTCCGGATACCTGCGTCCCGCCGAGGGCTACGGAGACTGGCTCAACATCCAGGACGAGACCCCCAAGGACGTCATCGGCACCGCCTACTTCGCACACAGCGCCGACCTGGTGGCCCGGGTGGCCGAAGTTCTGGGCAAGGACCCCGCCCCGTACAAGAAGCTCTTCGGCAGCGTCCGTGACGCCTTCCGCGCGGCGTATGTGAGCGGCGGTGGGCGGGTGAAGGGCGACACGCAGACCGCGTACGTCCTCGCCCTGTCCATGGACCTGCTCACCGACAGCGACCGCGCACCGGCGGCCGCCCGCCTGGTGGAGCTCATCAGGTCCAAGGACTGGCACCTGTCGACGGGCTTCCTCGGCACCCCGCGCCTGCTCCCCGTCCTGACGGCCACCGGCCACACGGACGTCGCCTACCGCCTCCTCGTCCAGAGATCCTTCCCCAGCTGGGGCTACCAGATCGACAAGGGCGCCACGACGATGTGGGAGCGCTGGGACTCCATCAAGCCGGACGGCAGCTTCCAGGACGCCGGCATGAACTCCTTCAACCACTACGCCTACGGCTCGGTGGGCGAGTGGATGTACGCCAACATCGCGGGCATCGCACCGGCTGACCCGGGCTTCCGCAAGATCCTCGTCCGCCCGCGCCCAGGCGGCGGCGTGACCGAGGCCCACAGCAGCTTCGACGCGCTCTACGGCCCGGTCAGCACCCACTGGAAGACGGACGACGAAGGGTTCCGTCTCACCCTCACCCTGCCCGCCAACACCACGGCGGAGGTGTGGATTCCCGCCGGCAAGCGCACGCAGGTGACGCATGACGCGGCGGAGTTCTTGCGGATGGAGGACGGCTGCGCCGTCTTCGCCGCTGCCTCCGGCACGCACCGATTCTCCAACTGACCCACCACGACCGCTCTTTCGGAAGGCTGCGCGATGACCGCCGGAACCAGCAAGGACGCCGTGAAGACGGCACTCACCACCCAGGCCCTGGAGACCCCTTCCTGGGCGTACGGCAACTCCGGTACGCGCTTCAAGGTCTTCGCGCAGCCAGGTGTCCCGCGCACGACCCGGGAGAAGCTGGATGACGCCGCCCGGGTGCACGCCCACACGGGCGTGGCGCCCAGGGTCGCCCTGCACATCCCCTGGGACAAGGTCGACGACTACGCGGCGCTCGCGGAGTACGCCACCGAGCGCGGCGTTACGCTCGGCGCGATCAACACCAACGTCTTCCAGGACGACGACTACAAGCTCGGCTCGGTCACCAACCCGGACCCGACGATCCGGCGCAAGGCACTCGACCACCTCCTGGAGTGCGTGGACATCATGGACGCGACGGGTTCGCGCGACCTGAAGCTGTGGTTCTCGGACGGCACCAACTACCCCGGCCAGGACGACCTTCGCAGCCGTCAGGACCGGCTTTCGGAGGCCCTGCGGACCACCTACGACCGCCTCGGCGACGACCAGCGCATGCTCATCGAGTACAAGCTCTTCGAGCCCGCCTTCTACGCGACGGACATCCCGGACTGGGGCACCGCCTACGCCCACTGCCTGAAGCTCGGGCCAAAGGCACAGGTCGTCGTCGACACCGGCCACCACGCCCCCGGCACCAACATCGAGTTCATCGTCGCGACCCTCCTGCGCGAGGGCCGCCTGGGCGGCTTCGACTTCAACTCGCGCTTCTACGCCGACGACGACCTGATGGCGGGCGCCGCGGACCCCTTCCAGCTCTTCCGGATCATGTACGAGGTCGTCCGGGGCGGCGGCCTGGACTCGGACATAGCGTTCATGCTCGACCAGTGCCACAACATCGAGGCGAAGATCCCCGCGATCATCCGCTCGGTGATGAACGTGCAGGAGGCCACGGCGAAGGCCCTCCTCGTCGACGCGGACGCGCTGGCCGAGGCGCAGCGGACCGGCGACGTGCTCGCCGCCAACGCGGCCTTGATGGACGCGTTCAACACGGACGTCCGTCCCCTACTGGCGGAAGTCAGGGAGGACTCGGGGCTCGACCCGGATCCCATGAGGGCCTATCGGGAGTCAGGCTGGCAGGAGCAGATCGTCAAGGACCGCGTGGGCGGCGAGCAGGCCGGATGGGGGGCATGAGCGACATGACACAGCACGCACGGATCAAGGAACTTCTCGACCGCGCCCACCGCTTGGGCGCCGACCCGCGCAACACCAATTACGCGGGCGGCAACGCGTCGGCGAAGGGCACGGCCCCCGACCCGGTCACCGGCGCGGACACGGACCTGATGTGGGTCAAGGGCTCGGGCGGTGACCTGGGCACCCTCACCGAGGAGGGCCTCGCGGTCCTGCGCCTCGACCGCCTGCACGCGCTGAAGGAGGTGTACGCGGGCCCGGACCGCGAGGACGAGATGGTCGGCGCCTTCGACTACTGCCTGCACGGCAAGGGCGGCGCGGCACCCTCCATCGACACCGCGATGCACGCCTTGGTGGACGCACCGCACGTGGACCATCTGCACCCGGACTCGGGCATCGCCCTGGCCTGCGCCGCGGACGGGGAGAAGCTGACGGCCGAGTGCTTCGGCCCCACAGTGGCCTGGGTGCCCTGGCGGCGCCCCGGTTTCCAGCTGGGCCTGGACATCGCCGAGGTGCAGGCGGCCAACCCCGAGGCCATCGGCTGCGTCCTCGGCGGTCACGGCATCACGGCCTGGGGCGCCACGGCGGACGAGTGCGAGCGCAACTCGCTGCACATCATCCGCACGGCGGAGGCGTTCCTCTCGGAACGCGGAAAGCCCGCTCCGTTCGGCCCGGCCCTGGAGGGGTACGACCCCCTTCCCACCCCCGCACGCCACCACCGTGCGGCCGAACTGGCTCCGCACATCCGCTCGCTGGCCTCGCAGGACCGCCCCCAGATCGGCCACTTCACCGACTCGGACACCGTCCTGGACTTCCTGGCCGCCACGGAGCACCCGCGCCTGGCGGCCCTGGGCACCTCCTGTCCCGACCACTTCCTCCGCACGAAGATCAGGCCTCTGGTCCTGGACCTGCCGCCGACCGCCCCACTCCAGGAGGCCGTCGCCCGCCTCAAGGAGCTGCACGCCGCCTACCGTGAGGAGTACGCGGCCTACTACACCCGCCACGCCGACCCGTCCTCTCCCGCGATGCGCGGCGCCGACCCGGCCATCGTCCTCATCCCGGGCGTGGGCATGTTCTCCTTCGGCAAGGACAAGCAGACCGCCCGTGTGGCAGGTGAGTTCTATGTGAACGCCATCAACGTCATGCGGGGCGCCGAAGCCGTCTCCACCTACGCTCCCATCGACGAGTCGGAGAAGTTCCGCATCGAATACTGGCCGCTGGAGGAGGCCAAGCTCCAGCGCCTCCCCAAGCCCAAGCCCCTGGCGAGCCGCGTCGCCCTGGTGACCGGCGCGGGCAGCGGCATCGGCAAGGCGATCGCGCACCGTTTGGTGGCGGAGGGCGCCTGCGTCGCGGTGGCGGACCTGAACGCGGAGAACGCGGCCGCCGTGGCGGACGAACTGGGCGGCCCGGACAAGGCAGTGGCCGTCCCCATGGACGTCACGTCCGAGGAGCAGATCAAGGCCGCCTTCGAATCGGCGGCCCTCGCCTTCGGCGGGGTCGATCTGGTGGTGAACAACGCGGGCATCTCCATCTCCAAGCCCCTGCTGGACACCACGGCCCGCGACTGGGACCTCCAGCACGACATCATGGCCCGCGGCTCCTTCCTCGTCTCCCGTGAGGCGGCCCGCGTCATGCGCGACCAGGCGCTGGGTGGCGACATCATCTACATCACGTCCAAGAACGCGGTGTTCGCGGGCCCGAACAACATCGCGTACTCCGCCACCAAGGCGGACCAGGCCCACCAAGTCCGTCTCCTCGCAGCAGAGTTGGGCGAGTACGGCATCCGCGTGAACGGCATCAATCCGGACGGTGTGGTCCGCGGCTCGGGGATCTTCGCGGGCGGCTGGGGCGCGCAGCGCGCGGCGACCTACGGCATAGCGGAGGAGAACCTGGGTGAGTTCTACGCCCAGCGGACCCTCCTCAAGCGCGAGGTGCTCCCCGAGCATGTGGCCAACGCGGTCTTCGCCCTGACGGCGGGCGACCTGACCCACACGACCGGCCTGCACATACCGGTGGACGCGGGCGTCGCGGCGGCGTTCCTCAGGTAGCCCGAGCCCCCTCCGGCCGGCGCCACAAACCCGGCCGGAGGGACGTGCCCAGCAAGACCGGCAGGCCCACCGGCCCGAAGCCACGGGCCCGACCGGCGGGGAAGTACCGGTATGGCCGCCCGGAGCACGGTACGCAGGCTCCGGGGCGGAAGCCCCGGGCGCTCAGACCGAACCGGCGCGGGCGGACATGACGGCGTGACCCCGCCCCCGGGGTACCAGCGTCCACCGAAGACCAGCACTCGAACCTCACCCCTGCGAGTCACCATGCCCAACCCCCGCTCCCGCACCCGGCCCCGCGCCCACTACCGTTCACACCACCACTTCGCCGCGATCGACCTCGGCGCCTCCAGCGGACGCGTCATGGTGGCCGAGACAGGCCCCGACACCCTCACCCTCCAGGAAGCGCACCGCTTCCCCAACCGCCCCGTCCGCACAGCCGGCACCCTCCACTGGGACGTCCTGTCCCTCTACGCCGGGGTCTTGGACGGCCTGCGCGCCGCGGGTTCCGCCGCCCCTCTCACCTCCATCGGCATCGACGGCTGGGCAGTCGACTACGGCCTCCTCGATGCGGACGGCACCCTCCTCGGCAACCCGGTGCACTACCGGGACCCCCGTACCGACGGCGTCGCGGCCAAGGCGTGGGAAACGGTCCCGGCCGCCGAGCTCTACGCCACCACAGGAGTGCAGTACGCCCCCTTCAACACCCTGTACCAACTGATGGCCGCGCGGGGCTCGGCCCAACTGGCGGCAGCAGAGCGGCTCCTGCTCATCCCCGATCTGCTGACGTACTGGCTGACGGGCGAAATCGGCACAGAGCTGACCAACGCCTCCACCACGCAGCTCATGGACCCCGGCACAGGCGAGTGGTCGCCCGAGGTGGCGGCCCGACTCGGCATCGACCTCAGCCTCTTCGCCCCCGTCAGGCACCCCGGCACCCCGGCGGGTCACCTGCTTCCCCAGGTCCTCGACGACACCGGCCTGACCTCCCCCATCCCCGTGACCACCGTCGCCTCGCACGACACCGCGTCAGCCGTCGTCGCCGTACCCGCCACGACCGACAACTTCGCCTACATCTGCACCGGAACCTGGTCGCTCGCAGGCCTTGAACTGACCACCCCCGTCCGCACGGAGGAGAGCCGCGAAGCCAACTTCACCAATGAACTGGGCATAGACGGCACGATCCGCTACCTCCGCAACATCATGGGCCTGTGGTTGCTCCAGGAGTGCCTGCGCACGTGGAACACAGGTGCGAGCGCCCCCTCCCTGGAAGCGCTGCTGCTCGAAGCCGCCGCCGCTCCCGCCCTCCGCTCGCTCGTCGACGCGGCGGATCCCGCCTTCCTACCTCCCGGCGACATGCCGCACCGCATCGCCAGAGCCTGCGAGGCCACCGGCCAGCCCGCCCCGCGCAACCCGGCCGAGACGACCCGCTGCATCCTCGACTCCCTGGCCCTGGCCCACCGCAGGGCCATCGAGGACGCCCAACGTCTCGCGCACAAATCCGTGGACGTAGTGCACATAGTCGGCGGAGGCGCCCGCAACCCGCTCCTGTGCCAACTGACCGCGGACGCCTGCGGGCTGCCCGTCGTCGCGGGCCCGGCGGAGGCGGCGGCGCTGGGCAACGTACTCGTCCAGGCCAGGGCGCACGGACTGGTGGGCGGCGACCGCCACGAGATGCGCGCCCTGCTGGCCCGCACCCAGCGGCTGACGCGCTACGCACCGGCCGGCGACCCGGCGAGCCGGGCGGCGTGGGAGGAGGCCGCGCGACGCGTACCCGCAGCATGACTCCCGTCATGTCTCCCGCAATGCGCGCCTAGCGCCTACGCTGCATCCATCCGATGATCGACGAGGAGGAACCCGCGATGCGTGTCGCTCTGTTCCTGACCTGTGTCAACGACACGCTCTATCCGGACACAGGGCGAGCGGTGGTGAAACTGCTGACCAGGCTGGGGGTTGAGGTCGACTTTCCGATGGCGCAGACCTGCTGCGGGCAGGCGCACTACAACACGGGCTACCGCCACCAGGCAGAGCCGCTCGCCCGTCATTTCTCCGATGTTTTCGGCTCGGAGGAGTACGACGCGATCGTGACACCGTCGGGTTCGTGCGGCGCGATGGTTCGCGAGCTGTACCCACGCATGGGAGAACGAGCCCGTGCGGAGGGCCGCGGTGAGGGCCTGGCGGCGACGCTGGCACCCGTCGTGCCCAAGACGTACGAACTCACCGAGTTCCTGGTGGACGTCCTTGGCGTGACGGACGTCGGGGCGTACTACCCGCACACCGTGACGTACCATCCGACCTGCCACGGTCTGCGCAGTCTCGGACTCGGCGATCGTCCGACGCGACTGCTCCAGGCGGTCAAGGGTCTCGAACTGCGCGCGCTCCCGGGCGCCGACGAGTGCTGCGGCTTCGGCGGCACCTTCGCGATGAAGAACTCCGATGTCTCGTCGGCGATGGGCACGGACAAGGTGCGCAACGCCGAGTCGACGGGCGCCGACGCGCTGTGCGCGGCGGACAACTCCTGCCTGATGCACATCGGGGGCACCATGAGCCGTCTCAAGAGCGGCCTGCGTCCGGTCCACATCGCGGAGATCCTGGCGAGCACGGAAGAGGAGCCCCTGTCATGAACGGCATGAGCGGCACGAGCGGTACGAGCGGTATGAGTGGCCCGAGCGGCACGTTCGTGGGCATGCCGGCCTTTCCCACCGCCGCCCGTGAGGCCGTGGGCAACAAGACCCTGCGCGCCAATCTGCGGCACGCCACACACACCATCCGCGACAAGCGGGCCCGCGCCGTCGCCGAACTGGACGACTGGGCACAGCTGCGCGAGGCGGGCAAACGGATCAAGGATCACACGCTCTCCCGTCTCGACCACTACCTCCTGCAGTTGGAGGAGTCGGTCACGGCGGCGGGCGGCATCGTTCACTGGGCGGCGGACGCCGACGAGGCCAACCGCATCGTGACCCGCCTCGTCCAGGAGACCGGCGAGTCGGAGGTGGTCAAGGTCAAGTCGATGGCCACGCAGGAGATCGGCCTCAACGAAGCACTGGAGGCTCAGGGCCTCCACGCGTACGAGACCGACCTGGCCGAACTCATCGTGCAGCTGGGCAAGGACCGCCCCTCGCACATTCTGGTGCCCGCCATCCACCGCAACCGCGGTGAGATCCGCGAGATCTTCGCGCGCGAGATGAGCGAGTGGGGCCGCCCCGCCCCGGACGGCCTCACCGACGCCCCCGCCGACCTCGCCGACGCCGCCCGCCTGCATCTGCGGGAGAAGTTCCTGCGCGCCAAGGTCGGCGTCTCGGGAGCGAACTTCATGGTGGCCGAGACGGGCACCCTGGTCGTCGTCGAGTCCGAGGGCAACGGCCGCATGTGCCTGACGCTCCCCGAGACGCTGATCTCGGTGGTCGGCATCGAGAAGATCGTGCCGACCTGGCGGGACCTGGAGGTCTTCCTGCAAACCCTCCCGCGCTCCTCGACGGCCGAGCGGATGAACCCGTACACGTCGATGTGGACCGGCACCTCCGAGGACGACGGACCGAGCACCTTCCACCTGGTGCTCCTCGACAACGGCCGCAGCGACACGCTCGCCGACGAGGTGGGCCGCCAGGCGCTGCGCTGCATCCGCTGCTCGGCCTGCCTCAACGTCTGCCCGGTGTACGAACGCGCCGGAGGCCACGCGTACGGCTCGGTCTACCCCGGCCCCATCGGAGCGATCCTCAGCCCGCAACTCCGCGGCACCCAGAGCGACATCGACGCCTCGCTCCCCTATGCCTCGTCCCTCTGCGGTGCCTGTTACGAGGTGTGCCCGGTCGCCATCGACATCCCCGAGGTCCTCGTCCACTTGCGGGAGCGGGTGGTGCAGGGCGGCGAAGTGACACGGCACGGTTCGAAGGTGACGCTGCGGCCCGCGAAGGGACACGCCGCGGAGCGGGCGGCGATGCGCGCGGCGGGGTGGGCGTTCGGTCGTCCGGGTGTGCTGCGGGCGGGGCAGCGGCTGGCGTCGGGGACCCGGCGCCTCCATCCGCGCACGCTTCCCGGCCCGGGGCGGGCGTGGAGCGGGACGCGGGATCTGCCGCAGGTGCCCGCGGAGCCGTTCCGTGACTGGTGGCGGCGTACGAACGGCGGCCAGACGCAGGAGCCGCCGATACCGCTGAGTCCGCAGAATCCGCCGAAGCCGCAGAAGCCGCAGAAGGGCGACACCAAGTGAACAGCAGGGACCGGGTCCTGGGCCGCGTCCGGCGGGCGCTGGGCGACGTGCGCGAGGACGAAGGGAAGGACACCAACAGCACGGCGGTCCCCCGCGACTACGCGCGCGAGCACGGCGACCGGACCACCGAGCAGACCGTCGAGCTGCTCGCGGAGAACCTGGCGGACTATCGCGCGCTGGTGCACCGCACGCGGGAGGACCAGCTTCCGGCCCTGCTCGCGCGGCTGCTGACCGAGCGGGGATCGCGCACGGTGCTCGTGCCGTCCGCCCTGCCCGCCCACTGGCTGCCGGAAGGCGGTCCGGCCGCTCTCGTCCAGGACCGCGCGACCCACACCGCGCGGGAGCTGGACGCGGTCGGCAGCGTCGTCACCGGCTGCGCGGTCGCCGTCGCCGAGACCGGCACGATCGTCCTGGACGGCGGTCCGGACCAGGGCCGCCGGCGCATCACCCTCGTCCCTGATCACCACATCTGTGTCGTACGGGTCCCGGACCAGGTGGTCTCCTCCGTCCCGCAGGCACTCGAACGGCTCGACCCGACCCGCCCGCTGACGTGGATCTCGGGGCCGTCAGCCACCAGTGACATCGAACTGGACCGGGTGGAGGGCGTGCATGGCCCGCGGACCCTGGAGGTGGTGCTGGTGAGCGGAGTCCGAGGGCCGCGGTTAGCGTGAGTGCATGATCCGGTTCGAGCAGGTGAGCAAGCGCTATCCGGACGGCACGATGGCTGTGGACGATCTGTCCTTCGAGGTCACCCAGGGAGAACTGGTCACGCTCGTCGGCCCTTCCGGCTGCGGCAAGACGACCACGATGATGATGGTGAACCGCCTCATCGAGCCGACAGCGGGCCGCATCTTCGTGAACGGCGAGAACATCGCGGACGTCGACCCGGTGCGCCTGCGCCGCCGTATCGGCTATGTCATCCAGCAGGTGGGACTCTTCCCGCACCGGACGGTCCTCGACAACACGGCGACCGTTCCCGCGCTGGTCGGCTGGAAGAAGGCGAAGGCACGGGCGCGGGCTGCCGAGCTGCTGGACCTGGTGGGCCTCGACCCGAAGACGTACGGCTCCCGCTATCCCGAGCAGTTGTCGGGCGGACAGCGCCAGCGCGTGGGCGTGGCACGTGCCCTGGCCGCCGATCCACCGGTACTCCTCATGGACGAGCCGTTCGGGGCGGTGGACCCGGTGGTGCGCGAGCAGTTGCAGGACGAGTTCCTGAGAATGCAGGCGACGGTCCGCAAGACGGTTCTCCTGGTGACGCACGACATCGAGGAGGCCGTCAGGCTCGGTGACCGGATCGCGGTGTACGGGCAGGGGCGCATCGAGCAGTACGACACCCCCGGGGCGGTGCTCGGCACCCCGGCGACGCCGTACGTCGCCGGGTTCGTGGGCGCCGACCGGGGTTTGAAGCGGCTCTCGGTCACCGAGATCGAGCCGGACGACCTGGAGCAGCCGACGGTGGTCCGGCTCGACGAGCCCGCCGCGCACGCCGCGGCCCGGCTGCGCGAGGAGGGCGCCCGCTGGGGCGTCGTCCTGGACGCGGGCGGAGACCTGCACGGCTGGGTCGGCATCGACGAGGTGGCGTCGGCCGGAGAGAGGGGCAGAGTCGGCGATCTGGCCCATCGCATGCAGGCGTGGGTCCCGGTGGGCGCCCCGCTCAAGCAGGCGTTCGGTGTGATGCTCCAGCACGACGCGGGCTGGGTCGCGGTCCTGGACGGCGCCCGTTTCCTCGGCGTGCTGACCCCGGCGAAGCTGCACGAGGCCCTGCGCCGCTCGGTGGACGCGGACGCGCAGGGCGTGACGCGGGATCAGGTGGCGTTCGACTCCGTGGCCGACGCGTAGGTCTTTGCCGGGTGCGGGCCTCTCGGCTGCCGCGCAGGCGTCGCGGGGCCACAGCACGTCGCGGGCCACCGCAGCCCCTTCTGAGCTACAGCAGCCCCTTCTCCTCCAGGTATGTCCGTGCCACGTCCTGCGGCAGCCTGCGCCAGCTGTCCACTTGTTCGTTCATGGAGGCCAGGTCCGCCGTCGTCAGCACGGAGTTGAGGCGGCCGAGTGCCTGCGAGACGCCCTCGCTGCCCGCGCGGGAGCGGTTGACGACCGGGACGATGTAGTCGGCGTTCTGCAGCTTCTTGTCGTCCTTCAGCAGGACGAGGCCGAAGTCGTCGAGCGTGGCGTCGGTGGACGTGGTCAGGACCATCTGGTCCTGACCGCTCTGCACGGCCTTCTTGGCCTGGGTCGTGCCCACGCCCTTGGGGTCGACGGAGGTGATGTCGATGCCGTAGATCTTCTTCAGGCCGGGTTCGCAGTACGGGCGTTGCACGCATTCGTCCCCCGCGGCGAGGCGTACCTTCAGGCCGGACTTGCCGAGGTCGCTCAGCGTTTTCAGGCGGTGCTGCTTCGCGTAGGACGCGGTGACGGCGAAGGCGTTCTGGTCGACGGCTTCTCCCGGGTCGAGGACGGTGAGGCCGCGCGGGGCGGCAAGGCCGCGCAGGGCCTTCATCGTGGCGTCCAGGTCGGGCGAGCCGACCGGCCGCGCGTCCGCGCCGTTCTTCTTGGCGTTCAGCCAGTCGGCGAACGTCGCCGCGTACTCGGGAACGACGTCGATCTGGCCGGATTCCAGAGCGGGTTCGTACAGCTCGCGGTTGGCCACGGAGAGGATCTGCGCACCGTACCCGGCCTTCTTCAGGAGCAGGGAGTACATCTGGGCGAGCAGATCGCTCTCGGTGAATCCCGCGGAACCGACGACCAGGTGATGGCTGTCGCCGGGTGGCGCGGTCACCTGCCCCCGTGTCTCCAGGGACGGCCCCGAAGCGCAGCCGGACAGGACGAGGAGCGCCGAGGTCAGCAGGGGCAGCCCCGTATGCCGCCTCATCCGGTCCGTCCTCTCCCCCGCGCTCGTCCGGGGGCGAGCCGTTCGCCGATCTCGAAGATCCCCTCGACGATCAGGGCGAAGACGGCGACCAGCACCGCGCCCGCCACGACCTGAGGGGTGCTCGCGAGGTTGAAGCCGGCCGTGATGATCCGGCCCAGCCCCCCGCCCCCCGCGAGCGCCGCGATCGTGGCGGTGGCCACGAGCTGCACGGCCGCGATCCGCACCCCGCTGAGGACCAGCGGCATCGCGAGCGGCAGTTCGACTCGCCACAGCATTTGCCGCCCCGTCATTCCCATGCCGCGCGCGGCCTGGACGACGCTGCGGTCGACACCGCGCATCCCGACGTACGCATTGGTGAGCAGCGGCGGCACGGCGAACAGGACGAGCGCGACCACGGTGGGGCCTTCGCCCCACTGTCCGATGGGGGTGAGGAGCAGCAGGACGAGGACCGCGAAGGTCGGCACCGCGCGGCCGACGTTGGAGATGTTGACCGCGAGGGCGCCTCCCTTGCCGAGGTGGCCGAGGACGAGCGCCACCGGCAGCGCGATCAGGCAGCTCAGGATCAGGCACGCCACGGTGAGGACGAGGTGCTGGGTGAGCCGGTGCCAGATGCCGTCGTCGCCCGCCCAGTGCGCCGAGTCGGTGAGCCACTGCCAGGCATCGCTGATGGTGTTCATGAGCGGACCGCCCTCGTCCACGGGGTGAGGATCCGCTGGACGCCGAGGAGCAGCAGATCGGCCAGTACGGCGATGACGACACAGAGCACGGACGCGGTCAGGACCTGCGCCTTGAAGTAGGTGTTCATGCCCGTGTAGATGAGGTTGCCGAGGCCGCCGAAGCCGACGATCGCGCCGACCGTGAGGAGGGAGACCGCGGAGACGGTGGCGATGCGCAGGCCGGCCATGGCGGCGGGCAGCGCGAGCGGCAGTTCCACGGTCAGCAGCAGGCGGATCGGCCCGTAGCCCATGCCGCGGGCGGCCTGCCGGGTCTCCTCGGGGACGGCGCGCAGACCGGCCAGGATGTTGCGGACGAGCAGTGTCAGCGAGTACAGGACGAGTCCCGCGACCACGAGGGACGCGGTCAGGCCGTACACGGGCAGCAGCAGCGAGAACATCGCGAGCGACGGGATCGTGTAGAGGACCGTGGTCAGCGCGAGGACGGGGCCGGCCGCCAGGGCCCAGCGGCGGGCGACTACGGCGAGGGGCAGGGCGATGACGAGCGCGATGAGGACGGAGAGGGCGGTCAGCTCCAGGTGCTGGAGGACCGCGTCGACGATGATCTGGCGGCGGGTGCTCAGATACTCGCCGCAGATCCACTCGTTGCGCGCGAGGCAGTCGTCCGGGGGCGCGGTCACTCGTTCATTCCAGCGGGCGGGGGGTGGGACGGCGCGTTCTGGTCCCCCGTACGGGCGGCGCCCGTCGACCGCGGATCACCCCGACTACACATAAAGAAAAAATAAGAGCACAATGGACATGCGCGACATCTCGCCGCGCGAGGTCATCAGGTCTGCATGAAGCAGAGGAGACGAGTCTCATGGCCGACGTCTCACACAGGGGAGACATAGCCGCTCACCCTGACGTATCGGAAATGCGGGATCGATACGCCCGCGTACTCGGTGGACGCGATGTGGCACTCGTGGACGGGCCCGTGTTCCTCACGGGTCTCTTCTGTGCCATCTCGCCCTGGGTGGTCCACTTCACCGCAAGCCAGCCGGTCCTCGCGACCCACAACCTCATCATGGGCATCGCGATCGGCCTGCTGGGTCTCGGGTTCACCGTCGCCCCGGCCAGGATGTACGGCCTGAGCTGGGCCATGTGCGCCATGGGCGTGTGGATGATCGTGTCGCCGTGGGTCGTCGGCACGAGCCCCGACATGGGCGTCATTCTCACCAACATCATCATCGGCGGCCTCACCTTCCTCCTTGGCCTCGTGTGCACCGCCGCGGCGGCGAAGGAGGGCCGCAGGACGAACACGACCTGACGCGGGAAGGCGGAGCCACAAAAGCGCGGCGGCCCCCGGATCGGCGGAGAGCCGGGAGCCGCCGTCAGCCGTGCGAGCGCGTCAGGCGGCGCGGCTCGCGCGCCCCTGGTGGCCACGGATGATGTCCGCGTAGCGCAGACCGCTTCCCTTGACGGTGCGGCGCTGCGTCTCGTAGTCGACGTGCACCAGGCCGAACCGTTTGTCGTAGCCGTAGGCCCACTCGAAGTTGTCCAGCAGCGACCACGCGTAGTACCCGGCCAGGGGCGCTCCCTTGCGGGCGGCGCTCGCGCAGGCGGCGAGATGGCGGACCAGGTAGTCGGTGCGCTCCGGGTCGTCGATCGTTCCGTCGGGGCGTACGACGTCGGGGTAGGACGAGCCGTTCTCGGTGACGTACAGCTTGCGTGCCCCGTACTCGTTCGTCAGCCGCAGCAGGAGCGTCTCGATGCCGCTCGCGTCGATCTCCCAGTCCATGCCGGTGCGGGGCACTCCCTCGCGGCGCACCTGCTGGGCGTAGGGCACGGGGCCCGCGGGGTCGTCGAAGACGGCGGCAGGGAAGTAGTAGTTCAGGCCCAGCCAGTCGAGCGGCTGCGCGATCGTCGCCAAGTCACCCGCCTTCTCCGGCAGTTCCACCCCGTAGACCTCTTGCATGTCGGCCGGGAAACCGCGGCCGTGGACCGGGTCGAGCCACCAGCGGTTGGTGTGGCCGTCCACGCGGCGGGCGGCGGCCACGTCCTCGGGGCGGTCGCTCGCGGGCTCGACCGTGGAGAGGTTGTTGACGATGCCGATCTGCGCGCCGGGCGCCGCGGCGCGAATGGCCTGGGTGGCGAGACCGTGCCCGAGCAGCAGGTGGTACGAGGCGCGCACGGCGGCGGTCAGGTCGGTCAGGCCCGGTGCCATCCGCCCTTCGAGGTGCCCGATCCAGGCCGAGCAGAGGGGTTCGTTGATCGTCGCCCACTGGGTGACACGGTCACCGAAGCGTTCGGCGGCGACGGACGCGTACGCCGCGAAGTGCTCCGCCGTCTCCCGCTCGGGCCAGCCGCCGCGGTCCTGGAGGACCTGCGGCAGGTCCCAGTGGTAGAGGGTCACCGACGGCGTGATGCCGGCGTCGAGCAGACCGTCTATCAACTGGTCGTAGAAGTCGAGGCCCTTGGCGTTGACCGGTCCGTCGCCGCCTGGCACCACACGCGGCCAGGCGAGGGACAGCCGGTAGGCGTTGGTGCCCAGCCGCTTCATCAGCGCGATGTCCTCGCGCCAGCGGTGGTAGTGGTCGCAGGCCACGTCCCCGTGGTCGTCGTTGTCGATCTTCCCGGGGGTGTGCGAGAAGGTGTCCCAGATCGAGGGGGACCGGCCGTCCCGGGTGACGGCCCCCTCGATCTGGTACGCCGATGTGGCCGTGCCCCACGCGAAATCGTGCGGGAGTGCGGCGAGGTCGATGAGCTCGGACACAGACGTCCTCTCAGACGTGAGGGGATGGGGCAGATGAGGGGCAGGAGGGGTCACTTGACGGCTCCGGCGGTCAGGCCGGCCACCAGATAGCGCTGGAGCAGGAGGAAGCCCGCGACCACCGGCACGCTCACGACCAGCGAGGCGGCCATGATCTGGTTCCAGTAGACGTCGTTCTGGGTGGAGTAGCCCTGCAGGCCGATGGCGAGGGTGCGGGTGGCCTCGTTCGTCATGACGGAGGCGAAGAGCACTTCTCCCCACGCGGTCATGAACGCGTAGACCGCTACCGCGACGATGCCGGGGATCGCGGCAGGCACGACGACCCGGAAGAGCGCGCCGATCGGCCCGCAGCCGTCGACGAGCGCCGCCTCGTCCAAGTCGCGCGGCACCGAGTCGAAGTACCCGATCAGCATCCAGATGGAGAAGGGCAGCGAGAAGGTCAGATAGGTGAGGATGAGCCCGGCCCGCGAGCCGAACAGGGCGATCCCCGTGGCGTTGCCGATGTTGACGTACATCAGGAACAGCGGCAGCAGGAACAGGATGCCGGGGAACATCTGGGTGGACAGGACCGTCACCGTGAAGACGCGCTTGCCGCGGAACTGGTAGCGGCTGACGGCGTAGGCGGCGAAGACGGCGATCACCACCGAGCAGACGGTGGCCGCGCCCGCCACGATCAGCGAGTTCATGAAGTACTCGGCCAGCGGAACGGTCTTCCAGATGTCGATGTACGGGCGGACCGTGAGCCCGCTCGGCATCCAGCGGAACTCGCCCGACACGTCTTCGAGAGGCTTGAGCGAGCTGGACACCATGACGAACACCGGAAGGAGCACGAAGCCCGTGAGCAGTGTCAGGAAGATACGCCGTGACCAGAGGAACGAGCGGGGCGCCGCCATCGGCGACCGGGGCCGGCGGGCCGTACGGGGCCGCACGGCCATGCGGGCGCTAGACATGAGCGGACTTCCTCTCGCGTGACGTGACCCACAGATAGACGCCCGTCACCACGAGCAGGAACAGGAGCAGCAGGACGGACATGGCGGAACCGGTGCCGAAGTTCCAGGTGACGAACGAGGACTGGTAGATGTGGATCGAGACCAGGTCCGCGGCCTCTGGCGCCGACCTGCCGAACAGGACGTACGGCGTGTTGAAGTCGTTGAACGTCCAGAGGAACAGGACGAGGACGAGGACCTGGTTGACGGAGCGCAGTGACGGCAGCGTGATGCGGCGGATCTGCTGCCACATCCCGGCGCCGTCGAGCGCTGCGGCCTCGTACATCTCCTTGGGGATGTTCTGCAGCCCGGCCATCATGATGAGGAAGGCGAACGGCCAGCCCTTCCACACCGAAACGGTGAGCAGCGCGACGAAGCTGTTGTCGCCGATGAGCCAGAACGGCGCGCTGTCGGCGAGGCCCAACTGGTCGTGCAGCACGTGGTTGATAAGGCCGTTGTCACGCTGGAACATGAAGCCCCAGGTGATCACCGCGGCGTACACGGGCAGTGCGTACGGGACGAGGAAGAGCGCCCTGAGGAAGCCCCGCCCCTTGAACGTCTCCTGCAGATAGATCGCGGCGGTCGTCCCGATCAGCCAGCACAGGCCGACCGAGAGCAACGTGAACGCGCACGTGACGAAGAACGAGTGCAGCAACGCCTCGCCCACCGGCGCGTCGAAGTCCACCGCCATCTTGTAGTTGTCCAGGCCCGACCAGGGTGCCGCGCCCCAGTCGCGGATGAAGAACTGGGTGAGCTCCTTGAAGCTCATCACGATGCCGATGACGATCGGCAGCAGATGGACGAGCAGTTCGAACAGGAAGGCCGGGAGCAACAGGAGGTACGGCAGGCCGATACGGCGGAGCCGCCCGGGACGGCGGCGCGGCCCGCGCTTCGTCTCCGGGACCTTCACGTTCACGGGCGGTTCCCCGGCGCTCTGCACGATGGTCGTGGTCCCAGCGGGCACAGTCGTGTCGCTCACTGCTGGGACATCTGCTGCTGCGCCTTGACCAGTTCGGCCTTCACCGAGGCGGTGGTCACCTCACGGCCGGCGGCGGCGTTCGCGAAGAGATTCTTGACGGCGGTGCCGACCGCGGTCTCGAACTGCGACTCGTCGGCCACCTGGGGCAGGGGCGCGGCGCTCTTGGCGAGGGTGTCGCGCAGGACCTTCAGCTCGGGACGGTCGAAGGCGGCGTCCTCCTGGGCCGCCTTGACCGGCGGCACGGAGCCGTAGGACTTGCAGAGGATCTTCTGCTCGGCGTCGCTCGTCATGAACTTCACGAACTTCAGCGAGCCGTCGATGTTCTTCGTGTTTTTGAAGACGGCCATGTTGATTCCGGCGACCATCGAGTTGGTGGCCCTGCCCTGCCCCGGCACGCCGGAATCGACGGGCACGGGCGCCACGCCCCACTCGTCCTCGTTCATGCCCTGCGACTTGAAGGTGGTGGCCGCCGCCTGCCACAGCACCATCGCCGTCTTGTCCTTGGCGAAGTCGCTCAGGGACTGGTTCTGCGCGTACTCGGCGTTGCCCGGGGCGATGATCTTGTCCTTCGCCATCATGTCGACGTACTGCTTCACGGCGGCGACCGCGCCGTCGGAGGTGAAGTCGGGTTTGCCGTCCGGGGTGAAGAAGTCGGCGCCGTGCTGCTTGCCGAGGGCGAACACCTGATGGATGTTGTTGGAGAGGTTCGCCCCCTCCGCGCCCAGGGCCCACTTGCCGCCCTTGGAGATCTTCTTGCCGTCCTCGACCAGCTCGTCCCAGGTGGCGGGCGGCTTCTCTATGCCTGCCTCCTTGAACATCTTTTTGTTGTAGTAGAGGGCGTACGCCATGGAGTACAGCGGTACGGCCGCCGGGTCCTTGTCCGGTGCTCCGGTCGATCCGAGCGCGGACTCCACGAAGCGGTCCTTGCCGCCGACCTTGTCGAAGTTCTTCGCGTCCCAGGGCAGCAGGGCTCCGCTGGCCTGCAGCGACGCGCTCCAGGTGTTGCCGATGTTCAGGACGTCGGGCCCCTGGCCCGACGTCGTCGCGGTGAGGATCTTGTTGAGCAGTTCCGACCAGGGGATGACCTCGAGCTTCACCTTGATGCCCGTCTTCTTCTCGAACTTGTCGAGTTCGGGCCTGAGGATCTTCTTGTCCGCCTCGATGTTGGGGCCTTGGTTCGACGCCCAGTAGGTCAGCGTCTTCGGCGAGTCGTTGGACCCCTCGCCGCCCGTCGTCGAACCGCCCCCGCAGGCGGTCGCGGTGAGGGCGAGCGAGAGGGTGACGGCGCCGACGGAGGCGGCGGCTCGGAAACTGCGCATGGCTCCAGGTGTCCCTTCCGGAGGGAGTCATGGGGCGGATGGCTCAGCGCCGGACGGAGACTGGCGCCGCGTTCAACTCTTGAATGACCTCATGACTTAATTTAGGACGTGAGTTAAACCGGCAGGGAAGATACCGTCAAGGGGTCGCACAGAACCAACTTCGAGGCAGAGCAGGCCGGAAGGAACCACATGGCTGGGCAGCGCAACGGGCGCACGGTGCACGACCTGCGGCGGGAGAACCGCGCCGCCGTACTGCAGCGGTTGTACTTCGAGGGACCGATGAGCCGCTTCACGCTCGGCCCCGCCACCGGGCTGAGTTCAGGTTCCATCAGCAATGTCGTGGCCGAGCTGGTGACAGAGGGGTGGGTGGAGGAAGCGGGCAGCGTGGATTCCGACGGCGGGCGCCCGCGTACGCTGCTGCGGGTCGCGCCCGGCCGCGGGCAGCTGATCGGCGTGGACGTCGGCGAGACCCGCGTACGCGTCGAGCTCTTCGATCTGTCCCTGTCCGAACTCGCCCGTACCGAGCGGCCGTTGACCCTGAAAGGCCACGACGTCGGCGGCATCGTGCGGCACATCCGCGACGGGATCGAAGAAGTGCTCGGCGCCGGGGGCGTCACGGAGGAGGGGCTTTTGGGCGTCGGGATCGGCGTACCCGGAATCGTCGCGCGCGACGGAGAAGTCGGTGCCGTCGTACACGGGCAGACGATCGGCTGGAACGCGGTCCCGCTGGAATCCCTGCTGCGGGAGACCGGCCGGGGTCCGACCCGGCTCCCGGCCTCCGCGCCGTACTTCATCGACAACGGTGCCAAGACGCTCGGCCAGGCGGAGATGTGGTTCGGCGCGGGGCGCGGGACGCGCAACGCGGTGGTCGTCCTGTTCGGCTCGGGCGTCGGCGCGTGCGTCGTCACCGAGGACGTGGAGCAGGGCCGGGCCCTCGAGTGGGGGCACCTCACCGTGCGGGTACGGGGCAGACGGTGCCGGTGCGGGGCCCTGGGGTGCCTGGAAGCGTACGCGGGGGCGGAGGCACTGCTCGAACGGTGGCAGGAGGCGGGCGGTCGCCCGCCCCAGGGCACGGACGAGGAGAGCGCACTCACCGCCATGCTCGGCGCCGCGTACCCGCAGGGCGGCGGTGCGGCCGACCCGACGGCCGTGGCGGTGCTCGAAGAGACCGCCGAGTACCTGGGCGCGGGCCTCGCCGATCTGATCAACCTCTTCCAGCCGGAGCGGATCCTCGTCGGCGGTTGGGCCGGGCTCCAGCTCGGGCAGCGTTTCCTGAGCGCGGTGAAGCGGTACATCCCGACCTACGCCCTCTCCTACCCGGCGGGGCGCGTCGCCATCGACCTGGGCCGGCTCGGCCCGGACGCGGTGACGGTCGGTGCCGCGACGCTGCCGCTGGCCGACTTCTTCGCGCGGGGCGGGCGGCGCGCCGCGCCGGTGCGCGAGGCCGAACTGCCGGGCTGGCAGACGGCTTTGGAGGGGCGCCAGCCGTCCTAGGGGTGTTGCACGTCCGCCCTCCTGGCTCCGTCGACCCGTTCACCGTTGGTACGGGGGAGGTCGTCGGTAAGCGGGGGGCTGTCGATACGCGGGGGGTTGTCGGTACGCGGGGGGTTGTCGGTACGCGGGGGGTTGTCGGCGGTCATGGCTTGCCCGAGGAGGGTCACGGCCTCCCTCGACGGTGAGCCGGGCTCGGTGACGGCGAGCACCAGGTGCTGGCCCTCCGCCTGCGGGAGGTTGAGGCTCTGCTGGGTGACGGTGAGGGTGCCGACGAGCGGGTGGCGCATCTCGTAGCGGGCGAAGTCGCAGGGGTGCACCCGGTGGCCGCTCCACATGGTGGCGAACTCCGGGCTTTTGACGGTCAGTTCACCGATGAGCGAGGTCAGCAGCGTGTCGTCGGGATGGCGCCCGGCGACCATCCGCAAATTCTCGACGACGGCCTTGGCCTTCGCCGTCCAGTCGGCGTACAACGCGCGGGTGTGGGGGTCGAGGAAGAGCATTCTGGCGAGGTTGGGGCGCTCCGACGCCCGCTCGGGGCTGTCGGGACTCAGGTGTGCCGCGAACAGCGCGTGGCCGAGTCGGTTCCAGGCGAGCACGTCGGTGCGACGGCCGATGACCACTGCCGGAACACTCTCCAGGGTGCTCAGCAGATGGAGCGTGGTGGCCCCCGCCTGCTCGGCTCGCGGCCGGCGGGCCGGGGTCCGCCTCCTGCCGGCGTCGGCGAGGTCGTGCAGATGCCGGCGTTCCGTCTCGTCGAGGCAGAGCGCCCGCGCGACGGCATCCAGGATCTCCGGGGACGCTCCCACCGACTGTCCCTGCTCCAGCCTCGTGTAGTACGAGGCGCTGACCCCGGCGAGCAGCGCGAGCTCTTCCCTGCGCAGGCCCGCCACGCGTCGCCGGTCGCCGTAGTCCCTCAGGCCGACGTCCGCGGGACGCAGCTGGGAACGTCGCGCGTACAGGAAGTCGCCGAGTCGGCCTCGTTCGCTCATGTCCCCAGTCTGCACCGGCCCGTGTGCGGCAGCCTGACCCTGTCCGGGGTAGGCAGCGGCGGGTCTGGCTGACCTGCGCGGACAGGACGACGGTGGTGCTCCGAAGCCCCACACCATCCCCGGCCATGGAGCATCTCGATGGAACAGAAGAATCAGACGGGTCAGACGGGTCAGACGGGCCGCCACACGGGCCAGACCGCGGGCCAGACCGCGGGCCAGACGAACGAGATCGGCCAGACGGACCAGATCAAACTCGGCAATGTCACCGTCACCCGCGTCAAGGAGTACTACGGCCCCGTCGACATGACGCCCGGCCAATTCTTCCCCACCGTCCCGAAGGACGCCTGGCGCGACGATGTCGCCTGGCACCCGCCGCACTTCCTCGACCCGCGGACCAACATCGTCAACTCCGCGGTGCAGAGCTGGCTGTTGCGCAGCGAAGGGAAGACCATTCTCGTCGACACGGGCGTCGGCAACCACAAGGAGCGCCCGTACGCCCCGGTCTGGAGCCACCTGCGCACCGACTTCCTCGCCGACCTGGGGCGCGCCGGTGTCGCACCCGAGGACGTCGACATCGTCATCAACACGCATCTGCACGTCGACCACGTCGGCTGGAACACCCGCCTGGACGGCAGGGACTGGGTGCCGACCTTCCCGAACGCCACCTATCTGATGCCCAAGGACGACTACGACTTCTGGAACCCCGAGAACGGCCACAAGCCGCTGCTCGGCCGCGGCAACCAGAACGTCTTCGAGGACAGCGTCGCCCCCGTGCACCGCGCGGGCCAGGTGCGCCTGTGGGAAGGAAGCCACCGGATCGACGCCGACCTGCGCCTCGACACGGCCCCCGGCCACACCCCGGGGTCGAGCGTTCTCACCCTTGTCAGCGGGACGGACCGCGCGGTCTTCGTCGGCGATCTGCTGCACAGCCCCGTCCAGCTCGTCCATCCGGATCACAACAGCTGCTTCTGCGAGGATCCCGTCGGCGCCCGCACCACGCGCCGTCGGATCCTGGGCTGGGCCGCGGATCACAACGCGCTGGTCGTTCCCGCGCACCTGGGCGGCCACGGCGCCGCCGAGGTCGAACGCTCGGGCAGCGCGTTCGCCATCAAGGGGTGGGCGCCCTTCACGCCGTACGGGCGTGCGGAGGGAGACGCGCCGTACGTGCGTGCCGAGGGAGACGCAGGTCGCGAGGGTCTGGTGGCGAAGGCATGACCACACAGAGCCGCACAGGGTCCCCTGCTGACGCCCGCACCGTACGCACCGGTCAGGGAGAGGTCGCGGGCGCACGGCACGAGGGCTTCACCGTCTTCCGCGGCGTCCCGTACGCCGCGCCCCCGGTCGAAACCGGGCGCTTCGCCGCGCCGCAGCCGCACGCCCCGTGGAAGGGCGTGCGGGACGCGACGACGGCGGGGCCGACCGCGCCGCAGGCCGAGCGGAAGCTGGGCGCCATCGACATGTCGCCCTACTTCGGCCCCGGTTGGCTGCCCGGCGACGACTACCTCACCCTCGACATATGGGCCCCGGACCGCCCCGCCCGCCGAGGGCGGACCCCGAGTCAGGACCAGAAGCCGGAGCAGCACCAGGCCCTGCCCGTCATGGTCTTCGTGCACGGCGGAGGTTTCGTGGCCGGGTCGACCAGGGCGAGCCTGTATGACGGCACCGCCTTCGCACGCAGCGGTGTCGTCCTGGTGACCGTCAACTACCGGCTGGGGATCAGCGGCTTCCTCGACCTGCCCGGAGCGCCGCGCAACCGCGGCCTCCTCGACATCCTCGCCGCCCTGCGCTGGGTACGGGAGAACATCGCCGAGTTCGGGGGCGACCCCGGCCAGGTCACCCTGTTCGGCCAGTCCGCCGGGGCCACCCTCACCGGTGCCGTCATCGCCGCCCCCGAGAGCAGGGGTCTCCTGCGGCGCGCCATCATCCAGAGCGGCAGCGGCCTGGGCGCCTTCTCGACCGAGCAGGCGGCCCGCGTGACGAAGGCGGCAACGGCGGCCCTGGGCATCGCGCCGGACGTCGATGCCTTCGAGGAAGTCTCCGACGCACGCCTGGTCGGGGCGGTGGCCCGGCTCGGCGGGATCGACCTGCGGACCACGACCGCGTACGACCCGCTGATCGGGCTCAGTCCGTTCAGCGTGGTCGCGGACCGGCAACCCGCCGACGCCATCGCCGCCGGAGCCGACAGCGCCGACGTCGATCTCCTCATCGGCACCAACGCCGACGAGGGCAGCCTCTATCTCGTCCCCTCGGGCGCCTACGCCGCCTCGACGACAGCCGACGTCCGCGCCGCGGCCGAACGCTCCCACCCCGACCCGGACTTGCTCGTCGACACCTATCGCGCCGCGCACCCCGGGGCCTCCCCCGGGCAGCTGCGCTCCGCCGTCATGGGCGACGCGCTGTTCGGCAACGGAAGCTGGGCCCTGGCCGACGCTCACGCCGATCGGTCCTCCGGCACCACCTACAGCTACCGGTTCGACTGGCGCTCCCCCGCCCTCGACGGACTGCTCGGGGCCACCCACACGACGGAGCTCCCCTTCGTCTTCGGTCTCGACCCGGCCCGACCAGGCGGCTTCGGCTCCCTGTTCGGCCCCGGCAGCCCGCCTCCCGACCTGGCTCCCCGCATGCACGCCGCCTGGATCCGCTTCGCCCGCCACGGCGACCCCGGTTGGGCTCCGTACGACACCCGCCACCGGATCACGACGGTCATCGACCGTCGCTGGACGGTGCACGAAGACCCGCGCGGTGACGTGCGCCGGGTTTGGAGGCGGTGAGCGGCAGGACGGGCAGGTCGGGGGCGGATCGGGCGGTGGGCCGTGCCTGCCGAAGAGACGGTATGAACTCATCGCTCGACCGGTCCGCCGCCTTCCTCTTCCCCGACACCGAAGACCACCACGGCGTGCTGCCCCCGCTGCTCGTCGTGCTCACCTTCGTCACGGGTCTGGTCGACGCCGTCAGCTTTCTGGGTCTCGACCGTGTCTTCGTCGCCAACATGACCGGCAATGTGGTCTTCCTCGGCTTCGCGCTCGCCGGTGACGTGCAGCTCTCCGCGACGGCTTCGCTCCTCGCGGTCGGGGCGTTCGTGGCGGGCGCGTGGACGGGCGGGCGGATCGCGCCACGGGTCGTGCGGCCACTGCGGCTGTTCGCGCTCCTCGTCGGCGCGCACGCCGTGCTCGTGGCGGCGGCCCTGTCGCTCGACCTCGCCGCCGACGCCAGGCACGCGCTGATCGTGCTGCTCGCGCTCGGCATGGGGCTGCAGAACGCCGTGGTCGGCAAGCTCGCCGTGCCCGACCTCACCACCACCGTCCTCACGCGCACCCTGACCGGGCTGGCCTCCGACCGGCTCGGCCCGGCGTCCGTACGCAGGGCCGTGTCCGTCACCGCGATGTTCGCCGGCGCCCTCGCGGGCGGGCTGCTGCAGATCCACCACGGCACTGCCGCCGCGCTCGCGCCCGCACTCGTCCTGCTCGCCGCCGTCACGCTGGCAGCGGCCCTGCCCGGCGCGACCGCGCCACGTGCGACCTGATCCGCCTACCGCGCCTCCTCGACGAGCCGGGCGAGATTCGCCAGCGCCATGCGCGTCCCCGTCTCGTTGTCGGCTGCGGGCACGCTGTCGGGGATTCCTTCGTGCAGAACGAGGACATCGGTTCCGCCGCCGTCCGCGTCGGTGAGCGTGGTCGTCATGGTCATGGTGCCGCTCAGGCCGGGGTCCTCGGTCTCGAACGCGAGCACCTCGACCACCTGCTCGTCCGGCACGAGCTTCGCGAAATGGCCGTGGTACGTGTCGGTGTGCGCGGCCGATTTGCCGGTGCCCGACTGCCCGTCGTAGGTGAGCGAGACGCGGAAGCGTCCGCCTTCCCACGCTTCGAAGGCGTGCACGTGACTGCTCATGCCGTCCGGGACGCGCCAGCGCGCGATCGCCTCCTCGTCCACAAGCGCCTGATAGACGGCCCCGCGCGGGGCGTTCACATGCCCGGACACCTGTGTCGAGTACATGAGAGCCAATCTAGGACGTCGGCCGCTCGCGCGGAACGTCGTCCTCGTGCGCCAAGTCGTCGTCCTCTTCCGGGAGCCGGCGCCCCAGGCGCGCCAGCGGGGACAGGGCCATGAACAGGGGAGACAGCGCCAGGCCTACGGCGGTCAGGAGCAGACTCGTGCGCGGCCCCCACGCACCGGCCAGGAAACCGCCGAGCAGCGATCCGAAGGGCGTCAGGCCCATCCCGACGAAGTTGATGGTCGCGACGACCCGTCCCTGCATCGGCACGGGCGTGACGGCCTGTCGTACGGCCATGAGCGTGACGTTGACCAACTGACCGAAGACGCCGAAGACGAAGTTGATCGCCATGAGTGAGCCGATGGTGGCGGCCGTGGATCCGTGCAGGGCGGGAACGCAGAGCATCACACCGTCGGCGAGGACCGCCGAGGCCACCACCACCCTGCCGTAGCCCAACCTCTCCGGCAGCCGCGCCGCCAGCAGCGAGCCCACCACCGCGCCCGGCCCCATGGCGGCGAGCGCCAGGCCGACCGCCATGCCCGACAGGTGCAGTTCGCGCGGCAGGAAGAGCAGATAGACGGTCATCACTGCCGCGAACGAGAACTGGAAGAGGGCCGAGGCAACTCCCACGGCCCGCAACGACGTGTTCTTGACGACGAAGCGGAGACCTTCCCTGATCTGTCGCCGGACACGCGGAGGGCGGTCGTCCTGCGGCAGTACTTCTCGTCGGCGGATGCGACGGATCGACACGAAGGACAGCACGAAGAAGAACGCGGCGGCCATGGTGGCGATCGGCGCGGAGAACAGCGACACCATCGCGCCACCGAGCGCGGGCCCACCGATCTGTGCCGCGGATCTGCTGCCTTCGAGCGCGCTGTTGCCCACCAGCAACTGGTCACGCTGCAACAGCCGTACCAGCGAGGCCTGGTAGGCCACGTCGAAGAACACGCTGAGGGCACCGACGAGGAAGGCGATGACGAGGAGGGCCGGGACCCCGAGCACTCCGAGCAGGTACGCGAGGGGGATCGCGGCGAGCGCGAGGGCACGCCCCAGGTCCGCGAGGACCATCACGTCGCGGGCTCGTCGACGGTCCACCCACGCCCCGGCGAAGAGCGAGAAGAGCAGGATCGGCGCCTGCTCCACCGCGCGGAGGGCGCCGAGCTGACCGGCACCGACGTCGAGCGCCACCACGGCGACGAGCGGCAGCGTCACTTGACCGGCCTGCGCTCCGAGCTGCGAGGCGGTCTGCCCCGACCAGAGGGCGCGGAAGTCGGCGTCACGCCACAGGCTGGACCGGCGACGCGCGGAAACGGCACGGGAAGCGAACGGCACGAGGGGCCCCTTGAGGCAGAGAGGGATGCACCGTGCCGCAGCTCATGGGCAGCACGCGATGACAGGTCGATGACGACCAGGAGGTCAGCGCGCGCTTCAGCGACCGGGCATCTCAACTCTCCGAGGGGTAGGCGTTGTCGGCAGGCTAGCGGTCGGCCGTTCCGGCACGGAAGTGCTTTTCTCCGGGGTGCGCGTACCCTCGGGCGGATGACCCGCCGCACGCCGCCGCGCCCTTTGGACGTGGAGCGGCTCTTTCCCGAGGTCGTGCGCCACAAGAAGGAGGCGGTACGGCTCCACCCGCGCGCGGGCGGGCCGACGTACCGCCAGAGTTCCGTCGGCGGTCCGCTGCTCTGGCCCGAGCGGGAGCCGTGGCCGGTGTGCGACGAGCACGGCGGGGCGCCGATGGTGGCCGTCGCGCAGATCTACCGGGCCGATGTCCCGGACGTCGTCGCCTTCCCGGAGGGGTGTGACGTGCTCCAGGTGCTGTGGTGCCCGCGCCGGCACAGCGACGGTCCGTGGGTCGTCCCCCGGGTCCACTGGCGGGCGGCGGGCGAGGTGCGGCAGGTGCTCGACGCTCCGCCCGCGCCTACCGAACGGCACGAGAACTACGTGCCGCGCCCTTGCGTCGTACATCCGGAAAGGGTGACGGAGTACCCCGGCTGGGACCTCGCGGACGACCTGTGGGACGCCCTGGAGCCACGGATCCAGCAGGTCCTGGCGGAGACCGGCTGGGATTACGAGTACCACCTCTCCACCGCTCCGGGTACCAAGCTGGGCGGCTACCCCGCGTGGGGCCAGGACCCGCAGTGGCCGGCCTGCACGGAGTGCGGCCGGCCGATGGAGCACCTGCTGACGTTCGAGAGCACCGAGAGCGATGCCGGTTCAGCGCGGGCCTGGACTCCCGTCGAGGACCGCGAGGTGCGCTACGAAAGCGCGGGGATGATGTTCGGCGACATGGGTGGGGTCTACCTCTTCGAGTGCCTCACCTGTCCTGGCCGTCCGGTCGCCCACCGCGTCGACTGCGCCTAGCCCGGCCGGGACGTGCCCGGCCGGAGCGTCCCCGGCAGGGCGCGGCGGCGGTGTCAGGCCGCGGCGGGCGTGGCCTGCTGGGTGAGGCGGGTGACGACCTCGGTGAGGGCCGTGGCCACCTCGGTGTCGTCGGCCGGGTGGGTCTCGGCGAAGCGGGTCAGGGAGGCGGGGATGGACAGCTTGACGTCCTCCACGACCACGCCGCCCGCGATGCCCGCGGCCTTGCGGGCGTCGTCCTGCGCCCACACGCCGCCGTACTGGCCGAAGGCGGTGCCGACGACGGCGACCGGCTTGCCGGAGATCGCGCCGGCACCGTACGGGCGGGACAGCCAGTCGATCGCGTTCTTGAGCACGGCGGGCATGGTGCCGTTGTACTCCGGCGAGAAGAGGAGGAAGGCGTCGGCGCTCCCCGCCACCTCGCGCAGGCGGGCCGCGGCGGCCGGGACGCCGCCCTCGACGTCCACGTCCTCGTTGTAGAAGGGCACGTCCGCAAGGCCTTCGAACAGCTCGACGTCCACACCCGCGGGTGCGTGCTTGGCCGCGGCTTCGGCGAGCTGGCGGTTGTGCGAGCCGGCGCGGAGGCTGCCGACGAGGGCGACGATGCGTACAGACATGGCGTAACTCCTGAAAAGGGTGGGCGGGGTCTCTATACGGGATACGGAGCAAGCGGACCGGGGTCCGTTTAAAGTTGTACCACCAATCCGGACCGCGGTCCACTTAGTGGCTCGGGGCGCTACGCTGGATCCATGACCGGCTCCGATACCCCACCCCTCCCTTCGCCCGACAGACCGGTCGGGGCGACCGAGCTCGCGCTCACCCCGGTGGGCGAGCCGCCGTCGCTGAGGGCCGACGCGGCGCGCAACCGCACGCGGCTGCTCGACGCCGCCTCACAGCTGATGGCGGGATGCGGTGCCGCGCAGCTGACCATGGACGCGGTGGCCACGGCGGCGGGGGTCGGCAAAGGGACCGTCTTCCGGCGCTTCGGTGACCGCAGCGGGCTCCTGGTCGCCCTGCTCGACCACCGCGAGCAGCAGCTCCAGGCCGCCTTCCTCTCCGGCCCCGCCCCGCTGGGCCCCGACGCCCCGCCCCTGGAGCGCCTGCACGCGTTCGGGCCCGCCCTGATCCGCCACGAGCGCGACCATCACGAACTGATCCTGTCCTCACGGACCGACCCGCTGCGCACCTACGCCGTCCCGGCGAACCGGCTGCGGCTCACGCACGTCACGATGCTGCTGCGCCAGGCCGGTGTCGCGGGCGACGCCGAACTCCTCGCGCACACCCTGCTCGGGTCCATCGACGGGGTCCTCGTGCACCACCTCACCGTCGAGCGCGGCATGCCGCTCGACCGCGTGGAGGCCGGATGGCACGACCTCGTCACCCGTCTTGTGACGTCACCGTCTTCAGCCGCCTGATCCCGCCGTCCGGCAGAGCCGTTGCCGCCCGGTGGTGCCTCACCCCGCCGCGGCCCGGGACGGCGCTCCGTTCTTGCACGCGCTCACCAGGGCGAAGGTGAGGAACCTCCCCTCGTCGGCGGTGAGCATGTCGAGCACCGGCTGGTTCGCCGCCCGGCCGTCCGGGAGGTGCTCGGCGCAGGCCCGCGTCCACCGCAGCCAGTCCTGCCAGCCGTCCTCCTGGAGGCGTGCGGAGGTGACCGTCACCAGGTCGGTGATCGCCCACTGGAAGCGCCACCACTCGGCCGTGTGCCAGGCGAGCGCCTCCCAGCCGACGAGGTTCTTGATGTGCGGCGGGATCGCGCCGAGTTCACGGATCTCCTGGGTCATCGCGGGAGTCGCCATGCCCAACTGCCCTCCCGGGCGCAGGAATCGCAACAGGTACGGCAGGTAGTTGTCCGCCGTGCCGAAGTACTCGAAGGCGTCGATGCTCACGACGGCGTCGAAGCTCTCCTCGTCGAACGGCAGGGCGTGCGCCTCCGCCCGCACGGCCTCCACCCGGTCCCCCACCCCGGCCTCGGCGAAGACGGCCGCCGCCTCGTCCGCGGCGATCCACCAGTCGGCGGCGACGACCTCGACGCCGTACTCGCGGGCCAGGAACACCGAGGTCGCGCCCTTGCCGGAGCCCAGGTCGAGCACGCGCATCCCGGGGCGCAGATCGAGATCCTCCGCGAGGTTCTCCAGGAGCCACAGCGGGTGGGGGCCCATGTCGAGGCCGAGCACCCAGGCCGGGTCGTAGCCGGAGGAGCGCGGGTAGCGGTCCGGGCGTACGAGGTTGTCCAGGGCCGTCATGAATGATCTCCGTGGCTACTGAGAAGGGTCGTCGTCAGTCGTCTGCCTGCGGTGTGCCGGCGGAGAGAAGCAGTCACCTCTACACGCCGATCGCGCCGTCTATCCGCTCGCGGAGCAGGTCGGCGTGGCCGTTGTGCCGGGCGTACTCCTCGATCATGTGGATGAGCACCCAGCGCAGCGACACCGTTCCGCGCCATCCGTCATCGCCCTCGATGTCGAGGTCGGGCGCTTCGGCGACGAGGCGGTCGGCGAACGCCACCTCCGAGCGCCAGGCGTCCCACGCGGCAGCGATGACGGCCGGTTCGGGGTCGGCGCCGTCGAAGTCCTGGTCGGGGTCGGCGTCGGTGCCGAAGAGGAGCGGCGCGTCCTGACCGCAGAGCACGCGCCGGAACCAGCGGCGCTCCACGTCGGCGAGGTGTCGGACGAGGCCGAGCAGCGAGAGCGTGGAGGGTTCCACGGACCGCCGGGCCAACTCGGCCTCCAGACCGGCGCACTTCAACTCGAGCGTCGTGCGCTGGGCCGCGAGGAAATCGACGAGCATGAGCCGCTCGTCGCCGGTGGTGCGCGCGGCCAGTCGGCCGTCCCGCTCTTCGTCGACGAACAGTCCCGCTCGCCTGCGTCCGCTGGTCATGCGCACCATCCAATCCTGGGCGTCAGGTCCCGGGCCAGCAATTTTCGGCGGCCGTGCGGTCATGCGGTCGCGCGGTCATGCCGACGTGGCGAGGAACTGCGTCGCCGCCAGCTCTCCGTACAGAGGGTCGGACGCCACCAACTCCTCGTGGGTGCCGGAGGCATGGACCCGCCCCGCGTCCATCACCACGATCCGGTCCGCCAGCGTCACCGTCGAAAGGCGGTGCGCCACGACGAGGACCGTGACCTCCTGGGAGACCTCCGCGACGACGTCGCGCAGGGCCAGTTCGTTCACGGCGTCGAGCTGCGAGGTCGCCTCGTCGAGGAGCAGCAGGCGCGGTGTGCGCAGGAGTGCCCTCGCGATCGCCACGCGTTGGCGTTCGCCGCCGGACAACTGGGAGCCGCGGTGGCCGACCAGCGTCTCCAGACCGTCCGGAAGCCGGTCGACGAGGGTGTCGAGCCGGGCGCGTACGAGCACGTCCGCGATCGCCTCGTCGGTCGCGCCGGGCGCACCGAACAGGAGGTTCTCGCGCAGGGTCCCCGCGAGGACGGGCGCGTCCTGCTCCACATAGCCGATGACGGAACGCAGTTCGGCGAGCGGCCACTGCCGCACGTCACGGCCATCGACGAGGACGCGGCCGCCCGTGGCGTCGTAGAACCGCTCCAGCAGGCCGAAGACCGTGGTCTTGCCCGCGCCCGAAGGGCCGACGAAGGCGGTCATGCCGGGGCCCGGGATGTCGAAGCTCACGCCGTGATGGACGTACGGAAGGGCGTCCCGGTAGCGGAAGGTCACGTCCTCGAAGGTGACCGCGGCGGGACCGCGCCGCCTCGCGCCCGCCGCGGGCTCGGTGAGGTCCTCCGTCTCCAGGCGTTCGGCCCGTACGATCCGCGCGATGGCCGCGGAGCCGACCTGATACTGCGAGACGCCCTCGACGAGCCGCGAGACCGGGTCGATCAGGTAGAAGAGGAAGAGCAGGAAGGCCACGAGCGTCGAGACCGAGATGGCGCCGGACGCGACGCGCGCGCCACCGATGCCCAGGACGGCGAGGAAGGAGACCTGCACCGCGAAGCCGACCGAACTCCACGCCACCGCCTGCCACTTGGCGGAGCGCACCCCATGCCGCCAGGCCTCCTGCGCCGCGGCCCGCACGGCGGCGGTCTCGCGCTCCTCGGCGCCCGACGCCTTGAGCGTGCGGAACGCGCCGAACGCCCGCTCCAGCGCGGTCGAGATCGTGCCGACCGCCTCCTGGGCCCGCTCGGTCGCCTGAGCGATCTTCGGCATCACCAGGGCCACCGCGCCGCCGATCAGCACGATCACGCCGAGGGTGACGCCGAGCAGGACGACGTCCATGAGGCCCATCATCACGATCGTCGCGATGAAGGAGAGACCGCCCGCGACGGCGGACACCACGGATTGCGTGGTGACCGCGCGCAGCAGCGTCGTGTCCGAGGTGATCCGGGACATCAGATCACCGGGCTGGGTGCGCTCCACCTCCGGCAGGCGCAGCCGCAGGAGCCGTCCGATCAGGGTGCGCCGGGCCGCGAGCACCACGGATTCGGCGGTGCGTTCGAGGACGTACGCGCCGACGGAGTCGATGGCGGTGCCGAGCACCACGAGCGCGGTGAGCAGCAGGATGATCCCGGTGATCGAGTCGTCGCTGCCGAGCCGGTCCACCAGGGCTTTCGCTGCGAGCGGCTGGGCGAGGCCGGTCGCGGCGCCTATCAGGGTGCACAGGGCGCCGAACGCGACGACCCAGCGGTGCGGGCGGAAGTATCGGTACAGCGCCCGCCAGGTCTCCCCCGCGGAGAGCCGCTCCTGCCCCGGTCTGTCCGGGGCCGGTCTTTCGTCGGCCGGCTGTTGCGGCTTGTTCTTGGTCACGTAAGGCAGGACGCCGGAGACAGTGATCTACCTGACCGGCCGCCCGGGGCTTCGCCCCGTAACCCAGAACCGGACACGGAGTTAGAGGATTTGTCGAATTCATTGCAGAGACGATTCTGCAGGGCGAGTGTGGCGCGGGGCGGGCGGCAGGGCTCGCGGCATGGGAGGGCCCGGGGATGAAGGGGATGACAGGGCGAGTGCATGTTCGCGGGGGTGGCCTGCTGGGCCGGGCCGATGAGCTGTCGGGACTCCGCCGCCTGCTGGCCCAGAGCAGACTGGTGACGGTGACGGGCGGCCCTGGCGTCGGCAAGAGCGTCCTCGCGGCACACGCCGCGGCGGCGGTGGGCAGCCAACTGACGGACGGCGTCGTCATCGTACGGTGGTGGGACGGCGCTCCCGCGCAAGGCCGGTCGGCGGCGCGGGCGGTGGTCGAGGCCATGGACGGGGAGACGGACGGGGGGCCGCCCGCAGCCGGAGGCGAGCCCAGCACGCCGGCAGCCACGGAAGGTCACGAGCCGACCGGAGCCGCGGGCCGGCAAAGCGCCGGGGCACGGGGCGACTTCAGTGAAGCGGAGCTCATCGCGCGGCTCGGGGAGCGCAGGGTGCTCGTCGTTCTCGATGACTTCGATCCCGTACGCGATGAGTGCCTACGCCTGGTGCAGTCGCTGCTGCTGCGCGCGCCGGGCGTGCGCGTTCTCGCCACGGGTCGGCAACCGCTCGGCCTGGGGCAGGAGTTGGTGCTGCGCCTTGGGCCGCTCCCCGTAGGCGCACCCGGCACGGCGGAGGAACCGGGGCCCGCGGTGGAGCTCTTCATGGAGCGGGCCCGCGGCGCCGGGCGCCGGGCGACCGTGCGGACGGCCCCGGGCGCCGCCGCGCCCTCCCCTGCCGCACCCGACGAAGCCGAACTGCGCGCCGTGAGTGACATCTGCGCTCGGCTCGAAGGCGTACCGCTCGCGGTGGAACTCGCCGCGGCGCAGAGCGCGCTGCATCCACCGGCGCGGCTCGCACACATGCTGCGGCTCGGCCAGGGGTGGCTCGGCAAGCCGGAGGCGCCCTTGCGGCGGCACCGGTCCTTACGGGCCGCCGTCGGCGCCAGCTACGCGCTGTGCGGGCAGGAGGAGCGCACCGTCTGGGCGCGGCTCAGCGTCTTCGCGGGCGAGTTCGACGAGGACGCCGCCGTCCACGTGTGCGCGGGGGGCGGACTGGACCAGGCGCGGGTGGCGTCCTGTCTCGCACGCCTCGTCCTGGCTTCGGTGCTGGAACCCGTACGTGACCCCGGGGGCGTGCTGCCGCCCCGCTACCGGCTGCCGACGGCGGCCCGCGGCTTCGGCGCCGAACGCCTCGAATCCGTGGGCGAGAGGGTCGCGGCGGCCACCCGCCACCTCAGCTGGTACCGCGACGTCGCCTCGAAGGCCCACCAGTTGTGGAGCACCGGACAGCACGAGCGGGCGACCCTGCTGCTGCGCGACGAGGAGCCGAACCTGCGGGCCGCACTGGAGCGGGGCCCGGACAGCGCCGACCGGAGCGCGACCGCCCTCGGCATGGTCGTGGACCTGTGGTTCTGGTGGGCGGTCTGCGGACACGCCGCGGAGGGGCGGGAGCATCTGCGGCGGCTGCTGCCACTCGGCCGCGCGGACACCCCGGTTGGCGGTCAGGCCCTGTGGCTGGCCGGCTGGCTCGCGGCGTGCACGGGAGCGCCGGAGGCCGAGGAACTTCTCAGCCAGGCCTGGCGGGTCGCCGTGCTCTGCGGGGACGACGCGACCGTCGGCCGGGTCGCTCACGTCCAAGGCGTCATCGCGCTGCGCGACGGCGCGACGGAACGCGCCATCGAGCATCTGCGGGAAGCCGCCCACACCGTCCCCGTCCACGCCGACCACGGCCCGCCCGCCGCGGTCAGCTGGGCCGAGCTCGCCGTGGCGCAGGCGCACGTCCGCCCGGCCGACGCCCTGCGCAGTGTCCGCCGCGCGTCGGCGGGCACACAGACGCGGCACGACATATGGGCGCGCTCCATGACGCAGTACGCGTACGCCCTCGTCGAGCATCTGCGCGGCCGGCGCAGCCGGGCCTGGCGCCGGGCGCACAAGGCGCTCGCCGGAGTCGAATCCGTGGCCGGACCGCTGGGCGCCGCCTCGGTCCATCAGCTGATCACCGCGATCGAACACGGCCCCGCGCTCGGCGGAGTCGAGTGGACACCGCCGTGCGGCTGGGATCCACCGGGCCCCTGAGGCAGTCGGGTCAAATTCCGGGAAACACACCCGATCATCTGATTCGTTCATCCTTCCGCGGTCTACACATGGTTCGACCCGGAGGCCAGCGCACCCGGAAGCCAGCGAACGGAGCGAGCGTGTGAATCGGTCGAAGCTGACGTACGCATCGGTGAAGTACACGTCGGTGGCGGGAATCGCGGCCCTCGCCGTGCTGACGGGCCCCGCCGTGCCCGGTGCGGGCGCCGTGAGCCCGCACACCTCGCAGGCGCCCGGCGCTGCCACGGCCGCGGCCCCGCGTCCGACGCTGACGGCGAAGGCCACCGTGCGCACCGTGCGCGCGTGGAAGAACTTCCACATCTACGGCGTCGGCCGCAACATGCGGCCGGGCACACGCGTCACGCTGCAGCAGAAGCAGGGCAAGCGTTGGGTGTCACTGCCCGCGTCGGTGTACACGGCGCGCTCCGGGGTGTACAAAATGCGGGTCAAGCTCGGCTGGAAGGGCCGCAACTCCCTGCGTATCGTCGGCGGCCGCGCCATCTCGCCCGTGGTCTACGTGACGGTCCGCTGAGGCCGGACAGAGACGAGGCGGGCCCTCGTCGCGCACCCTCCACGGAGCCGTCGCCGAAGGCACCGGGCAGTGAGCGCGCAGCGCGGCAAGACCCAACGCGCACCAGCCGGCCAAGGAGGAGCGGGTCACGGACGGGCGCGTTCCTCGGCGGAGTCCGACAACTCACCGAGGACGACACACCCGCACGGGTCGGTGACCGGTTCGGGGGCGAGCCGGGGTTCGGCAATTGCCTGCGGCCGTGACCTAGTTCGCACACGCAGCCTCTTGTCAGCCGGGTGTCAGGAGGCAGCATCATGTCTGTCCGTCCTCGACGGGCCGCCACGGACCCGTGGCGGTGTCTTCACCAAACCTTTGTCCCCCGCGCGCAGAGGGAGCACCCCAGGTGAACGGTTCGACGCTGCCCGCCGGCATACCCCCGGCAGACGCCCCCGTGCCCGCGGGCACCCCGGCAGAGGAGTCGTACGCCGCGTTCAGGGCCTTCCCCTCGGGCCTCCACGATCACGTGAGGCCGTTCCTCGACGACATCACATCGGAGGTGGTGCGGGCGATCCGCACGGAGATCCCGGAGTACGCACGCCCGACCGACGACACGTACATGCATGTCGTGAACCGGGGCGTGGAGCAGGCCCTCGAGGGGTTTCTCGCCCGGATGGCCCACCCGGACACCGACTGGGTGTCGGTGAAGGCCACGTACCAGAACATCGGCAGGGGCGAGGCGGACGAGGGCCGCAGCCTCGACTCCTTCCAGTCCGCGCTGCGCCTCGGCGCACGCGTCACCTGGCGCCGGGTCAACGCCCTGGTCGACGCCGACCTGTTGCCACGGCATGTCCTCGCCGCCTTCGGTGAGGCCCTGTTCCTCCACCTCGACGAGATGGCCGCGGCCACGACCGCGGGCTACACGGAGGCCAGGCTGCACGCCGCGGGCGAACTGCAGCAGCGTCGCGCCCGCCTCGTCGACCTGCTGACCGCCGATCCTCCCGCGTCGCCGGATGCGATCGCCGATCTCGCGCAGGCCGCCCAGTGGCCCATTCCGCGCGAGGTGGCGGTCGTCGTCATCGACCACACCCTGGCCCCGGAGACCGTCAGCCCCATCGTCCCGCCGGAGTTCCTCGCGCGCTTGACCGAGCAGCCCGGCCGCATCGTGGTGCCCGACCCGGAGGGGCCGGGGCGGGCCCGCTCGATCGCCGCCGCGTTGCAGGGCCTGCGCGCGGTGATCGGTCCCACGGTCGCACTGCACGAAGGCGCGCGCTCGCTGCGCTGGGCACTGGACGCCCTTGAGCTGTCCCGGCGCGGCATCCTGCCCCGCGCGGGCCTGCTGCACTGCGCCGATCACTTGTCGACACTGCTGTTCTTCCATGACGAGGCGCTGATCGACGCGCTCGCCCAGCGGCATCTGCTGCCGCTGGAGGGGGTGCGCTCACCGCAGCGCGAGCGCCTCGCGGAGACCCTCCTGTGCTGGTTGCGGTGCGGACACAACGCGAGCGAGGTCGCCACACGTCTCGCCGTGCACCCGCAGACGGTCCGCTACCGCCTGCGGCAGCTGGACGAGGTGTTCGGCGACCGGCTGCACGACCCGGTGGCGCAGTTCGAGATGCAGTTGGCGCTGCACGCGTTGAGCCTGCGGCCGGCCGCGGGTGAGGCGGACTCGGTGCGCTGAGCCGACGCACAAGGCGAGCCGGGCGCGTCGGTTCGCAGCTCGCCTCGCGCATCAGCTCGTACGCCACCTTGTACGTCACGTCGTGCGTCGCGTCGTGCGTCACCCGGACGCGCCGCGGGGGTGGCCGCTCGCGGCGGTTATCGCGCCGTAATGTCCCCTTCGCCCCAACTCCCAGGCGAAGGAGAGTTCTTACGTGCCTGCCCGCCCCATGGCCGTATCCGACGTAACGGTCGTGACCGTCACACCCAATGCTCCCGTCACACCCCGGATTCCCTCGCGGCTCCTCCCCCGCCTCGTCGTCCTCTTCCTCCTCCCCCTGCTCACCACCCTCAGCGGCACCCTGCTCGCCCCCGCACACGCCCATGCCGACGCCCTGGTGCCGTACGCCCCGTCCGCCACCAGCCTGCAGGCCCCGCCGCCCGCCACCGAAGAGCCCTGCACCAGCAAGGACCCCGCGGTCTGTCTGATCCGGCAGATGAGCCCGGAGGAACGGGAGCGGGCACGTGAGGTGCGGCTGCGCTACCACCAGCTTCTGGACACCATGGAGCGCGTGGCGGACCGTATGCGCGAGGAGGGCCGCTCCGACGAGGAGATCGCCCGCGTCCTCGTCGACATGCGCAACGATGCCAAGGACATCACGCGCGCCGGGATGACGCCCGCGCAGGTAGAGGCCCTGGAGGAGCGGAACATGAAGAAGTACGGCAACCCCCTGGGCCCGACCGCGGACCAGCAGTTCGCCAAGTACGGCAGCTGGGCCGCGGTCATCGAGGCGGCGACCCGCACCAGCACCGCCGTCGACCAGGAACTCGGCATTCCGCCGCGCGCCTGAGCCCCTGACGTCCATGCTGCTTCAAAAGCCCTTGCCGCTTCAGGACTACGACCACCACGGCCGGACGTGGGCCCTCGACCCCCGCACGGGGCTCCTGTCCCCCTCGTCCGGCCGCTGCCACGGCTTCGTCCACGCGGGCGAGGCAGGGGCGGCGGCGCTGTACGCGGACCCCGCCGACGAGACTCCGGCCCTCTGGTTCCAGTTCGGCCGACGCCGCTGGGACTGCGCAGCGGCGTGGGCCCATCAGTCGACCGGCCCCAACGGCACCCGCCGCTTCACGGTCGAGGACGCACGGGGCACGGCGCTCGAACTGCTCTACCCCGCACCGGATCCCGGCCCCTTCGATCCGACGTACGACTGGATGGACGCGGAGGGGGACGACTTCTTCCTCTGGGCCGCGGGCCGCCTCACGGACGGGGACGCGTCGTCACGCACCACACTCCGGGCGCACTTCCGGGCCGGTTTCCTCCCCACCTGAGGGCACAAGCAGCCTCCTCGGCCGATGAGTTGAGTCCCTCCGGAAAGTCTCAACTCATGCAAGGAGAAACCGCGAAGAGACCGGGCCGCGCGAGGTTCGCGTCCCCCACCCGGAGGTACACCATGTGCGCCCACCAGCCCCCGTGCCCGCCCGCCGACAGCCCTGACCACCTCGCGGCCAGCATCCTCTCCGCCCACCCCGAACAGGGCTGGAGCCTGCTGTGCAACGGCACCATCGTCTTCGACGACGCGGGCGAACTGCTCCCGGACGGACGAGTGGTGGCCGCGGCGAGGCCGCCGGCCATGGCGGCCTGACCGCGGGCACCCCACCAGCGCGGGGCAGGCGTTCCAGAGCCTGATACCGCAGGGATCACCTCACGGCGCGATCGCACCCAGCAACGCTCTCGCGCACAGATCCCGCACCTGTGCGCGCGGCAGCAGCTCCGGCTCATCGAGCCACTCCAGACAGACGGTCACCATGAAGGCGAGCCAGCCGCGCACCGCCAGGCGCAGGGTGGGCAGTTCGTGCGGGGTGGACGCTGTCTCGGGGTCCGCGGCGAGGGCTTGGAGGATCTGGTCCTCGTGGGCCGCCAGGCCTTCGCGGTAGATCCTCCGGACGGTGGCGTCGCCCGTCTCCTCCGCCCGGTGGAAGGCACGGAAGCCTTCCGCGTGCGATTCGACGTATGCGAGGAACGCGTCGAGGCCCGTACCGATCTGGTCGCGGACCGGGACTCCGGGCACGGCCGCCGTCAGACGCAGCATGCGCCTGCTCTCGCGCCGCACCACGGCGGCGAAGAAGTCGCTCTTGGTCGGGAAGTAGTGGTACAGCAGGCCGCGCGAGACGCCGGCGATCTCCGCGACCCGCTCGACCCAGACGTCGTCGTACGGATTCTGGGCGAAGAGCCGCGCACCTGCCGAGAGCAGCTGCTCCCTGCGCTCCTCGGTGCTGAGTCTGCGGCGCGTGCGCTCCTGCGGGTTCGCGGCCATGGCAGCACCTTACTTGACGTGGATTCAACAGCGGGATCAGACTGAAGCCCTTATTGAATCCGCGTACAACAGGCTCAACGGGTCTGCGGCTCAAGGGAGATGGCACACATGGCGCAGGCGTCGCAGGCATCGCGGGTGGCGAAGGGCGCTGAGACGGCCGGGGCGGACGGGCCCGCCGGCGCTCCCCCCAAGGGGTTCCGCAGTGCCGAGCTCGGGTGGCCGCGGCTCGACCTCATACCGCACCCGCCGCGCCGCCTGCCCCTGATCGGTGACGTCCTGGGCGCCAACGTCCGTACGCCGGTGCAGGATTCGATGCGCATCGGCAGCGGCCTCGGCCCCATCTTCCGCCGCAAGGCGTTCGGCAAGGAGATCGTCTTCGTCTGGGGCGCCGGCCTCGCGGCCGAACTGGCCGACGAGTCGCGGTTCGCCAAACACGTGGGCCTCGGTGTCGCGAACCTGCGTCCGGTGGCCGGTGACGGCCTGTTCACCGCGTACAACCACGAGCCCAACTGGCAGTTGGCGCACGACATCCTCGCGCCGGGCTTCAGCCGCGACGCGATGGCCGGCTACCACCCGCTGATGCTGGACGTCGCCCGGCAGCTGACCGCCCGCTGGGACGCCCGCGCAGAGGCCGGCAGGTCGGTGGACGTGCCCGGCGACATGACGAAACTGACCCTGGAGACGATCTCCCGCACCGGCTTCGGGCACGACTTCGGCTCCTTCGAGCGGTCCCGGCCGCACCCCTTCGTATCGGCCATGGTCGGCACGCTCTCCCACGCCCAGCGCCGCAACGTCGTGCCGCCCGCGCTCGCCCCGCTGCTGCTGCGCGGCGCCACCCGGCGCAACGCGGGCGACATGGCCTACCTCAACCGCACCGTCGACGACGTGGTCGCGGCCCGCCGCGCCGCTTCCGGCCCCGGTGACGGCGATCTGCTGGACCGGATGCTGGAGGTCGCCCACCCCGACACCGGAGAGCGACTCTCCGCCGAGAACATCCGCCGTCAGGTCATCACCTTCCTGGTCGCCGGGCATGAGACGACCTCGGGCGCGCTGTCGTTCGCCCTGCACTACCTCTCGCGCTCCCCCGAAGTGCTTGCCCGCGCCCAGGCGGAGGTCGACGAGATCTGGGGTGACGCCGAGGAGCCCGCGTACGAGCAGGTCGCCAAGCTCCGCTATCTGCGGCGCGTCCTCGACGAGTCACTGCGGCTGTGGCCGACCGCGCCCGGCTTCTCGCGCCAGGCCCGCCACGACACGACGCTCGGCGGCGCGCACCCGATGCGCGAGGGCGCCTGGGCCCTCGTCCTCGCCACGCTGCTGCACCGCGATCCGGCGGCATGGGGCGAGCGGCCCGAGGAGTTCGACCCCGACCGGTTCGCCCCTTCGGCGGTACGCGCACGGCCCGCCCACGTCTTCAAGCCGTTCGGCACGGGCGCGCGGGCCTGCATCGGCCGGCAGTTCGCGCTGCACGAGGCGACGTTGGTCCTCGGCCTGCTCCTGCGCCGCTACGACCTGCACGCCGACCCCGGTTATCGCCTTCGGGTCGTCGAACGCCTCACCCTCATGCCGGAAGGCCTCACGCTGCGGCTCACCCGCCGCGCCGCGGCCGCCTGAAGCCCAATTGTCAGACCTGTGCGCAAGAGTGGAGGGTCCACCGGTGCGAGCCACCGGTCCTTGTGACCCCGCGCAGAGGAGCTCTCGACATGACCAGCACGCCGACCCCGGAACTGGCAGCGGCCCAGGCCTGCTTGCGGCTGCTGCACACCGCACGCGCCGCACTGTCCGGTCCCTCACCGGCCGCGGCGGCCTCACTGCTCGCCGGGCCCATGGCGGAGGCGGACGAGGCCCTGCGCCGCGCGGGCCTGACGGGCAACGAGGCCGAGCTCCTGGACAGGATCTACGACCTCGGTGCCGACCACCCCGACCCCCTGGCGTGCCCCGCTTCGGCTAGTTCGGCTCCATCGATTTCTTAGGCTCCTCGGGCCCCGTCGGTTCCTTCGGCTTCCAGGTGAACTTGTCGCCGCCCACCCAGCGCACCTGATCCGGGTCGTCCACGTCGTGCACCACCAGACCCGCCTGAGCGGCCACCTCCAGGACGTCGACAAGTTCCCTGGCCTCGCCGACCACCTCGCCGTCGAGCTCGACGATGCGAAAGGGCGGCCGGCCGGGATTGACGCCAAGGACCGTGATCCGAGGATTCGGCATGTAGAGGTATGCGCTTTCGGTCATGTGTGGAGGCTTCCACGCTCCGGCTCCGTCATGACCGTCACGACCTGCCCGTTCGGCCGCTCGGGCTACGGACCGGTCGCCTCGGGGCGCCCGACGAGCCGCTCGGCCGCCGAGCGCGCGGAGGCGAGGGCCCCCTTGCGGTCGGCGCCGCGCTGCCCGAGGACGACACGGGTACTCAGTCCGTCGAGGAGGGCGAGGAGTTCACCGGCCCGGCCCGCGGCGTCGTCCACCGCGAAGACCTCCTTGGCCGCGCCCTGGGTGAGCAGCGCCTGAAGATCCGCCTGCCAGCCGCGGTCCAGCTCTTCCTGGGCCGTACGGAGCGGTTCATTGGCACCGGTGCGCGCCCACAACTCGATCCACAGCATCCAGCGGGGGTCACGCGGCCCCTTGGGCAGATACATCCGCAGGAAGCGGTCCAGCTTCCGGGCGGGCGCCGCCCGGCCCGCGAGCAGCGCGCGCCGCTCCTCGGTGAGCGCGGCCTCGCTCCAGCTCAGCGCCTCCAGGAACAGGCGGTCCTTGCTGCCGAAGTAGTACAGGATGTGGCCGCCGCTGGTGCCGAGACGCTCGGCGAGGGCGGACATGGTGAGCGCGGCGAGGCCGTTCTCGGCGATCGCCGTCATCGCCTCCTCCAGCATCCGGTCCCGCGCCACCTGCCCGTCCCGCCGTCGTGCCACGCCTGCTCCCGTTCCGGTCCCCGCGTCCCGCTCCACCCGCCGACCCTATCCCCGCTGTCCGCGACCGATTTCCCGCAGGGTCTTGACGGCTCCCCGACCCGTGGCGCATTTTGAATGCCGTTCTAGGTCATAGAACGGCATTCAAACTCTGGGTGCCGGAGAGTGAGGTGCCCGCATGACGCAACAGGCCCCGGTTTCCACCGGGACGACGACCTCCGGGATCGGCACCGGCGTCACCAGCGACGAGGTGTTCCGCGTCGAGACCCACGGCATCGACCCGATACCGGACGAGGACCGGCACGGCGGCGCCAAGGATCTGTTCTGGCTCTGGTTCGGCTCCAACCTGACCTTCACCTACGTCATCAACGGCGCCCTCGCCGTCAGCTTCGGCCTCAGCTTCTGGCAGGCCACCGCCGTGGTCGTGATCGGCGGGCTCTCCTTCTTCGTGATCAGCGCGGCCGGCCTCAGCGGCATCCGCACCGGCACAGCGACCCTCGTCATCTCCCGCGCCGCCTTCGGCGTCCTCGGGAACTTCCCCGCCGGGCTGCTCAACTGGGTGGTCTCCATCGGCTACACCATCGTCAACACCGTGGTCGGCACGCTCGCCCTCGAAGCCCTCTTCGCCGACCTCGGCTGGGCGGGCGGTGACGCGGCACGCGCGCTCGCCCTCGCGGTGACCCTCGCGATGACCTTCGCCGTGGCCATGTGGGGGCACGCCACCGTGCAGCTCGCCGAACGCTGGATGGCGTACGTGCTGGCCGCCGGCTTCGGGGTGCTGCTCGTCTTCGTGCTGCCCGACGCCGAGTTCGGCGCGGTCGCGGGCGGCGGGGCGGGCCTCTCCGGCTGGACGCTCGCGTTCGTGGTGATGCTCGCGGGGCCTTTCTCGTACCTGCCGATGCCCGCCGACTACACCCGCTACCTGCCCCGGGACACCTCACTGCGCTCCATCACCGTCACCGGCGCGCTCGGCGGCCTCGTCTCCTCCGTGGCGCTCGGTGTCGCGGGCGTCGCGGCCGCCACGCAGGCCGACATGACGGATGCGGTCGCGGGGGTGGAGAAGCTGCTGCCGGGCTGGTTCCAGCCGGTGTTCCTGCTGCTCGTGCTCGGCGGCTCGATCACCAACTCGATCCTCACGCTCTACTCCTCCAGCCTCAACCTCCAGGTGCTCGGCATCCCGTGGAGCCGCGCCAAGGCCATCGTCATCAGCGTCGTCGTCACGGGGCTCGGCTCGCTCGGCGCGCTGTTCCTGACCGACTTCACCGAGTCGCTGCTCAGCTTCCTCTCGCTCCTGATCATCGTGTTCGCACCGTGGGGCGGCGTGTTCCTCGCCGACATGCTGCTGCGGCGCTGCCGGTACGACACCGGGGCCCTGCACACCACCGGCAGCGAGGGGGCCTACTGGTACCGGGCCGGTTTCCACCCCGCCGGGATGGCCGCCCTGGTCGCCGGAATGTCTTTCGCGGCGCTGACCTGCGACTCGGAGCTGTGGACGGGGCCGCTGGTCGCGCCGCTCGGTGGCGGTGACCTCACCCTGCTCGGTTCGGTCGTCGCCGCGCTCACGTACTGGGCGCTGGCCCGCCGCAGCGTTCCCGCGGTCCCGCCGGTCTCCGTCTGAAGCGCCCTTCGCGCACTGCTCGTACGCCCGCCATGACCCACCCGTACCACCCGTACCGCTCCAGGAGTTCACCTCTCATGACCAGCACCACTCCCAGGCCCGCGGACCTCGTCCTGCGCGGCGCCCGCATCCACACCGTCGACCCGGACCTCCCCGCGGCCGAGGCGCTCGCCGTCCTGGACGGGCGCATCGCCTGGCTCGGGCCCGACGCGGAGGCGGACGCCTGGACCGGCGCGGGAACACGGGTCGTCGACGGCGGCGGACGGCTGGTCCTGCCCGGCTTCATCGACGCCCACAACCACGTGCGCCTCGGCTCCGACGACGCCTGCGTGCAGCTCGCCGGTGCCCGCACCCTCGACGAGATCCACGACCGCATCCGCGCCTGGCGCTCCCAGAATCCGGGCGCCGACTGGATCGAGGCCGAGGCGTTCGACTACTCCGCCATCCCCGGCGGCCGCATGCCGAACGCCGCCGACCTCGACCCCGTCACCGGCGACACCCCGGCCTTCGTCCTGAGCTACGACGTCCACACCGCCTGGCTCAACACGGCCGCCCTGCGCCGTCTCGGCGTCGACCGCGACCGTACGTCACTGCCGTTCGGCCGCGCCGAGACCGATCCGGCGACGGGCGAACCCACCGGCTTCATCAAGGACTTCGCGGTCAAGGGTCTCTCCCGCGACGGGCACCGCGCGCTGCGCGAGCTCGGCCTGCCGTGGGCGTCGCCCGACCGGCAGTACGGGCGCCTGGCCAAGAGCCTGGACGACGCGATCGGCTACGGCATCACGACGGTCGTCGAACCGCAGAACTCCCTGGACGACCTTGAGCTGTTCACCCGCGCCCGAGCGGAGGGACGACTGCGTTCGCGCGTCGTCGCGGCGCTCTTCCATCCGCGCGGTACGTCCGACGCGGACCTGGACGACTTCGCGGACGCCGCACGGCGGTTCGCGGACGACCGACTGCGGGTCGGGCCGCTCAAGCTGTACATCGACGATGTCGTGGAGCCCCGAACGGCCGCGCTCCTGGAGCCCTACTCCGGGTGCGGACGGCACAGGGGCGACACGTTCTACCCCGCGGACGAGTTCGCGGAGCTGCTCGCGAAGCTGGACGCCCGCGGTTTCCAGTGCTTCGTGCACGCCACCGGTGACCGGGGCATCCGCACGGTCCTGGACGCCGTCGAGCACGCCCGCGCGCTCAACGGACCGCGCGACGCCCGCCACCAGATCGTGCACGTCGAGTGCCTGGACCCCGCCGACACCCCGCGCTTCGCGGAACTCGGCGTCGTCGCCTGCATGCAGCCGCGCCACTGCGCCCCCGAGATCGCGGGGCCGGGCCAGGACTGGGCCGAGAACGTCGGCGCCGACCGGTGGCACAAGGCCTGGCCCATGCGGAGCCTGCACGAGGCGGGGGCCGTGCTCGCGCTCTCCAGCGACTGGAACGTCGCCGAGATGGACCCGATGGCGGGCATCTACACCGCGCTCACCCGGCGCCCCCTCGGCGGTGGTGAGGCCTGGCAGCCGGATGAGACGCTCGACGTGGAAACAGCCGTCCACGGCTACACGATGGGCTCTGCCTACGCCAACTTCCTTGAGAATGACCGAGGTTCGCTGACCGTGGGCAAGCTGGCCGACTTCGTCGTGCTGTCGCGGGACATTCTGCGGGTGCGCCCCGAGGACATCCCCGGGACGAGGGCCGAGGTCGTGGTGGTGGGCGGGGAAGTGGTGCGGGGCTAGGGCCCTGGTGCGGGTGGACGAGCCTGTGCAGCACTGTTTCAGCCGTGCTCCACCCGCAGCGGTTCGAAGGCGATCCGAGTAACGGAGTCGTCCTCCGCCCATCGCACCTCGACGGCGTCCTCCGTCACGCTCTCCACGGTGGCCGCGTCCGCCAAGGGCGCGGGTTCCGGTTCCGCGCAGAGCGTGGCCAGCGCCGCGTACACGGCCGTACCTTCCGCTTCGGCCGTGAGCCGCGGCATACGGGCCCACCGGGTGAAAGCCGTGCCCTGGGGCGCGCGTTGTTCGTCCTGGCCGCTCCAGCCGTGCAAGGGGTGCAGCGCGGACAGCAAGAGCTCCTCGGGGCCTGTCGCCCAGCCCGTGTGGGTGACGCGGGCGCCGCGCGGTGCGCCGACGACGCGGTGCACGCGCAGTTCGTACCGCCCCTTGGCCACGGTGACGCTCTCCACGCGCAGTCCCGGCACCATGGGCGGACCGCTCACGAAGGCGGGGGTGTGCCGGGAAGCGGCCCAGCCCCAGCCGTCGCCCTGACCGGCGCCCAGCGGGTGGATGCGGCAGCGCGCGCTGCGTGCTCCCGCCACCTCCACCGCGACGTGGTTGTCCGGGGTGTTGCCGCGCGTCGTGGGTCCTGTCCGCGTGGAGTAGGCCTGGCGGGCGTAGAGCGGGTCCTCGTGAGCCGCTGACTCGGCCTCGTGCGGGCGGGCGTGGTCGCTGCCGTGGTTGTGCAGCCGTACGATCCCGTCGGCGCGGGTGCTCTGCACGAGGAGTCCGGGCGCGGGCAGCGCGAGGACCGTGTCGCGGAGCTCGCTGGGCGCGGGTTCCTCCGTGGCGGTCCACAGGGGGTGGCCGGCCGGTGCGAGGAGGCCGACGAACGCCTTCGACGCCCAGTACGGCGACGCGGGACCGGAGTAGGGCTGGAGCGTCGCGTCGTGGGGGCCGTGCCAGCCGAGGCTGAGCAGTCCGTCGGCGCCGACGGAGCCCCGGTCGAGGAAGTAGCGCAACGATCCGCTGAGGATGCGGCGCGATGTGCCGGGGGTCAGGGGCGTGTGACCGGTGAGCGCGCCGAGGGCCACGGACGCGCCCGCGGCGAAGCGGTAGGTCAGGGAACGGCCGAAGTGGATCGGGGCGCCGTCGGCACCGAAGAGGAGACCGAAGCTCTCCAGGTGCTCGTGGAGACGGGCGCCATGCCGCTCCAACTGTCCGGTGTCCCTGGCGAGTTGGGCGTCGAGCGTCGGGTACAGGTGCAGTGCCCAGCCGTTGTAGTGGTCGAAGGCGCGGCCGTCACCGTCGGCGTACCAGCCCTGGCCGCGGTGCCACGTCTCCAGGAGCCCGAGCGCCCGCTCACGCGCCCTTGCCGTCTCCGCGTCGCCGCGGCCCACGGACTCCAGGAACCCGGCCACGGTGTAGGGGAAGAGGTACCAGTTGTTGGGCGCGGGGACGTGACGTATCGCGCCGCGCAGCCACTGCTCCGTCCGGTCCTGTACGTCCGAGTCGAGCCGGTCCCACAGCCAGGGGCGGGTCAGCCGCAGACCGAGGGCGACGGACGCCGACTCGACCATCGGCTGGCCCTGGACGTGGTGGTCGAGGATCACCGGCCAGGACTCGGCGTCGTCGCGGCCCGGCGTGCGGGTGCCCGCCGCGAGGCCCTCCGCATACCGGTCGAGCCAGCCGTGCGGGTCCTTGCCCTCGGCGCCCGCCACGCGGAACGCGGCGGCCAGGAGGGTGCGGGCGTATCCCTCGAGGCCGTCCGACCGTACGCCGGACACGGAGGGCCGACCCGGCAGGTCGAGCAGGGCGCCGCGTGGGGTCGCCCACTTCCAGGCGGCGCTCAGGAGACCGTCGGCGGCTGCCTCCCAGTGCTCGCGCGTGTATCCGGTGTGAGGGCTCAACTCCCGGTTCTCTTCGGGCAGTGCGGGGATGCTCATGCGAGGTAGGCCAGCCTTTCGCGTCGTACGGCATGGGCGAAACCGTCGCCCGCGGCCCAGCGACCGAGCTCGGCGACGGCGAGATCGGCGAGACGCCCCCACTCGTTGCCCTGCGAGCCCGCGAGGTGTGGGGTGATCATGACGTTGTCGCACTCCCACAACGGGTGGTCGTGCGGCAGGACTTCGGGGTCGGTGACATCGAGGACGGCGCGCACGCGGCCGGCCAGCGCGGCTTCGGTGAGGGCGGCCTGGTCCAGGACGGCGCCGCGGGCCGTGTTGATGAGCACCGCCTCGTGACGCATCGCGGAGATCAGCTCGGGGCCGACGAGGCCGCGGGTCGTGGGCAGCAGCGGTGTGTGCACGCTGACGACATCGCTGCTCGCGAACAACTCCTGGAGGCCGACCGGCCGTACGCCGAGCGCCAGGGCCTCCTCGTCACTGACGTACGGGTCGTGCAGCAGGACCCGCAGGTCGTAGGGGCCCAGCAGTTCGATGACGCGGCGGCCGATCATCGAGGCGGAGAGGATGCCGACCGTACGGCCGTAGTTGCCCACGCCGTGCGACAGGCCGAGCCATGCGTCGCGGCGCCGGGTGGCCTTGAACTCCCGTGCCCGCTCCATGACGCGTTTACCGCTGAGCAGGATCATGGCGACGGTGTACTCGGCGACGGGCAGGGCATTGGCAGCGGCGGCCGATGACACCTCGATGCCGCGGTCCCAGCACTCGGGAGTGATGTGGCCGCGTACCGACCCCGCGGTGTGGACGACGGCCCGCAGCCGGGGCGCGGCCGCCAGCGCAGCGGCGTCCAGCGGCGGACAGCCCCAGCCGGTGACCAGGACCTCCACGTCCCGCAGCACGGTGCGTGCCCGCTCCGTGGTGAAGTCGTCCAGGACGGTGTCCGGCACCAGATCGCTGACGCGGCCGAGTGCGGCCAGGGCGTCGGGGCCGAGCACGGCCTGCGCCGCGTCCCGGGCCATGGCGAGCGCGGTACGCGGACGGTGGCTGCCGTTCTTCAACAGTTTCCCTTTCACATGACTCACTTGACCGGGGTCACTGCCTCACTTGACCGAGCCCGCGGTGAGACCCGACTTCCAGAAGCGTTGCAGCAGAATGAAGGCGAGGATCAGCGGCAGCACCGCGAGCAGTGAGCCGATGATCACCACGGGGTAGTACTCGGGTGAGACGGTGGCCGAGCTGTTCCAGGTGTAGAGGCCGAGGCTGACCGGGTAAAGCTTCTCGTCCGAGAGCATCACCATCGGCAGGAAGAAGTTGTTCCAGATGGCGGTGAGCTGGAAGAGGAACACCGTGACCAGGCCGGGGCCCAGCATCCGCAGGGAGACGCGCACATAGGTGGTGAGCTCCCCCGCACCGTCCACCCGCGCCGCTTCGAGGACCTCGTCGGGCACGTATCCCTGGCTGAAGATCCGCCCCAGGTAGACGCCGAACGGGTTGAAGAGGACCGGGATGAACACCGCCCAGAAGGTGTCGACGACACCCGTGGCGGAGGCCATCAGATACAGCGGCAGCGCGAGCACCGTCTGCGGCACCATCACCGCGGCGAGCACCAGGCCGAAGGCCTTCTCCTTGTGCCGGAAGCGGTATTTGTCGAAGGCGTAGCCACAGGCGACGCTCACCAGGGCGCTGATCGCGGCGCCGAGGACGGCGTACAGGAGGCTGTTGGTGTACCAGCGGCCGTAGAGGCCGCCGTCCATCGCGAACAGGTCGCCCAGGTTCTGTACGAAGGAGAAGTCGGCCAGCGAGAAGAAGTTGCTGCTGAACAGCGCGTCGCGGTTCTTGGAGGCGGCGAGCACCAGCCACAGGACGGGCAGCAGCGTGTAGAGCACCGCGATGCCGACCACGGTGTTCACGACGGCGCGGCCCAGGAGGCGGGGGCGGTGCGCGGTGAGGGTGTCGGCGCTCATCGTGCGGCCTCCTTCTGGGAGCGGTTGGTCCAGCGGGTGACGCCGTAGGAAAGGGCGACCGTGCACAGGAGCAGGATCACCGAAGCGGCGGCGGCGAGACCGTAGTTGTTGCGGGTGAAGGCCGCGTCGTAGATGTACATGCTGGGCGAGAAGCGCGAGTTGATCATCGGGGACGACTGGCTGAGCAGCATCGGTTCGGTGAACAGCTGCATCGCCCAGATCAGGGTGAACATGGCGACCATGACGATCGAGGAGCGCACCAGAGGTGCCTTGACCTGGAGTGCGGTGCGCACCGGTCCCGCGCCGTCGACCACGGCGGCCTCGATCACTTCGCGGGGCACGGCCTGCAGGGCGGCGTAGAAGATGACCATGTTGTAGCCGAGGTTGCTCCACAGGGCGATGTTCACGATCGACGGGAGCACGGTGTTCACGCCGAGGAAGTCGATGTGGATGTCGCCCTTGGAGAGCACGTCGACGACCGGGCTGAGACCCGGCGTGTAGAGGTAGAGCCAGATGAGCGCCGCGATGATGCCCGGTACCGCGTGCGGCAGGAAGAGCCCCAACTGAGCCCAGGCGCGCAGCCGTACGACGCCCGAGTCGAGCAGCAGGGCGAGACCGAGGGCCCCGGCCACCATCAGCGGGATGTAGATCAGGCAGTAGAGGGCGACCAGGCCGAGGCTGCCGAGGAAGGTCGGGTCGGTGAGGACGGCCGTGTAGCTGCGCAGGCCCACGAAGACGGTGCGTTCCGGGCCGAAGCCGAGGCCCGGCTGGTCGTCGCTGAAGAAGCTCAGCCAGACCGCGGTGCCGACGGGGATCAGGAAGACCGCCACCAACAGGATCAGGAAGGGGGTCATCAGGACGCCGCACGCCAGGTGTTCACCGCGTCGCGCACGCGTGCGGGCGCGATGGTCGGGGACGGCTTCAGCGGCGCGGGGGGCGCGGGCCGGGGGCGCGGTCGTGGTCATCGGGGGTCACCTGCCTTTCTGCTGGTGCTCGTCGGTGCGTACGTCGGCTTGTATCGCGCCGGGGCCGTTCGGGCCGCTCATGTGCTGTGCTCGGTGGTGGCGAGGCCGAGGGCCTTGAGGTCCGGCATCGTGCCGTCGTGCGCCGCCCGGACGGCGTCGAGCAGGGAGCCCTTGCCGCCGCCGGCGCGGGCGAAGCCGTCCTGCATCACCTTCTGGGTGGCGGTCATCCGCGGCCCCCACACCCAGCCGTCGCGGATCGTCTGAGCCTGTTCCTCGAAGAGGCGGTAGATGTCCTGGCCCGAGTAGTAGGCGCGGTCGAAGGCGGCGCGGCCCACGGGGACGAGGTCGGGGACGGCCGGGTACTGGCTGCTGGTGCCGCTGGAGAGGCGGGCGCGCAGGGCGTCGGGGTGCGAGACCTGCCACTCGATGAACTCCATGGCGGCCTCGGGGTGCCGGCAGTCCTTGGTGACGGCGAACGTGGATCCGCCGTGGGTGCCGACGACAGGATTCCCGGGGTCCCACTGCGGGAGCGGGGCGACGGTCCACTGGCCCTTCTGTCCGGGCCTGGCGTTCATCTGCGCGCCCGCGTCCCAGGCGCCGCTGAGCCGGGCCAGGACCAGGCCCTCCCCGAGCTGGGAGTCGTGGTGCCTGCTCTCGGTGGCGTTGACGAAGAGGAGCTCCTCGTCGATGAGCCGCTGCCAGTACGCCGCGACCTTCCGTGTCGGGCGGTCCGTCAGGGAGACGTTCCAGGCGCCCTCACGGGTGTCGAACCACTGGGCGCCCGCCTGCCACGCCCACGCGGCGAACTGGGTTCCGCCGTCGGTGGGGAAGACCGCGATGCGCCGGTCGCGCGCCTTGTCACGCACCGCGCGGGCGGCCTGGCCGAACTCGTCCCAGGTGCGCGGGACTTCGATGCCGTACCGGTCGAACAGGTCGGAGCGGTAGTGCAGCACCATCGGCTCCACGTCGAGCGGCACCGAGAAGACCCGCTTCTCGAAGGTGGTGAGGCCAAGGGCCTGCGGCAGCAGCTTGGCCCGCAGCCGGTCGCTGACGAGCGAGGTGATGTCCCGGGCGACGCCGTCGATGGCGAAGCCGGGGACCTGGGGGTATTCGAGGGTGGCGACGTCCGGGGCGTTGCCCGCCCGGGCGGCGTTGCTGAGCTTGGCGTATCCGCCCATGGCGCCGGACGGGATCTGCTGGAACTCGACCTGGATGCGGTCGTGGGTCTTGTTGAACGCGTCGACCACTTCCTGGCTTCCGCGCAGTGCGGACCAGAAGGTGATGCGTGTGGTGCCGCCCTTGCTGCTCGACGTACGGCCCGTGCTGCCCGAACAGGCGCTCAGCGCGCCTGCCATGGGAACTGCGGCTGTCACGGCGAGCAGGGACCGGCGGCTCGGTCGACCAGGCATGGGTGCCTCCCGCGGCTCTTGTTCGGGACACGGGAATCCTGATCGCGTGAACGGTGCCGGTCAATAGACCGATCAAAAGAAACTGAAGCGGTCAAACGATCCCGATGTTCGTGGTGGATCCCCGAACCTTGAGCTCGGGCAGGAGCTCCACGCGTTGCGTCGGCCCGGCGCCGGTCCCCGCCAACTCGTCGAGCCTGCGCAGCAGAAGTCCGGCCGCCGTGCGTCCCACCTCGTGCTTCGGTGGCGACACCGCGGTCAGCGGAGTGCTGCCGAGCGCGGCCACCACATCGTCGTACGCCACCACCGAGCAGTCCTGCGGCACCCGCACCCCACGGTCCATGAGCTGTTGCACGAGCATCAGGGCGTCGACGTCGCCGTGCAGCACGGCGGCGCTCGCCCCGCTCTCGCGCAGCCGCGCCGCGAGGTCCAGCGGCTCGCGCGCCCGGCCGGGTCCCGCGCCTTCGGCGCTGAGCATGACGCTCCAGTCCTCGACCTCGGTCCTGGAGGCGGCGATCTCGGCGAAGGCCGCACGCAGGGCGCGCGCCGTCGGGCTGTCGTCGCGCGCTGCCAGGACGATCCGCCGGTGCCCGAGCCGCACGAGATGGTCGACGGCGAGGTGGATGCCGTACCAGTGGTCGGTGCAGACCGAGTCCATGGCGTGCAGCGCACTGCCCGCGCCCGGCCGCCGCTCCATCAGGACGGTGGGCACGCCGCAAGCGGCGAGCCAGGCGTAGTCCGCCTCCTCCTCGGCCCGGGTGCGCCACCGCGGGGCGATGAGCAGACCCCGTACGTCCTCGGTCAACACCCGCTCGATCAGGGGCCGTTCGGCGCCCTCCACCTGCGGAGCGATGTGCAGGGCGACCCGGATGCCCGCCTCGCTCAGGACACCTCGGGCGCCGTGCATCGTCTCGTACAGGTAGGTGTGCCGCTCCGGCACCATCAGCGCCACGGCCCCGCCGCTCGCCACGGGTTCGGCGGGTGCGGCGCCACGCTCGACGGGACCGACGGACCGCGCCACGCCGTGCCCGCGCCGCAGCTTGCCCTCCTGCGCCAGGTCCTCGACATCCCGGCGCACAGTGATCACCGAGACCTCCAGGTCGTCGGCGAGATCACTCAGCCGCGCCTCGCCACGCGACGACACGACCGCGAGTATCCGCTGCCGCCTGACATCCCTCGGCTCCCGCATGCTGCCGACCCCCCTCGCTCCGTACCCATCAGGTGTTCGTTTGAGCGTTTCGCTGGAGGATATCGATCGTCGGCTCGTCTGTGTCCAGGTCGGCGATGTTCGTCACTGGCGGCTGAGCGAGCGCGTGATGCCGGCCGCGACCGTGGTGACCAGGACCCAGCCCGTGGCGACCAGCACGTACGAGAGCCACTGATACCAGCCGTCCGGCGCGAAGGCCTGCTCCTGACCGAAGCCGATGATCGGCAGGAGCAGGTCGAGGGTGTAGAAGACGGGGTTGAAGTCCGGGGCCTCGCCGGATTTCAGGGCGGGCGGATGGTGCAGGGCGAAGGCGAGCGCTCCGGTGAGCAGCAGGACCAGCAGCCATCCGGCCGCCCGCATCGGCCGGAACCCATAGCCCACCGTCACGTCCTGGAGATACCCCCAGACCCTGGCGTACGGGGGCAGGGTGCGCCGGTGGCGGCGGAGCTTGGCCAGCTGCACGGTGCGGGCGGCCGCCTCGTCGCCCACCGTGCGGTACGCGGCGGTCAACTGCTCGTAGCCCTGCGGGAGATAGCCGCCCGCCTCGCGCTCCAGGAGCGGAAGCCGCAGCTCGGCGGGCAGGTGCGGGGCGAGCCTCTGGTACACGAGGCCATCGAGCTTGACCTGGCCCGGCCACACCTCCGGAGGGACGTGCAGCAGGTCGAGCTGGGAGCGGCGCAGGTTCACGGTGCCCTGGATCGGAGCGGCTTCGCGCAGCCACAGCTCGCCGATGACGCAGCTGCTGGCGCGTAGCGCTGATCCGCCGGGCTGGGAGAGGCGGGCGTAGGCGAGATTGGCGTGGCGTGGGATTCTGGCGCCGCTCAGGTTGAGCGTGCCGTGGAGGCGCAGCCGTTTGGCCCGCAGGTCGGTGCCGACCGACAACGTCTCGGCGTGCAGGGCGATTTCGCCGGGTGCGCTCAGTTCGGCGTCGTCGAGGTTGACCTGGCCTCCCACGGTGGCGCCGTTCAGCCGGATCTGGCCATGGGCCACCAGGCCTACGGCCCATACGTCGGTGCCGATGTCCGCGTGGTTCAGCTGCAGCACCGCTTCGGCCGCCGCCGCGGGGTCCGGTGCGGGCGGCTCGTCGGGAGCGGGCGGGGTGCCCAGCTCCGCGCCGTTGGCGAAGAAGGCGCCAGCGATCTGCGCGCCCGCGAGCCGCACGGGGCCCGTTATCCGGCAGCAGGTGATCCGCAGGACCAGATCCACCCGGAGCGTTGCCGCCGACAGCCCCGGAAGCACGGAGTCGCTCAGCACCAGGGTGCGCACCTGGGCCCCGTAGAGATCCGGTGTGTCCTCGAAGTAGCAGGACCGCAGGCGCAGGGGATGCTCGACCGTGCCGTACCTGAGGTCGAGCTGCCCGGTGATGCGTGCGCCCGTCAGCTTCAGGCCCGCTATTTCGCCGTCCCGCGTCGGGCCGTTGAGCAGCAGCGCGCGCAACACCTCGGCGCGCACGGTCCGTTCGGGCCCCCAGGAGCCACCGGTCCGGGGGTTGTCGTCGGGGCTCTCGCGGAAGTCGACTCCGTCGCCGAGCGCGAAGGCCTGCCAGACGCGGACCTCAGCCGGTGTCACGTCGGTGATCTCCATCAACGGGATGCTGTCGCGAGCGCGTTCGGGCTGTCAACCACGGTTTGCCTCTGCCAGACCGGCATCCACTTCGAAATGGGACCCATTTTCATGTAGCCTCGGCGTCGCACCGCCGAGAGAGGATCTGAACCCATGGCCGTACCCAAGCGGAAGATGTCCCGCAGCAACACCCGTCACCGCCGCGCGCAGTGGAAGGCCACCACCCCGCAGCTCGTGCCGGTCACCATCGACGGCTCCGCCTATCTGGTGCCCCAGCGGCTGGCGAAGGCGTACGCGCGCGGGCTGCTGCGTCCCGAGGGATGAGCGCCCCCGCACGGGCGCGGGGCTCGTCCGTCTCACATCAGTAGACCCACAACCGCCACGCGGCCCACCCCTCGCCCGCGCGCCGGGCGAGGTTTCCCGCTCAGGCCGGCCTCTCCAGGCTCAGGCCGGCCTCTCCAGGTCTCCCGCTTGGCCCTCTGGCGTGTCGAGGTTCGCGGGCATGGCGTCCAGGACGGAGAAGCTGCGGTCGAGGCGGGTGATGCGCAGCACTCGCCAGACGCGTGGACTGCTGCGGACCAGCCGCAGAGTGCGCCGCTTCGCGACGGTCCGGCGTTTGATGCGTACCAACAGCCGCAGGCCGCCGGCGTCCAGGAACGTGACCTGCCGCAGGTCCACCACCACGTCTGCGCCTGGCCGGTCCAGTAACTCCGCTATGTGCGGCGAGAGTTCCTGATCGGCCCAGGCGTCCAGTTCGCCTCGGAACGTCAGAACGATCGATCCGTCGACCACACGGTGGTGCAGCCCAAAGCCCGGGTCGGGCGTGCCCATGGTCCACCCCCCAATTCACTACACCCCGCATACGAAGAGTTACGACAACGCGAGCGGCGAGGCCCTGAGGCCGGCGCCCGACGCCGCCGGGGTCTGGGGCGGCACCGCGAATGGCACCTACATCTTGCCCGCTCAGAGCCAGTTCATACCTCCGAGGGGCATCCCCGGCCACGCTGCGGCGCATATTCGCGGTCGTTTTACCGCCGTTACTCTCCGTGTTTCACGCGCTGTGCGCGGCACCGATCGCCCGCCGGGCCAGAAGGGCGTAGACGCTCGAAGCCACGACCATGCCGACGGGGAGGGCCAGATCCACTCCGCCCAGGGCGTCGGCGATCGGCCCCGTGTAGAGGGTGTTGACGCAGAGGGCGGCCGCTGCGGTGCCGGCGGTGAGTGCGAGCGCTCCGGCACTGTTGACCCCGGCGCTGAACCAGTAGGGACCACCAGGGGTTTCGTCCGACAGCGCGAGGCCGTCGTAGCGATTGCGGCGCAGCAGGATGTCCGTCGCGTAGACCGCCGTGCTGGGGCCGAGCAGGATGACGGTGAGCTGGAGGACGTTGCTGACGGTGTCGAGGAAATTGGACACCAGGAGCCCGTAGAGGGTCAGGCAGACGGCGGCGACCCCGTCGATGATCACGCTGAACGAGCGGCGGATACGGAGGCCGACGGCCTGCAGGGCGAGCCCCGCGCTGTAGGCCGTCAAGGCGTTGATGGAGATCGTGCCGAGGATCAGGGCCAGCAGGAAGAACGGCGTGAACCAGTCGGGCAGAACCTGTTCGAGAGCGGTCTGCGGATCGGTCATGTCGACCGCGGTCGCGGCGAGCAGGCCGAGCGAGCAGACGATCGTGCTGGGCAGGAAGCCGCCGAGGGCGGTCCATCCCACGATCGCCTTCTTCGACGTCGTACGGGGCAGATAGCGGGAGAAGTCGGCGCTGGTGGTGTACGACAGGGGGCCCGCCGCGATGAGCGTGACACCGGCGAGGGCGGTTGCCCACAGGTCGATGCCGGTGAGCGGCTCGGCGGGGACGTACGAGAAGTCCGCGTGCCCGATCACTCCGACGGCGACGACGGCGAACACCGCGGCCAGCACCAGGGTGATCGGGAGGTAGAGCTTCATGATCATGGCATGGCCGAAGACGCTGACGGTCAGGGTGAGCGCGGCGATGACCACGATCACCGCGACCTTGACGCCGGTGCTCGCCTCGATGCCGGTCTTCTCGACGAGGGAGAAGGCGGCGACCGCCGCGGCGGAGAGGTTCAGGGCGAAGTAGCAGACGGAGATCATCCAGCCGACGACCGCGTTGTTCACGCGGTTGCCGCGTATCCCGTACATGGCCCGGGTGATCACCTCGCTCGGCGCGCCCGCCGCCGGTCCGGACACCGCGAGGAACCCGGTGAGCACCCAGAACAGGTTGCCCACGACCAGCGCCGCCAGGGCCTGCCACAGGGTCAGGCCCATCAGGATCAGGGCGCCACCGACCACCAGGCTCAGATAGTTGACGTTCGCCGCCGCCCAGACGGAGAAGAGCTCCCGGGGGTGACCGCGGCGTTCTCCTTCGGGAATGGGATCGATGCCGTGCGCCTCGACGCGGGCCGCTCGCTTCGACGGTCGCGGCTCCTCGGGGGCGCCACGGGTGCCTTGGTGCGGGTCGGGAATCGTGGACGCCATGTGGCCCCTCCGGGTGCTGGTCATGCCCGCTGCTTGCGTATTGGTCGCACACTCAATAGCGTTGCGGTCATGTCGTCAAGCGTTCAGCGCAAGCGAATTCGGAAATCTCCGGCCGCCCGACGTGCGGAAATCGTCGAAGCGGCCGCCGCCGTGGCCCTGACCGAGGGGCTCGAGTGCGTCACTCTGCGCCGGATCGGCGAAGAGCTCGACGTACGTCCGGGACTGATCAGCCACTACTTCCCCTCGACGGAGGATCTGGTGGCCGAGGCGTTCGGCAGCGCCGCGAGTGCCGAACTCGACGCCCTACTGCCCGCCGAGCGGTTCGACAGGTCCCCCACGCGACACCTCGCGCGGTTCTTCGCACACGCGACGGGCCCGGCGTACGAGGACATCAGCCGGCTCTGGATCAACGCGCGCCACCTCAGCCGCTACCGCCCCGTCCTGCGGGACCGGGTCGCCGAGCAGGAGGGCGCATGGCGCGGACGCCTGGCAGGTCTCATCCGCGAGGGCGTCGAGCAGGGCGAATTCCGCACGGACGACGCCGAAGTGACGGCCATTCAGGTCCTTGTCGTGATCGATGGCCTCGGCGCCCACGCGAACGCCGACGCCGACGCCGGCAAACGCCCCGAGGCGGTGACGCGGATGGCCGTGACCACGGCGGAACGGGAACTGGGCCTCGCGAGCGGCACGCTCACCTACGCCGACACCGACTCCGATACCGATGCCGACACCGACGCCGGTTCCGTCGACACGTCCACCGACAAGGCCGACCGAGCCTAGTCACCCGCCGCCGACAGGCCCACCCACCGCACCTCAAGGAGTCACCGTGCCCACCTCCCTCGTCCTGCTCTCCGCCCGCCTGCTCGACCCGGTCACGGGGCGGTTCCTGGAGGAGACCGCTCTGGCCGTGTCCGGAGGACGGATCTCCGCGCTGGGCGACGACCGGCAGATCCGCGCACGCGCGGACTCCTCCACGACGGTGATCGACCTGAAGGGGGCCGTGGTCACCCCCGGCCTTGTCGACGGGCACCTCCACCCCGTCACGGGCGCGGAGCTGACGCACGGCCTCGACCTGTCGGGCTGCACCGGCCTGGACGAGGTGCGTGAGGCACTGGCCCGCGCGGTGCGAGCGCTCGCCCCCGGTGCCTGGCTGCACGGCTGGGGCCTGGACCCGAACGTCTTCGGGGACCGGCCCGTGGAGTCCGCCGCGCTCTCTCCCGTCCTCGACGGCGTACCCGCGCTCCTGCAACTCTTCGACGCTCATTCCACGCTGGCCAGCCCGCGTGCGCTCGAACTCGCGGGCGTCGACGGGCCGCGCACCTTCGCCCAAGCCGCCGAGGTCGTGTGCGACGACGCGGGCAGGCCCACCGGGCTGCTCCTGGAGGACGCGGCCTGCGAGCTCGTGGAGCGCGCCGCCCCTCGGCCCACGCGGGCGGAACGCCGCGCCCGCCTGGCCGCCGTGCTGCGCGGCATGGCCGCCGCCGGACTCACCGGCGGGCACGCCATGGACGCGGACGGCGACAGCCTCACGCTCTACGCCGAACTCGACGCCGCCGGTGAACTGCCGCTGCGCGTGCGGGTCGCGCCGCGCTGCCAGCCCGGCACCGACGCCGACGCGCTGCGCGCCCTCATCGAGCAGCAGGGCGCGGGCGGCCGTCTCTGGCGGACCGAAGGCATCAAACTCTTCATGGACGGGACCATCGACAACGGCACCGCCTGGCTGGAACGCCCCGACTGCCACGGCGAGTCCGCCCACGCCTTCTGGCCCGACCCCGAGGTCTACACCCACATCATCGGCGAGCTCCACCGCGCCGGAGTCCCCACCGCCACCCACGCCATCGGTGACGCGGCCGTACGCCATGTCCTCGACGCCGTCGAAAAGGCCGGCGCCACCGGGAGCCACGGGGTCCGGCACCGCGTCGAGCACATCGAGACCGTGCCCGACGACACCCTGCGCCGGTTCGCCGAGCTGGGCGTCGTCGCGTCCATGCAGCCCACGCACTGCTGCGACTTCACCCGCGCCGACCACACGGACAACTGGTCACGCCGCCTCGGCGAGGAGCGCGCGGCACGTGCCTGGCGCTGCCGGGACCTGTGGGACTCCGGTGCCACGGTCGTCCTCGGCTCCGACTGGCCCATCGCCCCCTACCCGCCGCTCGGTGTCATGGCCGGTGCCCGCCACCGGCGCCCCAGCCGCGACCTCACCCAGCCCCCGCACGGCCCCGAACAGGCGCTCACCGCGCTGGAGTCACTGCGAGCCATGACGGTGAACGCCGCCTACGCGGCAGGCGAGGAGCACACGGCGGGACAGCTCACGATCGGCCACCGCGCCGACCTCACAGTCCTCGCCGACAACCCGCTGACCACCGCCGCCACCGAACTCCCCGACCTGCCGGTCCTGCTCACGGTCCTCGACGGCAGGCCCACGCACCGCGACGCGAGCCTGTGACGACAACAGGCCCCCGCGGCACCCTCCACGGCCGCCGCGCGGGCCCACGCGCACGCTGACCGCCGCCCTCACGGCGTCGCACGGAACGCAACTCGGGCAGCGCCTCTTGTTCGTGGGGATCGCGGGCATCACTCTGTCTGCCACACACGTCACCACCGACACTCGAGGAGCGGACATGGCGGCAGGGACGAACACCGGATCCGACGGCCGGCCGGAGGTGCACGCCTGGGGACGGCGGGGATTCATCGGAGCGGTCGCCGCCACCGCCGCGACCGCTGCCGCCGCTGTCGTGGCCACGCCCGCGCCCGCCTTCGCGTCCTCGCTGTCTCCCGTACGGCCTCCTCGCCGGGACCGGCGGCTCTTCCTCGGCACCTACACCAACCAGCCCGACGGCGGAACCGGCCTCGGCCTTGCGACGTATGACGAAGTGACGGGACAGATCACCGGCGCCGGCACACTGACCGGCGTACCCGACCCCTCCTATCTCTGTCTCCACCCCTCGGGCAAGACTCTCTACGCCGTCAACGAGCGGGAGCAGGGCGGCGTGACCGCGATCGCGCTCTCGTCCGCGGGCCCTGAGGTCCTGGGCGCGCGTGGCACGGGCGGTGCCGGGCCCTGCCATCTGTCCGTGCACCCGAGCGGTCGCTGGCTGCTCAGCGCGAACTACCTCTCCGGCAGCGTGGCCGTCCATCCGGTTCAACCGTCGGGCGCCCTCGGCGAGTTGAGTGACGTGGTCACCCACTCCAGCCCGCCGCCCGGCCCCGGGCAGGAGGGGCCGCACGCCCACCAGATCGTGACGAGTCCGGACGGCGGGCACGTCCTCGCCGTCGACCTGGGCAATGACACCGTCTACAGCTACCGCCTCGACACGAAGAAGGGGAAGCTCGCCCAGGTCTCGCACGCCGCCTTGCGACCGGGCGCGGGACCGCGACACCTCACCTTCCACCCCTTGGGCCGCTTCGCCTATCTGGCGAACGAGGTCGACAACACCGTGGTCGTCTGCGCGTACGACCCCGCGAGCGGGCGGCTGACTCCCGGTGCTCCGCAGTCCACCGGCACGGGCGAAGGCACCAGCTATCCGGCGCAGTTGCTCGTCACGCGCGAGGGCACCTTCGCCTTCCTCGCCAACCGGGGGCACAACAGCCTCACGCGGTACGCGATCGAAGCGGGCGGTGCCCGGTTGCGACTGCTCGACACGGTCCCCGTCGGCGGAGACTTCCCCCGGCACATCGCCTTCTCGCCGTCCGGGCGTCTGCTGTTCGCGGCCAACCAGAAGTCGAGCTCGGTGAGCGTCTTCCAGGTGGCGAAGAACGGCCGGCTACGCCTGGTGGGCGAGCCGTTCTCCGCCCCGCTCGCCGTGTGCGCACTGCCGCTCCAGGGCCCCTGCGCCTCCTGAGCCTCGCTCTCCAGCCGTCCTCCTTGAGTCCCGCCGGGACAAGTGTCCCAATGGGACATCACGGGTGTACAGTCGGAGACATGAACAAGGCGACGGAGTCCGGCTCAGCCGCCCCGGCCACGGACCGGGGCGTCGAGGACCGCAGGCAGCGCAAGACCCGGCAGACCCGGGAGGCGCTCGCCGACGCGGCCATCGACCTGATCCTGGAGCACGGCCTCGCGGCCGTCACCGTGGAAGCCATCGCCGAGCGCGCCGACGTCACGCGCCGCACCTTCAGCCGCCACTTCGGCGGCAAGGAGGCCGCGGCACTCGACTTCACCCGCGCCGACGGCGACCGCATCAACGCGGCCCTGCGCACCCGCCCCGCCGAGGAGCCTCCGCTGGCCGCCTACCACGCGGCGGTGCGTGACTGGCTCACCGACCCGGAGTCTCCGGGGCCGCACCGCCGGGCCCGCAGGCGGGCGCTGCTCGCGCTCGTCGACACGGAGCCCGCCCTGTTCGCCGCGTACGAACGCGTCCGGGTCGACGCCCAGGACGAGTCCGTCCGGATCATCGCCGACCGGCTCGGCACCGACCCCGTCCGGGACCAGCGCCCGGCCGTCGTCGTCGGCGCCGCCGCCGGAGTCCTGACCGCGGCCCTGCGCGGCTGGGCACGCGGCGGGCACGGACACGACGCAGACCTCGCCGCACATGTGGAGCAGGCCTACGCCGTCCTGACCGGGGAGGCGGCGCTCGCCGCCCCCCACATCGGATGAGGAAAGCGAAGAGCACCATGAGCACCACCACCATCCCCGCCCCTTCCGTCCCCGAGTACGCCACCGAGTTCGCGGGCAAGACCGCCCTGATCACGGGCGCCGCCTCAGGCATCGGCCTGGCCACTGCCCGCCGCCTGGGCGCGGGCGGGGCGAACGTCGTCATCGCCGACTACAACGCCGACGGCGCCGAGAAGGCCACCGCCCAACTCCTCGCGGAGGGCGTCAAGGCCGCCGCGGTCGCCGTGGACGTCACCGAGCCCGCGTCGGTCGAGGCCGCCGTAAGGTTCGCGGTCGACACGTTCGGCGGACTCGACCTCGCGGTCAACAACGCGGGCATCGGCGGCGAGAGCAAGCCGACGGGCGCGTACGACATCGATGTCTACAACCGCGTCATACGCACCAACCTCGACGGCGTCTTCTACTCGATGCGCCACGAACTCCCGGTCCTGGAGGCCGCGGGCGCCGGCGCCATCGTGAACGTCGCCTCGATCCTCGGCTCGGTGGGCTTCGCGGGCTCGCCCGCCTACGTCGCCGCCAAGCACGGCGTCGTCGGCCTCACCAAGACCGCCGCCGCCGAGTACGCCGCGAAGGGCATCCGCGTGAACGCGGTCGGCCCCGGCTTCATCGAGACGCCGCTCCTGCAGAGCATGGACAAGGAGGCGTACGACGCCCTCGTCTCCCTGCACCCGGCCGGCCGTCTCGGTCACTCCGAGGAGGTCGCGGAGCTGATCGTGTTCCTGCTCTCGGAGCGTGCCTCGTTCATCCACGGCAGCTATCACCTGGTGGACGGCGCATACACCGCGCGCTGATTCCCCCTCGCCTGGCCTAGGGCTTGGTGAAGCCGACGTCCTGGGCCCTCGCGACGATCTCGACCTCGTCGCCGAGGGCCCACTCGGCGACCCGGGACACCATCGGCGCCGGGACCAGGTCGCTGATGCCTTCGGCGGCCGGTATGTCGTACGTCGCGTGCGCGTCGTGCGGCAGGACGACACGGAAGTCCAGCTCAAGGGCGGTGCGTGCGGTCGCAAGTACGCACATCTCGGACTGCACCCCGCAGAAGGCCAGGTCGCGCACGCCCGCTTCGGCGAGCAGGTCGGCGAGCCCGGTCTCCTCGAAGCCGTCGTCGACGCTCTTGCGCAGGATCTTCTCGCCCCGGTCGGTGTCCGCCGGGAAGTGTGTCTCCCAGCCGGGGGTGCCGGGTTCGTCGACGCTTCCCGGCTCTCCGTCGTTCTGGAGCTGGACGACGAGGGCGCCTGCCGCGCGTGCCCGCGTGATCAGGTCCGTCGTGCGGTCCAGGACGCGGGCCGCTTCGGGCACGGCGCCGTCGCCGGTGACGAAGGCGGACTGCATGTCGACGACGATCAGCGCCTGGACGGCCTTCGTGGACCGTGGTCGTGTGGGGGACGGCTGCGTGGGATGTTCAAGTGGCTCGGTCATGGTCCACCATCTTGCCGTCCGCCATGACCAGCCGTACGTCGCCCAGCGCCTCCACGTCCTTGAGCGGATCGCCGCGCACCGCGATCAGGTCGGCGCGGTGGCCCGCGGCCAGGCGTCCGACGTGGTCGGCGATGCCGAGGGCGTCGGCTGCCTCCGTGGTCGCCATGTCGATGACGCGGTGCGGCTCGATGCCCAAGTGCTGGTAGAAGCCGAGGCTCTGGGCCAGGCCGTCACAGCCCGCGCGTTGCACCCCGGCGTCCGTCCCCGCGATGAGCCGCGCGCCGCGCTCCGCCATCGTGCGGACCTGGTCGAACATCGCCTCGGCCCGCTCGGCGCCGAAGAACATGGGCAGCATCCGCCAGTTGGGGCTGACGGTGGGGCAGATCCGGGTGCCCTTGGCGACGATGGCGTCCAGGACGTCCTCGCGCAGGTCGAGACCCTTGCGCGTCATCCAGGTGCAGTGCTCGATGGTGTCGACGCCCGCCATCAGCGCGGCCACGATCCCCGCGGTGCCGTGCCCATGGGCGGCGACCGGCAGCCCTGCCCGGTGTGCCTCGCGGACGATCACGCGGAGCTCGGGGGCGTCGAACTGCGCCTGCCAGGGGGCGGGACCGCCTCGGGTGAGACCGCCGCCGGTGGCCATGACCTTGATGACGTCCGCGCCGAGCTCGGCGTTGCGCCGGACCAGCGCACGGATCTCGCTCTCGCCCTCGACCTCACCGCCCAGGAACCAGCAGTGGCCGCCTTTCGTGGTCAGCGGCGTCGTGGCGGCGACGATGCGCGGGCCCGGCACCCGGGACGCGGCGATCTCCTCGCGCAGACGCAGGGTGAGGCGGCCACGGTCACCCAGATCGCGCACCGTGGTGACGCCGCTGCGCAGGAACTGAAGTGCTCGCTCCTCCATCGCCGCCATGAGGGTGGTGGCGCTGTGCGCGTCCAGGACCGCCACGGGGTCCTTGCTCCCGTCGAGGACCAGGTGGACATGGGCGTCGATGAGGCCGGGCAGCACCGTGGCGTCGGGCAGTGCGTACCGCCGCGACACACGGTGTGCCAGGGGCTCGACCTCGGCCCGGGCGCCCACGGCGACGATGTCCGCGCCCTCGGTCAGTACGGCGCCGTCCGTGACGTACTGGCCACGTGGCCCGGTCAGTACCCGCCCTGCCGTGAGCAGCGTCTGGCCCATCTGGCTCATCTCTGCCTTTCCGGGAAGGAGTTCGAGGAGCTGGCGGTGATGCTGTGAAGCCAGTCCCCATAGTCCGTCATGGGAGGGCAGAAGTCCGTCACGCGAAAACGGGACGAAATGTTCGCGCGGTGTCCCGCGGGTACCCATAGCCTGGGCCGAGTGCCCGCGCAGGACGCCGCAGAAGGTCGCAGGAGTCGCAGGACGGAGGTCAGGGTCTGATGAGCACGGAAGTCACGGTCCTCCTTGTCGGCGGCGCGATCCTGGTCGCCGCGACGCTCGCGGTCGCGATCGCGCTGCTCGTACGTCTGGTCCGCACGCGCCGCATGCTGCGCGCGGCGGGGCTGCCGGTCGAGCGCCAGTGGGTGTTCTGGGGCGCTGTCGCCTATCTCGTCCTGCCGGCCGATCTGCTGCCGGACCCGGTGTTTCTCGATGACATCGGCGTGCTCGTGCTCGCGCTGCGGTCCATGCGGTCGGCGAACTCAGGCGTCGGGGGGCGTGGGGCGCAGTAGGGGACGCCGCAGGCGCCGGGCCTTGGTGAGCAGGATGTGCATGCGTTCGGTCACCTGGGAGAGGTCCTCGACGGGCTCGTCGAAGGCGAGCCGGACGTCGGCCTGGCTGCTGGCCTTCTCCAGCCTCAGTGTGAGGGCGTAGCGGTCGATGGCCAGCGGGCGTACGCGCACCACGCCGTGCAAGCTGTCCGCGCACACGAGCCTGGTCAGCTGCTCGACGGCGTCCTCGTGGGCGTCGGCGAGGTGGGTGAGCAGCCGTGCCTCGGCCTCGGCCAGCGGATCGGGGGCGGCCAGGGCCAGTTCGTCGAGGTCGATGCCGACGCGGCCGCCGGTCGAGTCGTGCAGCACGGCGCAGGTCGGCGCGAAGATGAATCCCTCGCCGTCGGGTACGAGCGACCCCGAGAGCCACAACCGGGCCCGGATCCGGTCCCTGACCGGTACGGGGGCCACGTCGGCGAACTCGACCAGGGTGGACGGTTCGCCGCGCGGCGCGCAGATCATCGCGGTGGCCAGCGCACTGTCCGGGGGCGGGGAGAGCAGGAGGACGCCCTCCGGCGTGACGCTGTGGGCGCCGACGAGTTCATCCCTGCCGATCTCCGTGGTCACCGCGCAGGACCAGGCGGTGGCGAGCAGTGAGCGAGCGCGTGCCGCTGCGGTGGGCACGGTCGTGCCAGCGTGACGGACAGCCATCCTTCAACCTCCATTAGGTAAGCCTTGCCTAACTTATCGGAGATCGTGGAACGGGGCCAGTACGCGACCGGCCCCGCGCGGTGAACCACGCGGGGCCGGTCGGGCGCGCCGGGCTGAGCCCGGTCGCGTACGTCAGTTGATGTCGCTCACGCCAGCTGTCGCGGTCAGTGACCGCGGGCGATCCACTCCTCCAGGTGCGGCGCCTCCGCGCCGACGGTCGTGCTGTCGCCGTGCCCGGTACGCACCACCGTCTCCGGCGGCAGCGTGAGGAGGCGGTCCCTGATGGAGTCGACGATCGTGGGGAAGTCGCTGAACGACCGGCCCGTCGCTCCGGGACCGCCCGCGAAGAGCGTGTCACCGGTGAAGACCGTGGCAAGGGCCGGCGCGTGGAGGCTGACGGCGCCGAGGCAGTGCCCCGGGGTGTGCAGCACCTTCAACTCCACGCCCGCCACGCTGAGTTCCTGCCCGTCGGACAGCTCGCCGTCGGGGGCGCGGTCGGGGTGGGTCTGCTTCCACAGCTCCGCGTCGGCGGGGTGCAGCAGGATCGGCGCACCGGTGCGGGCGGCGAGCGCCGGGGCCGCGTCGATGTGGTCGTCGTGGGCGTGCGTGCACACGATGGCGACGACGCGGCGCTCACCGACCGCCGCCGCGATGGCGTCCGCGTCGTGCGCCGCGTCGATGACGACGACCTCGCTGTCGTCCCCCACGATCCATACGTTGTTGTCGACGTCCCAGGTGCCTCCGTCGAGGGAGAACGTGCCCGAGGTGACGAGGTGGTCGATGCGCGCCGCCATCAGAGGACCACCACCGAACGCAGGACGTCGCCGTGGTGCATGCGCTCGAACGCTTTCTCCACGTCTGCGAGCGCGATCGTCTCGGTGACGAACGCGTCCAGGTCGAGCCGCCCCTGCTGGTAGAGGTCGATGAGCATCGGGAAGTCGCGGGAGGGCAGGCAGTCGCCGTACCAGCTCGACTTGAGCGCGCCGCCGCGCCCGAAGACGTCGAGGAGCGGCAGGTCGATGCGCATCTCCGGTGTCGGCACGCCGACCAGGACGACCGTGCCCGCCAAGTCGCGTGCGTAGAAGGCCTGTTCATACGTCTCCGGGCGGCCGACCGCCTCGATGACGACGTCGGCGCCGTTGCCGTCGGTCAGCTCACGGATCGCCTCGACCGGGTCGCCCGAACGGGAGTTGACGGTGTGCGTGGCGCCGAGGCTCGTCGCGGTCCGCAGCTTCTCGTCGTCGATGTCGACGGCGATGATCTTCGCGGCTCCGGCGAGCCGCGCGCCCACGACCGCCGCGTTGCCGACACCGCCACAGCCGATGACGGCGACCGAGTCGCCGCGGCCCACGTTGCCGGTGTTGATGGCGGCGCCGATACCGGCCATGACCCCACAGCCGAGGAGTCCGGCCGCGGCGGGCGATGCGGCCGGGTCGACCTTGGTGCACTGTCCGGCGGCGACGAGGGTCTTCTCCGCGAAGGCACCGATGCCGAGCGCGGGCGAGAGCTCCGTGCCGTCCACGAGGGTCATCTTCTGCTTGGCGTTGTGCGTGGCGAAGCAGTACTGGGGGCGGCCCCGCAGGCACGCGCGGCACTGGCCGCACACCGCACGCCAGTTGAGGATCACGAAGTCGCCGGGCGCGACCTCCGTGACGCCCTCGCCGACCGACTCCACGACGCCCGCCGCCTCATGGCCGAGGAGGAAGGGGAAGTCGTCGTTGATGCCGCCCTCGCGGTAGTGCAGGTCGGTGTGACAGACCCCGCAGGCCTGCACCTTCACCACGGCTTCTCCGGGCCCCGGATCCGGCACGACGATCGTCTCGATCCGCACCGGCTCGCCCTTCGCGCGCGCGATCACGCCCTGTACCTGCTGCGCCATGAGGTCAGCCCTTCTTTCTTCCGGCGTTACTTGCTCGTCCGGCATCACATGTTCTTCCCGCATCCTCACAGACCGGGCCCGCTCGCGACGACCCAGGAGGCACGAGTTCCGATCACCGTTTCCGTCCTCTTCCCCCCGATCCGCGCGGCGCGACGGGCCCTAGGGTGGGTAGGTGCGTGATCTCGCTGCTCAGGCCCTGCTTCCGGTCAACGCGACGCTCGGCGTGGTGCTCCTCGCCTTGCTGCTCGCCGCCGCCACGGTGGCCGCCGTGTTCCGCCTCTCCCCCGACGGCATGTACGGCAGGGCGCGGGAGATCCTCGTGGCCGGGGTGCGGGCGGCCGTGCAGTTGGGCGTGGTCTCGTTGGTCATCGGCTGGGTGATCCACCACGTCGTGGCGCTCTTCGCCTTCCTGCTCCTGATGTTCGCCGTCGCCGCGCGTACGGCGGGGCGTCGCATCACCGCCAATGGCACCTGGTGGTGGGCGGCGCTGCCGATCGCGGGCCCGGTCGTCCCGGTGGTGACGGGTCTTGTCCTGGCCGGCCTGCTGCCGGTGCGCGGCATCGCGATGATCCCCGTGACGGGCATCCTGATCGGCGGCGCGCTGACCGCGACGGTGCTCGGCGGGCGCCGGGCCCTGGATGAACTCCACTCCCGCAAGGGCGAGTTCGAGGCGGGCCTGGCACTTGGCCTGCTGGACCGTGACGCCCGCCTGGAGGTGATCCGTCCCGCCGCGTCCGACGCCCTGCTGCCCGGCCTCGATCAGACCCGCACGGTCGGTCTTGTCACCCTGCCCGGAGCCTTCGTCGGCATGCTCCTGGGCGGCGCGTCACCCGTCCTCGCGGGCGCGGTGCAGCTCTTCGTGCTGATCGCCCTCATGGCGGTCCAGGCGATCGCGGTGGCCACGACCGTCGAGCTGGTCGCCCGGGGTCACCTGAACCGGACGGAGATAATCTCGGAGTGACGAGGGGGGAACATGTCGCTTGCTGACCAACTGCCCGCGCTGATCGGTGTCGTGGTGGGCTCCGTGGGTTCCTACGCGGCACAGAGCCTGACCGAGCGGCGCAAGTGGAAGATCCAGAAGCTGGAACGATGGGACGAGAAGCGGTTCGAGACGTACATCCGCTACGGAAACGCCCTCAAGGTGCAGCTCCGGATCGCTCAGCGCATCGGTGCGGCCATGGGGTACACGGACGTGACCGATCCGCTGGAGCGGAGCCACGGGTTCACCGAACTGGCCGAGGCCGAGTCCCATCGTGCGGCCGAGTGGGAATCGATGCTGCTTGTCGGGGACGCGGCCACGATCGCGGCGGCCCGGAAGTGGCATGAAGCCGTGTGGACCATAGAGCTTCTCGTACGGGAGGGGGTCAGCGCGTCGACCGACTGGGCCCGAGCACATCAGATAGCCAGCGCCGCACGCGATCAGTTCTACGAGAGCGCGCGCGGCGACCTCGGCATCGGAGGAGCTCCCCCGCCCTCGGGAGAATGGCCGCGCCAGTGGCGCGCCGAACTGTCGGAGCGAACGGAGCCACGCCCTTAGCAGGCCCTGTGCCGGTCTCCTCACGGGCGCGCGTCGGCTAGAGCGTAGGCTCCGGACCATGTCTGTCTATGACGCTGTAAAGATCGAAAGCCTGCAGGGCGGCCCGGCGAACCTGGAGCAGCACCTGGGCAAGGCCGTCCTGATCGTCAATGTCGCCTCCAAGTGCGGGCTCACCCCGCAGTACGCGGGCCTGGAGAGCCTGCAGGAGAAGTACGCGGGCCGTGGCTTCACGGTGCTCGGCGTGCCCTGCAACCAGTTCATGGGCCAGGAGCCCGGCACGTCCGAGGAGATCGCCGAGTTCTGTTCGGCGACGTACGGCGTGACGTTCCCGATGACCGAGAAGGTCGACGTGAACGGCGACGACCGGCACCCGCTGTACAAGAAGCTCGTGGACACCGCGGACGCCGAAGGGCACACCGGCGACGTCCGCTGGAACTTCGAGAAGTTCCTCGTTTCTCCGGGCGGCGAGGTGGTGGCCCGGTTCGCCCCGCAGACCGAGCCGGACGCCCCCGCGGTCGTCACCGCGATCGAGGCGCACCTGCCGAAGTAACGCCACGCGCGCACCGACAGGGCGCGGCACACCGGCGGTCGCCGGTGTGCCGCGCCTTTGGTCTCCTCGGTACGCACGAGGACACCGCCTCGAGGGTGGCTCCGGCGGAGGCGTCCGGTCCCCCGCCCCCGGCCACCCCGTACATCCAGTAGGACCAAGCTGACCTGCGGGCTTCGGGCGGCGCTCGTACGGTGACTGAATGGTCATCAGGTACCTTCCGCGCTCCTCATCCGTCCGCTCCGCGGCCCTCGCGGTAGCCGCTCTGGTCCTCCTGCCCACACCCGCCGCCGCGGTCACCGGCGAGCCCACGCCGCCCAAGCCCGGCCCCGCGTACTCCTCGAACCTCCTCGACCGGCCCGGCGTCCAGGTGCGGCCCGATGTCGGCGCCCCGGCCCTGCCGCGCGACGTCTCCGCTCTCTCCTGGCTGGTGGCCGACGCCCGTTCGGGCGAAGTGTTCGCCGCCCACAACGCGCACCGCCGGCTGCCGCCCGCGTCCACCCTGAAGTCACTCTTCGCCCTGACGGCCCTGCCCCATCTGGACGCCTTCACCCGGCACCGGGTCACTTCGAGCGAGCTCTCCGAGGTCGGGGACGGCAGCAGCTTGGTGGGAGTGGAGGCGGGACGCAGTTACACCGTCGCGGATCTGTGGCGCGGGGTGTTCCTCAGTTCCGGCAACGACGCCGTGCACGTGCTGGCCAGGCTCAACGGCGGCTGGCAGCAGACCGTCCGTCAGATGCGCGCCAAGGCCCGCGCCTTGGGCGCCCACGACACCCATGTGGTCTCTCCCGACGGGTACGACGCCGCGGGGCAGGTGTCCTCTGCGTACGACCTGGCGGTCTTCGGGCGGGCGGGGCTCGCGGACCCGCAGTTCGCCCGATACTGCTCGACGTCGATCGCCAAGTTTCCGCACGGCAGCTGGTCCTACCCCATCCAGAACACCAACCGGCTTCTCACCGGAGCCGACGGCGTGGCCCCCTACCCCGGCCTGCTCGGCATCAAGAACGGCTACACCAGCCACGCGGGCAACACGCTCATCAGCGCGGCCCAGCGCGGCGACCGCACCCTCGTCGTGTCGGTGATGAACCCCCAGGCGAGCGGCGCGCACCGCGTGTACGAGGAGGCCAGGGCGCTTCTCGACTGGGGGTTCAAGGCCGCCGGGCACGTGCGGCCGGTGGGTTCACTGGTCCCCGAGAGCGAGTCCCGGGGCACGGCGCAGGGTCCCGCGCCCGCTGCCGAGCTCGCCTCGCACGCGAGCGGCTCGGACGGCCATGACTGGACCACGTTCCTCTTCGTCGCCGCGGGTTCGGCCGCTCTGGTGGTGGGTGCGGCGGTGGTGGTCCGGCGGCGTCGAACGACCCGCGCCTCCCACTTCTCGGGGCGCCGGTAGCCGAGCGCGGAGCAGGAACCGCCGCAGCGCAGCTCTGTCGAACTGCGCCAGGGCCGGCCCCGCGGCGCATGGAACTCGAGAACCGTACGCGCCCGCCCGGACGGCCAGACGCGTACGCCACCGCCGCCCGCGGGGTCGCGAAGACCCTCCTCCAGGAGCTGACGGGCGAAGATCCAGGTGACCTCCGCACCGTCGAGGGAGGCCTCCGGCGGGAAGACGATCTGGACGGCCGACGGATCGGCCGCCGTGTAGCGCAAGATCACGCGCAGCGCGCGCTCCTGGCCTTCGCGGGTGAGCAGGCGGGCGCGGGCGGGCTGCTCAAAGGTGACGGCCATGATCGGACTCCTGTTCCGCGCAGCTGCCGCTGCTCGCTCTGCTTTCTTCCGTGCTTGTTCGAGGCCGGGACGAGGTGGTTCATTACGCGACTCACGGGCCGATCTGTGTGATCTGCACCACTCTCACCCCGTGTGTCGGTTTAGTTACTACCTGAGCTGCACACCCACCCGACCCACCGCCTCCGTCGAGTTCGCCCCCAAACGCCGGACGGGCGAAGCCCCTGCGTTTCAGGGAGGGCGGCGACCGGGGAAAGGACAACGCATGCTCCTAGCCCGCCTCGCCCACGTATCCGCCACCGTGGCCACCACCCCCGCCCGGTCCCAGAAGATCGCTCTTCTCGCCGACCTCTTTCGCTCGGCCACCCCCGCCGACGCCCCCATCGTCATCCCCTATCTCGCCGGGCGCCTCCCCCAGGGGAGGCTGGGCATCGGGTGGAGCCTTCTGAAGGAGGCGCCTGCGCCGGCCGTCGAGGCCGGCCTCACCGTTCAGGACACGGACAATGCGCTGACCGCCATCGGCGCCGTCTCCGGGCAGGGGTCCCAGGCCGAACGCAGGCGGCTGGTGGCGGAGTTGATGGGTGCGGCCACCGCGGAGGAGCAGCGGTTCCTCGTCGGTCTGCTGACCGGCGAGGTGCGCCAGGGCGCGCTGGACGCCATCGCCGTGGAGGGACTCGCCCGTGCCACCGAGGCACCGCCCGCCGCCGTGCGCCGCGCGGTGATGCTGGCAGGGGCGGTGACGCCCGTCGCCGAGGCCCTCCTCGCGAAGGGGCCGGACGCGGTGGACGAGTTCCGGCTCAGCGTGGGACAGCCCGTGCTGCCGATGCTCGCGCACGGCGCCGTCTCCGTCACCGAAGGCGTCGGCAAGCTGGGCGGGCCGTGCGCCGTCGAGGAGAAGCTGGACGGCATCCGTGTCCAGGTGCACCGCGACGGGGACGACGTACGCGTCTACACCCGCACGCTCGATGACATCACCGACCGGCTGCCCGAACTCACCTCAGCCGCCCTTGAGCTGGCGGGCGATGCCTTCATTCTCGACGGTGAGGTCATCGCGCTCGACGAGGACGGCAGACCCCGGCCCTTCCAGGAGATCGCCGGTCGTGTCGGGTCCCGCGTCGACGTGACCACCGCCGCCGCCGGGCTCCCCGTGTCTCCCGTCTTCTTCGACGCCCTGTACGCGTCAGGTCAGGATCTGCTCGACCTGCCGTTCGCCGAGCGGCACACCCATCTGGCGCGGCTCGTCCCGGAGCCGATGCGGGTGCGCCGCACCGTCGTCGCCGACCCCGCCGACGAGGCGGAGGTCGGCGCCGCCGAGGAGTTCTTCGCCGACACCCTGCGGCGCGGCCATGAGGGCGTCGTGCTCAAGGCGCTCGACGCCCCGTACATCGCCGGGCGGCGCGGTGCGAGCTGGCTGAAGGTCAAGCCGGTGCACACCCTGGACCTCGTGGTCCTCGCCGCCGAGTGGGGGCACGGGCGGCGGACCGGCAAGCTGTCCAATCTGCACCTGGGCGCCCGGCGCCCGGACGGCACGTTCGCCATGCTCGGCAAGACCTTCAAGGGCATGACCGACGTGATGCTCGCCTGGCAGACCGAGCGGCTGCGCGAGTTGGCGGTCAGCGACGACGGCTTCGTCGTGACCGTACGTCCGGAGCTCGTCGTCGAGATCGCCTACGACGGACTGCAGAAGTCGACCCGCTATCCGGCCGGTGTCACGCTGCGCTTCGCCCGGGTCGTCCGCTACCGCGAGGACAAGGCGGCGGCGGAAGCCGATTCCGTCGAGACGGTGCTGGCGGAGCGCGAAGTCTGACCCCGGCACGGGACCTCTACCACCAAGTTCTGGCAAAGAACGGGCCTATAGGGTGACCTTAACGCCGTATTGACGCCCATCAGCCAATCAGCAACTAGGGGAAGAGCTGTGTCCGCTTCACGTCTCAGCCAGACGCCACTCCCAGGCATCGGTATCCGGTACGACCTGACCACCCGAGAACACCGCCACATCTCGGTCGTCGCGCACCGGGACGGCGCGCGCACCCTCAGCGCCTACCGTGCCGATGACCCTGACGAGTGCGCGCTCTCACTGCGGCTGAGCTCGGGCGAGGCGGACGCGCTGATCGACGCGCTGATGCCCTCGCACCACAGCCCGAACCTCCTGCACACCACCGACCTCGGTCTCGTCGCCGAGCGCATCGAGGTGGCCGGCTCCTCGCACTGGAACGGGCGGGTCCTCGGTGAGACCCAGATGCGCACCGAGACCGGCGCCTCCATCGTGGCGGTGCTGCGCAGGGCCGAGGCCATCCCGTCGCCCGCGCCCGACTTCCGCCTGGCGGGCGGGGACACGCTGATCGTGATCGGCACCCGCGAGGGTGTGGAGAGCGCCGCCGCGATACTCGGGCGGGAGTGATTCGATGCACTCCGCTGTCTTCCTGATCGAATTCGGCGCGATCATCCTCGCGCTCGGACTGCTCGGCAGATTCGCCGGACGGTTCCGCTTCTCCCCGATCCCCCTCTATCTGCTGGCCGGGCTCGCGTTCGGCGAGGGCGGGCTCCTTCCGCTGGGGGCCAGCGAGGAGTTCGTCGCGATCGGCGCCGAGATCGGCGTCATTCTGCTGCTGCTCATGCTGGGGCTCGAATACACCGCGAGCGATCTGGTCAGCAATCTCAAGACCCAGTACCCGGCCGGACTCGTCGACATGGGGCTCAACGCCGTGCCGGGCGCCATCGCCGCACTGCTCATGGGGTGGGGTCCGGTCGCCGCCGTCGTCCTCGCGGGCGTCACCTGGATCTCGTCGTCCGGCGTCATCGCCAAGGTCCTCGGCGACCTGGGGCGTCTCGGCAACCGCGAGACACCCGTCATCCTCAGCATCCTGGTCCTCGAAGACCTGGCGATGGCGGTGTATCTGCCCATCATCACCGCCCTGTTGGCCGGTGTCGGCTGGGCCGCGGGCAGTCTCACCCTGGGCATCGCGCTCGGTGCGGCCGGTCTGGTGCTGTTCCTCGCCGTCCGCTACGGCCGCGTCATCTCCCGCTTCGTGTCGAGCGACGACCCGGAGAAGCTGCTCTTGGTCGTCCTCGGTCTGACGCTCCTGGTCGCCGGGATCGCGCAGCAGCTCCAGGTGTCCGCCGCCGTGGGGGCGTTCCTGGTCGGCATCGCGCTGTCCGGCGAGGTCGCCGAGGGCGCGCACAGTCTCCTCGCACCGTTGCGGGACCTTTTCGCCGCCGTCTTCTTCGTCTTCTTCGGCCTGCACACCGACCCGGCCAGCATCCCGCCGGTGCTGCTTCCCGCGCTCGGGCTCGCCGTCGTGACGGCGTGCACGAAGATCGCCACGGGGTACTGGGCCGCTCGCCGCGCCAAGATCTCCGTCAAGGGACGGTGGCGGGCCGGCGGCGCCCTCGTGGCACGGGGCGAGTTCTCCATCGTCATCGCGGGTCTCGCCGTCACCGCCGGCATCGAGCCGTCCCTCGGCCCGCTGGCCACGGCGTACGTCCTGATCCTGGTGATCGTCGGCCCGCTGACCGCACGCTTCGCGCAGCCGGTCGCCGCACGGTTCTCCCGGAGCCGCAGCGCCACGGCGACGGTGTCTCTGCCACCTCAGCGGGAGCCGGTCCCGGTCACGGAGGACTCGCTCGACGGGCAGGGAACGGGCGGCCGTTCCTGATTCCGGCGCAGGGTGGACGCCGAGGCGCGGTCATGGCCCGATCATGTCGGGCATTGGCCGTCCACCCTGCTTCCAGAGCCAGAACCGCCGTCGAAGATGAAGCTCCGAAGAGTCCAGTCGAGGAGGAACGATGGCGTTGGAGATGCGGGACCGTTGCGAGCGCTGCGAGAAGGCGGCCCTGCCTCTCGACGCGCCGGCGCGTATCTGCTCCTACGAGTGCACGTTCTGCGAGCCGTGCGCCGTCGGCATGCAGCATGTCTGCCCGAACTGTGGCGGCGAGCTGGTGCGCCGCCCCACTCGCGCACCGGCCTGAGGGCACCGCAGGCCTGAGGGCACGCGCCTCGGGAAAGGCTCCGGCCGAGTTCGGCCGGAGCCTTTTCGCGTCGGGCGTCTCACCGCCCCACGGCGTACCCCTGCATGCCTCGCGGGTTGGCCGCCGCCGAGAGCACCCCGGTCCGCGGGTCGCGCGCCACCGCGCACAGCCGCCCCTCCGACCACGGCTCGCCGACCGTCACGTCGTGCCCGCGCCGCCGCAGCTCCTCGATGACCGCCTCGTCCATGCGGGACTCCACCGTGACGCTCCCCGGGCGCATGCCGCGCGGGTAGAACGAGCCGGGAAAGCTGTCGTTGTGCCAGTTGGGGGCATCGATGGCGCCTTGGAGGTCGAGGCCGCCGCGGACCCAGTCGCGCAGCGCCACCGCCAGGAAGAAGTGCACCTGCCACTGGTCCTGCTGGTCTCCGCCGGGCGTACCGAACGCCATCACCGGTACGCCGTCCTTGAGCGCGAGGGACGGTGTCAGCGTGGTGCGCGGACGGCGTCCCGGCGTGAGGGAGTTGGGCAGGCCCTCCTCCAGCCAGGCCATCTGGAGCCGGGTGCCGAGCGGGAAGCCCAGTTCGGGGACGACCGGGTTGGACTGCAGCCAGCCGCCGCTCGGCGTGGCCGCGACCATGTTGCCCCAGCGGTCGACGATGTCCAGGTGGCAGGTGTCGCCGCGGGTCGCGCCGTCCGCCGATACGGGCGGTTCGCCGGGCACGGGCGAGGTGCCGCTCTTCGCGACGGTCGGTTCGCCCGCGCCCGCTCCGGGCAGGCCGAGCGCGTCGAAGCCGGGCTCGCCCGCGGCCACGGCACTCGCGTGGGCGGAGATCTTCGCGGTGCGCCCGCCGGGGCTTCCGGGGCGCAGGTCGTGCGATGCCTTCTCGCCGATGAGCGTGCGCCGCTCCTCGTTGTAGGCCGCGGACAGCAGGTCGGCGACGGGGACCGTGTCGGCGCCGTCCGCGTCCCCGTACCAGGCCTCGCGGTCCGCCATGGCCAGCTTGCAGCCCTCGATCAGCAGGTGGACGTAGTCGGCCGAGCCGTACGCGGGCAGGTCCGCGAGTGCCGAGGGGAGCACGGCAAGCTGCTGCAGGAAGACCGGGCCCTGGCTCCAGCCGCCCGCCTTGCACAGCGTCCAGCCGTTCCAGTCGTACGTCGCCGGGGCCTCGTAGGTCGCCTCCCAGCCGGCGAGGTCCGCTGCCGTCAGCGTGCCGGTGTGCCGGGATCCGCTGGTGTCCAGCGTGGGGCGACCCACCTGGCGTATCAGCGCCTCGGCGATGAACCCTTCGCTCCAGAGCTTCCGCGCGGCCTCGATCTGTTCGACGCGCGTGCCGCTCCCGGCCTCCTCGATCACACGGCGCCAGGTCGCGGCGAGCGCGGGATTGCGCAGGAGTTCACCGGGGCGCGGGGCCTGGCCGCCGGGCAGGTAGATCTCGGCCGAGGAGGGCCATTCGGTCTCGAAGAGTTCACGCACCGTCTCGACGGTCTCGCCGACGCGCTCCACAGGTGCGTGGCCGTCCTCCGCGTACCCGATGGCGTACGTGAGGACGTCGGCGAGGGACTTCGTCCCGTGGTCGCGCAGGAGCACCATCCACGCGTCGAAGGCGCCGGGCACGGCGGCCGCGAGCGGCCCTGTGCCCGGTACCAGTTCGAGGCCGAGCGAGCGGTAGTGGTCCACGGTCGCTCCGGCGGGCGCGACACCCTGCCCGCACAGCACCCGCACCTCGCCTCCGGCGGGGGCCAGGATGATCGGCACCTCGCCCGCCGGGCCGTTGAGGTGCGGCTCGACGACGTGCAGGACGAAACCGGCGGCCACCGCCGCGTCGTAGGCGTTGCCGCCGTCCTCCAGGACGGCCATCGCTGACTGCGAGGCGAGCCAGTGGGTGGAGGACACCATGCCGAAGGTGCCTTGGAGGGTCGGCCTAGTGGTGAACAAGAGTGCTGCTCCTAGCGTGCGGTGCGGGTACTGGTGCGGCTACTGGGGATCGTACGGAGGGTCGGGGCGGCGGCCGCGTCGGGAGCCGTGCCGTCGTCCTCGACCAGGTGGCAGGAGACCTGGCGACGGCCGTCGGCGTCGCCGCCTCCGCCTCCGGGAAGTTCGCGCAGCTCGGGCACCTCGACGCGGCAGCGGTCGACGGCCAGCGGGCAGCGCGTGTGGAAGCGGCACCCCGGCGGCGGGGCGAGCGGGCTCGGCAGTTCACCGCTGAGGACGATGCGCTGGCGGGTGCGCTGGAGCGCCGGGTCGGGGACGGGCGCGGCGGACAGCAGTGCCTGTGTGTACGGGTGCTTGGGGTCGGCGAACAGCTGGGCGGTCGGTGCCTGTTCGACGATCTGGCCGAGATACATGACCGCGATGCGATCGGCGAGGAACTCCACGGCGGCCAGGTCGTGCGTGATGAACAGGCAGCCGAAGCCGCGGTCCCGCTGCAGGTCGGCAAGGAGGTTGAGGACCGAGGCCTGGACGGAGACGTCGAGGGCGGAGGTGGGTTCGTCGGCCACCAGGAGGTCCGGGTCGACGGAGAGCGCGCGGGCGATGGAGATGCGCTGGCGCTGTCCGCCGGAGAGTTCGTGCGGATGCCGGTCCGCGTGCTCGGGGCGCAGGCCGACCTGGGCGAGGAGTTCGGCCACGCGCGCGCGCGTGCCGCGTCGCCCTTGGCCATGCCGTGCAGGTGCAGGGGTTCGGCGATGATCTGCCCGACGGTCATGCGCGGGTCGAGCGAGGAGGAGGGGTCCTGGAAGACGAGGTGGAAGTCTTTCCGGAGGGGCCGCAGGGCACGGCGCGAAAGACGGGTCACGTCCGTGCCGTTGATGCGGACGGTTCCGCCGGTGGGGTCGTCGAGCCGTACGGCACAGCGCCCCACGGTCGACTTGCCGCTCTCCGATTCCCCTACGAGACCCACGACCTCGCCCTTGCCGACGGTGAGCGTGACACCGTCGGCGGCGCGCACGACGCCGCCATGTCCCGCGAAGTGCCGCTCCAGGCCGTGCAGTTCGAGTACCGGAGTCGCTTGGCTCTCGCGCGTCTGCGTCGTGGGGATCACTGTCCGGCCTCCTGGGTGGTGGGCGTGAGCACGGCGGCGTCCTGCGGGTGCCAGCAGGCCGCCCGGTGCGCGGCATCGGCACCGGCGTTCCGGGAGACCGCCTTGAAGCCGGGTCTGCCCGTCGTGCACCGGTCGTCGGCGTGCGCGCAGCGCGGGGCGAAGGTGCAGGCGTCCCGCTGCGCGTCGAGGCTCGGGACCAGGCCGGGGATCTCGGGCAGGCGGCGCTTGCCCTCGCCGCCCGGGCGCAGGACCGCGCCCAGGAGGCCGCGGGTGTACGGGTGGCGCGGCTCGGCGAACAGCTCGTGCACCGGGGCCTGTTCGACGGGGCGGCCCGCGTACATGACCAGGACACGGTCGGCGGTGTCGGCCACCACGCCCAGGTCGTGGGTGATCAGCACGATCGCGGTGCCGAGCCGTTCCCGCAGGGACTGCAGGACTTCGAGGATGCCCGCCTGGACGGTGACGTCGAGGGCGGTGGTCGGCTCGTCGGCGATCAGGACGGACGGATCGCAGGCGACCGCGATGGCGATCATGACGCGTTGCCGCATGCCGCCGCTGAGCTGGTGGGGGTACTCGTCGACGCGCTGGGCGGGGGCCGGGATACCCACCAGGTCGAGGAGGTCGACGGCACGCGCGCGTGCCTCCTTCTTCGACAGGCCCTGGTGGCGCCGGAGCACCTCGCCGATCTGCCGGCCGATGGTCAGGACGGGGTTCAGCGAGGTCATCGGCTCCTGGAAGATCATCGCGATGTCCTTGCCGCGGACCCGCCCGAGTTCCTTCTCGCTCGCTCCGGCGATCTCGGCGCCGCCGAGTCTGATCGACCCTTCGATGTGCGCGGTGGGCGGCAGGAGGCCCATCACGGCCATCGCGGTGACGGACTTGCCGCATCCCGACTCGCCGACCACCGCGAGCACCTCGCCCGGTGCGACGTCGTACGAGAGATGGTCGACGGCGTGCACGGTACGCGCGTCGGAGCGGAAGGAGACCGACAGGTCACGGACGCTCAGTACGGGCTCGGTCATCGGGTGGCTCCTCGGGGGTCGAGGACGTCCCGCAGGCCGTCGCCGAGCAGGTTGAACGCCAGGGTGGCCGCGACGACGGCGAGTCCGGGGAAGACCGCCATCCACGGCGCGGGCGCCAGGAAGGACTGGGCGCCGGAGAGCATCACGCCGAGTGATGCCTCCGGCGGCTGCACTCCCAGGCCGAGGAAGCTGAGCAGCGCCTCCCCGATGATCGCGGCGGGGATGCCGACGGTCGCCTGGACGGTCAGCGCGGGGGTGGCGTTGGGCAGGATGTGCCGGAGGAGGACAGTGGCGTCGCCGCCTCCGTTGGCGACGGCGGCGGCCACGTAGTCGACGTGCCGCAGGCGCAGTGTCTCCGCGCGGGTGATGCGGATGACGGCCGGGATCTGCGAGATCCCGATGGCGATGGTCGCGTTGGTGAGGGAGGGGCCGAGCACCGCGGCGAGCCCGACGGCGAGCACCAGGAAGGGGAAGGCCAGCATCGTGTCGGTGAGCCGCGAGACCACGCTGTCGGTGAACTTGCCGTAGTAGCCCGCGAGCAGGCCGAGCGGCACGCCCACGACGAACGCGAGGACCACCGCGACCACGCCCACCTGCATAGAAGCACGCGCCCCGTACACGACGCGGGACAGCTGGTCGCGGCCGAGGTCGTCGGTGCCGAGCCAGTGCGACCAGCTGGGCGCGGCGAGGACGCCCGCGAAGTCGGGCCGTGCGGGGCCGTACGGCGCGACCAGCGGCGCGAAGAGCGCCGCGAGGACGAACACGGCGGCGATGACGCCGCCGGTCATGGCGAGCCGGTTCTTGCGCAGGGCGCGCAGCTTGCCGCTGCCCGCGCCCGCGGAACGTATCCGCCCCAGTCTTGTGAGCACCGCTGTCGTCACCGGGCACCTCCGAGCCGGATGCGCGGGTCGATGACCGAATACGCCACGTCGACCAGCAGGTTGATGAGGATGTACGCGGCGGAGGTGCACAGCACCACGCCTTGCAGGGTCGCGTAGTCGCGGGTGAAGACGGCGTCGATGGTGAGCTTGCCGAAGCCGGGCAGGACGAAGATCTGCTCGGTGACGACCGCGCCCGAGATGAGATGGCCGAGCTGGAGGCCCAGCACGGTCACGACCGTGACCAGCGAGTTGCGCAGCGCGTGCCCTCCGATGACCTCGCGCCGTGAGAGGCCCTTGGCACGCGCGGTCCGGACGTAGTCGGCGGAGAGCGAGTCGAGCATCGCCGCCCGCGTCTGGCGCATCACCACGGCCGCGAGCCCCGAGCCGAGGACGATCGCGGGCAGCACCATGCGGCGCAGGTTGTCCAGCGGGTCGGTCCCGAAGGGCACGTATCCGGAGGCCGAGAAGACCGGCACGGCGATGGCGAACCCGAGGACCAGGACCATGCCGAGCCAGAAGGTGGGGATGGAGAGGCCGAGCAGGGCGAGGGCGTTGGCGAGCCACTCCTCGGGCTTGCCGCGTCGCACGGCGGCGACGATGCCCGCGCCGATGCCGACCGTGACGGCCAACAGCAGGGACAGGGCGGCCAGTTCGAGGGTGATGGGCAGGGCGGCGGTGATCGCGTCGGAGACGGGGGGCCCGGTGCGTGAGGAGGTCCCGAGGTCACCGGTGACGGCATGGCCGATGAAGCGCCCGTACTGGACGACGATGTTGTCGTTCAGGCCGTAGCTCTCCCGGATGGCGGCGAGCGCCTCGGGACTGCGCTCCTCACCGGCGAGCGCTAGCGCCGGGTCGCCGGGCAGCGCCCGGATGCCGGCGAAGACGACCATGCTGACGAGGACGAGCGTGATGAGGAACTGGCGGACGCGGGTGAGCAGGTAGGGCGTCATGGGGCTCATCGGGCGTACCCCGAAGTCGTGACGCGGACCAGGCCGTCCCCGTAGACGCGGACGCCCGCGACGTCCTTGCCCGCGACGATGTAGTTCTTTTGGCGGTAGAGGTGGACGAGCCCGCGCCGCTCCTGGGCGCGCCGGGTCAACTCCTCGTAGACCTCGGTGCGTTCGTCCGGGTCGGCTTCGGCTCGGCCACGCTCGACGAGCCGGTCGATGCCCGGGTCCGAGAGCCCGTAGGCGTTCATCGCGCCGCGCGTCTGGAGGAAGCTGGCGATGTTGCCGTCCGGGTCGAGCCGCCCCGACCAGCCGCTGGTGAAGGCGTCGTAGTGCCCGGAGTCGGTCTCCTCGAGCATCGTGGCGTACTCGGTGGGCCGCAGCGTGACCGCGAACCCCGCCTCCTTGGTCATGGCCTGCACCACCTGCCCGAGACGACTGTGCTCGGGCGTCGTGGACACCTTCAGCTCGATGCGCACCGGGGTCTTCACCCCGGCCTCCTTGAGCAGCCGCTCGGCCTTCGCGACGTCCCGCTTGGGGCATCGGGACGCCTTGACGCCGGGCGCGATGGCGGACTCGGGCGAGACCGGGCCGCAGGCGGGCTCGTACATGCCCTGGAAGACCACCTTGTTGATGAGGTCACGGTCGATGGCGAGCTCGAAGGCTTCGCGGACGCGCGGTTCGCGCGCGAGGGGCGTGTCGACGCGTCCCGGCTTCTCCCCGAGGCCCTTGACGTTTCCGACGTTGAAGCCGATGCCCTGGTAACCGAGCGAGGGTGAGTTGAAGAGCTGGAGGTCGGGCTCGGTGAGCGCGCTGCGTACGTCGACCGGTGTCATCTGGTCACCGATCTGGATGTCTCCGGAGCGCAGGTTGGCCAGGCGTACGTTGCCGTCGGGTATCGGCTTGTAGATCACCTTGTCGAGGTGGACCTCGGCGGCGTAGTAGTTCGGGTCCTTGGCGAGCACGATGCGGTCGCCACCGACGCGCTCCACGTACTTGAACGGGCCGACGCAGGAGGGGTGGTTGGTGAAGTTCTTGCCGTACTTCTTGAGCGCGGCCGGCGACATGACCATGCCGGAGCGGTCGGCGAGGACGGCCGTGAGGGGGACGTAGGCCTACTTGAGCGTGAGCTTCACGGTGTACGGTCCGGTCGCCTGCGCCCCCTTGAGCGGGGCGAGTTCGGTGGCGCGCGCGGAGCCCGCGAGGTCGCGGTGGCGCAGCAGCGATGTGACGGCGGCGTCCGCGTCCAGTCTGGTGCCGTCGCTGAACCGCAGGCCCTCGCGCAGGGCGAAGGTGACGGTGCGGCCGTCCTTCGACGTCTTGGGCAGGGCCCTGGCCAGCTACGGCAGAACGTATTTCGCATACAGTCCGCACACAAGAGGTCCGTCCGGATGCCGGACCGGGATGAAGATTGAATAACCGAGCGCGACAAATGGCTGCACGCTACACGCAAGGGGCTTTCCGTCCATCAAGGGACGACGTGCCGCGAGGCCCCTCGCAGTCGCCTCCCCGGGCCGTTGTCAGTGGGCCGCGCTAGTCTCCGGACAACTGACCGTTCCACCCCGTTCCGGGAGGTTTTCATGGTCTCGCGCCTCAACTCAACAGCTTCTCGGTGAGCCTCAGCGGAGACGACGAGGCGGAGCTGGATGGTCAACATCAGCCAGCCGCAGAGCTGACCGCCCGCCCACGAAGACACCCGGCCCGGCCGAGACCTTCAGGCCACCGCGTCCGGTGCCTCGCGCACGAAGAGGGTGACGGACACGCTCTCCTTGAAGCCGTTGCGCCGCATCAGCGTGGCGGACGCGGTGTTGCGCGACTCGACGTCGGTCACCACGGCGGTGGCACCGGCGGCGGTCAGCGTCGCGCAGCAGGCCTGCACCAGATGGCTGGCGACGCCCTGCCCCTGATAGGCGGGGGCACTGGCGATCCACTCCAGGTTCCCCCAGTCCGCCCGCTGATCGAATCCCATCGAGCCGCAGACGAACCCGGCGAGAGCGCCACCGTCGAGCGCCACCCAGCAGGAGGAGGCGTCGGCGTCCAGGTGCCGGGCGATCGCCGACAGCGACCAGGACGTGTACGGCTTCACCGAGGTGTCGTACAGCTCGCGTCCCAGGGCGAGTACGTCGGCCAGATGGGTGGGAGCCATGCGTTCGAGAACGATCGGGGACCGCTGGTGAGCGGCGGCGGCTGACATGGGGCCTCCCAGGTGGCGGACGCCGGGACCTGCGCGGGGACGGGACGGTGACCGGCTGCTTCTCACGCTATGAGGGCCGGGGGCGGCGCGCACGCCAGGGCCGACCGACAGATCATCGTGCGAGGGCCCACGGCGGGCGTGCGGAGTCCTTTAACAGACTGCCGTGGTGAGCGCCTATCGTGGTGCGCATGTCCGCTCCTGAGCTGATCCGCATCGTCTCCCGTTCCTCCCCCATGGCGCTGGCCCAGGTGGAGCGCGTACGCGCCGAACTCGCCGCGCTGCACCCCGGGATCCGTACCGAGGTCGTCCCGGTCACGACCTCCGGGGACCGCTGGATGGGGGATCTCGCGAAGCTCGGCGGCAAGGGCGCGTTCACCAAGGAGGTCGACGCGGCGCTGCTCGCCGGTGAGGCGGACCTCGCGGTGCACTGCGTCAAGGACGTACCGGCGGACCGGCCGCTTCCGGCGGGTACCACCTTCGCCGCGTTCCTCAAGCGCGACGACATCCGCGACGCGCTCATCCACCCCGGCGGGCTCACCCTGGACGAGCTGCCCGCGGGCACGCGCATCGGCACGTCATCAGTGCGCCGCATCGCCCAACTCGCCGCTTCTCACCCGGCGTTGGAGTGTGTGCCGATGCGCGGGAACGCCGGTCGCCGCATGGAGAAGCTGGCCGCGGGCGACGCGGACGCACTTCTGCTCGCGGTGTCGGGACTTGAGCGCATCGACCGTATGGACGTGGTCACCGAGGTCCTGTCGGTGGAGACGATGTGCCCGCCGATCGGCGCGGGAATCCTGGCGCTGCAGTGCCGCGAGGAGGACACGGAGACCATCGACGCCGTGACGGGCCTCGGCGACCCCGAGGCCTGGCGGGAGGCCACCGCCGAGCGCATGTTCCTGCACGTACTGCAGGGGCACTGCAACTCCCCCATCGCCGGGTACGCCCGCTGCGAACGCGGCGGCGACCTCTCGCTGCGCGCCCGGGTCTTCACCCCCGACGGCAAGACGGTCCTCAACGCCCACGAGTGGGCCGGGCCGCTCGACCCGGCCACGCTCGGCACGTCCGTGGCGGTCACGCTGCTGCGCCAGGGAGCGCGCGAGCTGATCGACTCCATCGCGCACTGACGGCGCCCCTGGGCGTGACGCGCCCGCCGGCGGCACCGATGCCGTCCACGTCGAGGCACGCGATGTCCGCCCGCGTGGTGGCCTGCGAGGGGCTTCCGCGCGATGGGGCCCACCAGTTCACAGCCCTCGCTGCGGACGGTGCCGCCGACCAGGACCAGCGGGACGGCCGGGCGCGGGACGGCCAACGGCCTGACCGCGGGGGCCCCGGGCGCCCTACGTAAGATCGACATCGCGTCATATTTCCGGATGGCCCTCACCGACTGCCGCCCCGACCGAAGGCCTCGCATGCACCGCTCCCGCCGCTCGCACCGCTCTCGCCCCGGTCGCTTGGCCGTCTGTGTCGCCGCCCTCGTCCTGACGGCCGCCTGCACCGCCGAAGACGGCAAGGACAGCCCGGCCACGGACCGCGCGGACTCCGTACGCGCACCGGAGGCCGACGCCGTCTTCGACTACCAGCTCGGCGGCCCCTACTCCCCCGGCGACGGCGTACAGGCGGTGTCCCGCGACCGCTCCGCCGAGCCGGCCGAGGGTCTCTACAACGTGTGCTACGTCAACGCCTTCCAGACCCAGCCGGGCTCCGCCATCACCTGGTGGAAGAAGACCCACCCCGACCTGCTGCTGAAGGACGGCGACGGCTCGCTGGTGATCGACGAGGACTGGGGGGAGCCGCTCCTGGACATCTCCACGCCCGGCAAGCGCCGGAAGCTGATGGACATCGTCGGACCGTGGATCGACGGCTGCGCGAAGTCGGGCCACGACGCCGTCGAGCCCGACAACCTGGACTCCTACGAGCGTTCCGACGAGCTCCTCACGCCCGAACACGCCGCCGCCTTCGCCACGTTGCTCGCCGAGCGGGCTCACAGTCGCGGCCTCGCCATCGCGCAGAAGAACACGACCGGCCTCCTCCCCGAGCGCGACCGCGTCGGTTTCGACTTCGCCGTCGTCGAGGAGTGCGCCGCGTACAAGGAGTGCGGTGACTTCGCCGACGCCTACGCCGACAAGGTCTTCGCCGTCGAGTACACGCGCAAGGACTACCGCAACGCCTGCGACGCCTGGGGCTCTCGCCTGTCCATCACGCTGCGCGACCGCGATGTCAGCCCCGAGGGAACGAGGGGGTACGTCTTCGCGCAGTGCTGACAGCAGCCTCGGAAGAACCCGGGCGCAACCCGCGGGTTGCGCATTGACGGCTGAGGTGCAACCCTGGAGTTGCATCCGATGGTGACGACGAAGGAGTCCCTCATGAGCGTGGACCGGATCGAACGCGACACCCTGATCGCAGCGCCCCTGGAGCGGGTCTGGTCGCTGGTGGCGCAACCCGGGTTCTGGGTGGCCGACAAAGCGAGCCTGCCCGGCACCGTGGCCAAGGAGGGCGAGTCGATGGTGGCGAAGAACGCCGAGCACGGCGACTTCCCGGTGCGCGTGGAGAAGGTCGAGCCGCCGACGTACCTGGCATACCGCTGGACCAGCGCGTTTCCCGGAGAAGAGCTGCGAGAGAACAACAGCACCCTCGTGGAGTTCACGTTGAGCCAGGAAGGCGACCAGACGCGGCTCCGCGTCGTCGAGAGCGGGTTCGCGGCGCTGGCCGGGTCCGAGGAGCTGCGCAGCGAGAACCTGAAGGACCACAGCAAGGGCTGGCCCCAGGAGCTCGACGCGCTCAAGACTCGCGCCGAACAGCCCTCCACGTGACGGAAGAACGTCACGGCGCCGCCGAGGTCGTCGACAGCGTCCTCGGCGCGCTGGCCGACCCCACGCGACGTCAGTTGCTCGATCTGCTGGCCGCACGCGGTGAGGCCACTGCCACCGTGCTCGCCGAACAGCTTCCCGTCTCGCGCCAGGCGGTGGTCAAACACCTCGCCGTCCTGGACGCCGCCGGGCTGGTTTCCGGCGGCCGGGTCGGACGCGAGGTGCGGTATGCGGTACGGCCCGCGGCGCTGGACACGACGGCACGGTGGATGGCCTCGCTCGCGGCCGACTGGGACCGGCGGTTGGCGAACATCAAACGCGTCGCTGAGGCAGCGGAGCGGGATGCGAGTTCCACCCGGCCCGACTGAAAAGGGAAGCGCCATGGACACGACAGCACTGCGCAGCGCCTACGACAGACTGCTCGACGCGGCGGCCACCCCCGACCTCGGCGACGCGGCCGACGGAGGATGGAACGCCGACCAGATACTGGCTCATCTCCTCAGCGTCGACGCCTCGATCGCCGCGGTCGCTCTGGGCGTCGTCGCCGGGTCTCGGCCCACCTTCGACAACCGGATCTCCCTCGACACCTGGAATCTCGACCGCGTGATCGCCGAGCACTCAGGCCGGGCGGATCTGATGGAACACGTCCGGAGCCAGGCCACCGTCCTGTGCGACATCGCCGACCAGCTCAGCGAGGAAGCCGCCTCGGTCCTGGTGCCGTCACTCCTGCTGTCCAACGACGCACTCGTCCTGGACAAGCCCGTTCCGCTGGCGGGCCTCATCGATGGCCTCAGCGAAGACCACGTACCCGCACATACGCGACAGCTCCTCGCTCTTCGCGTCGCAGGTTCTTCAGCGGGCGCGGCGGAGCGCACCGACGCGTCGCACCATCGGAACATATCGTTCCGGAGGACATAGACATATGCCACAAGCATCACCGCGTCGTGTGTTGCCAAATGCCTTACGAGCCACCCACCGCTGTGCGAAAGTCGTTAGCGGTCTATCCCGCCCGTTTGGTCGCACCGCACCCTCAACGGAGCACCTCATGCCGTCCCATGTCTTCGCGGACCGCCCTTCGGCCCAGCCGCCCGAGCGCGGCTCGGTCGAAGCGCTGATCACGCAGACACGTCGGCTCCGCGGCCAGGTCGACGCCGTACGCCGTGACGCCGTGCCCGACCAGAGCGACCCGCAGGGGCGCTGGCAACGCGCCCTGTGCGACCTGGCGGTCCGACAGCTCAGCGACCTGGACGACCATCTCGCCCAGTTGCGGGACGGACCCGCGCAACCGGCCGGGGAGCCCGCCGCTCCGGCCATGCCCCCGCCGCTCGAACCGCAGCGCGGGTCGCTGCTCAGCCGGGTCGGCAGCGCGGAGTGGAACCTCCTGAACGACGAGGCGAGTTGGTCGGGCGAGCTGTACCACATTCTCGGGCGGGACCCGGAAGCTCCCCCGCTCTCCCTCGACGAACTGCCCTCCCTGGTGCACGCCGACGACCAGCCACTGCTGACGGCCATGGTCACGGACTGCCTGATCGACGGCAAACCGATCGACGGCGAGTTCCGCGTCGTGCGCCCCGACGGCGGCGTCCGACAGGTGCACATGATGGGCGAGCCCGTGCTCGCCGCTGACGGCAGCACCGCCTCGATGTGGGCGGTCTTGCGGGACGTCAGCGAGCTGCGCCGCAGCCAGCGAGTGGTGCGCGAGACCCGTGACTCGTTGCAGCGCCAGCGGCACATCGCGCAGACAGAGCGCCGGCTCGCGGTCGAACTGCAGGAGGCCGTGCTGCCGCCGTGGCGCGGCTCCCTGCGGTTCCCGCACGGCGGACCCGCCTCGCTGGACCTCGCCGCGCACTACCTCCCCTCGTCGACGAGCGCACTGATCGGCGGCGACTGGTACGACGCGATGGAGCTGCCCGACGGCCAGTTCCTGCTCAGCGTCGGCGACCTCACGGGACACGGCGTCACCGTCACGTCGGGCATGGCGATGCTGCTCGGCGCGGTGCGCGGCATGGCGGTCGCCGGAGTCCGGCCCGGCCAACTGATGGGCTGGCTCAACCAGTTGCTGGACGGCACCACACAGCCCGCCCTCGGCAGCGCCGTCTGCTGCCAGTACGCCCCCGCGACCCGCACCCTCAGCTGGGCGCAGGCGGGGCACCCCGCCCCGCTGCTGTTCCGCGACGGGACGGGGCGCGCGCTGACGCCGCCGCGTGGAGTGATCCTCGGGGCGACGTCCGGAGCCACGTACGAACAGGCCGACGTGCAGCTCGTGCCCGGCGACCTGCTGATGCTGCACACCGACGGGCTGGTCCCCCGGCGCACCAGGGACGCGGCCACGAGCCGGCTGCTCGCGCTCGCGCCACGCTTCACGGACACGCGGGGTGCGCAGGACTGCGTGAGGGCGGTCATCGAAGAGTTCGGCGTGGCCCCACGTGAGGACGACGCCTGTCTGTTGATCGCTCGGGTGGGCTCTTGACCCCGGGTGGGCTCCTGACCCGCGCCCGAGCCGTGCCGGGTCCTAGACGCGGACCCGGCTGCCACCTCCGGACTTGGCCGCCGCCTTGGGCAGGGCCAGCTTGATCTCCTCGCGCAGGTCTTCGATCTTCGGGAAACCGGAGTACTGAGCCGTCAGGCGGTACATCTCACGCAGCCGGTCCCAGGTGCGGTGCGAGGAGTTCGACCCCATCGACACCAGCGCCAACCGTGCGTACCGATCGGCCTGCTCTGGGTCGTCGGCGATGAAGCACGCCGATGCCAGTGAGATGTAGTCGAAGATCTGCGAGCGGTCGCGGCCCTTGGCCCGCAGGTCGATGGCCTCCTTGGCGTGGCGCTGGGCGGTGTTGGCGGCGGACGCGTCGTGATCGGCGAGGGTGCGGAAGGCCAGGGCCTGCATGCCGTGCATGTCCGCCTCGTCGAACATCTGCATCCAGTCGGGCGGAGGCACGTCCCCCTTGTCGGAGACGAACAACTCCTCCGCGATGCCGAGCGTGCGGCGCATCGCCTGCCCCTTGCCCATCGATGCCTGTGCCCAGGCCTCGATGGTGTAGAGCATGGCCTGCGTGCGCGGCAGCATCTCCTCGCCCGAACCCGACTGGGCGAGCTTCATCAGGTCCAGGGCGTCGTCGGGACGCCCCAGATGCACCATCTGGCGCGCGGCCCGGGACAGGGCCTCACCGGCGCGCGGCCGGTCACCGCCCTCGCGGGCCGCGTGCGCGGCGATCACGAAGTACTTCTGTGCCGTGGGCTCCAGGCCGACGTCGTGCGACATCCAGCCCGCGAGGACGGCGAGATTGGCAGCGACGCCCCACAGACGGCGCTGGAGATGGTCGGGGTGCCGGTAGGCGAGCATGCCGCCTACTTCGTTGAGCTGTCCCACGACAGCCTTGCGCTGGAGCCCGCCGCCGCGGGAGGCGTCCCAGGCCCGGAACACCTCGACGGAGGTCTCCAGTTCCTCGATCTCCTGCGACCCGATGGGGGCTGCCTCATAGCGGTCGAACCCGGCGGGGTCGGCGTGCAGGGGATGGTCGGTTCGGGGGGCGTCGGCAGCGAGCGCCGGATCGGTGTGCAGCCAGTCGTGCATGGCGCCGGTCAGTGCGGAGCCGGCGGCGAGCGCGGCACCCGCGCCCACCAAGCCGCGTCGGTTGAGCATGAGGTCCATTCCCGTGAATTCGGTGAGGACCGCGGCTGTCCGTTCGGGCGCCCACGGCATGCCGTCGGGGTGCTCCACACTCCCGTCGCCACGCCGTTTCCCCACGCGCCCGTGCCGGACCAGACCAAGATCCTCAATGGTCACGACACGGCCGAGACGCTCGGTGAACAGAGCCGCCAGCACCCGGGGCACCGGATCGCGCGGGATTTCTCCCGTGTCGATCCAACGCCGTACCCGCGAGGTGTCGGTGGCCAGCTGCGGGTGGCCCATGGCCGCCGCCTGCCGGTTCACCAGTCTCGCGAGTTCACCCTTGGACCATCCTGCCAGGCCGAACAGGTCCGAAAGTCGGGTGTTGGGTTGTCCGTTCACGTCAAGCCCCCAGGTTCTCGGCTGAGTTGACAGTAACCCTCTGTCAGTTGCTGAGCGACTATTCGCCAGGGTTCGCCAGGGTGCGCCACATGGTGTGCCAGGGGACGCCGGGTGTCAGGTAGGAATGCGCCACCCCGACCCGGGCCACCGCGGGACATTCCCCAGGGTGCTCCCAAGGGGCCCGGGGCGGGAGGCGCCGCAATTCGCAGGCACACGAAGGGATCTGTATCGCCCATGTACACAGCATCGTCCTCCGTGTCCGCTCCGCCCCGGCCGCTGCACAGCCGACAGCCCGGCAGCGGCCCGTATCTGGAACCCGCGCGTCCCGCGGCCGGATCGCTCGGCGCCGGGCGAGCGCGACGCGTTCCGGGGGCCGGCACGCAACCGCTCAGCGGGAGACTCGACTTGTCAGGCCCCCAGGGGGCGCAACTGCGCACCGCGATCGCCTCGGTGCACCGCATCTGTCCGGAGTTCAACCCCGTACAGGTGCTCCGCCGCAGCGGACGCACCGTACTGCTGGTGGGAACCACAGGACGCAGCACCGCGATCGCCAAATGCCTACTGGACCACTCGCCCGCGTGGGCCGAGCGGATCCGGCACGAAATAGCGGTATACCGCTCGTTCGTCCGGCACCGTCCTCCCGTCCGGGTCCCTCGGCTCATCGCCGCGGACCCCGAGGACTGCACGCTGGTGATCGAGCGGATGCAGGGACGCGTCGCCGCGCTGTCCCGCCATCCCGTGGAGCCGCCGCCGCGCGCGGACGTGCGGTTGGCGCTCAACGCCATCCGCCACCTCAACCGGTGGCGTCCACCGCAGGAGCTGTTCGGCCGCCCCATGGACTACGGCAAGCGGATCAACCGCTTCCATGAGCTGGGGCTGCTCACCGACCGGGACATGGGCGACCTGCAGAAGCTTCTGCACGGCATCGCACACTCGGCCGGGCAGCACGGCACGTGGCAGTTCTGCCACGGTGACGCGCTCCTTTCGAACATCCTGCTGTCCCCGGCGGGCCCGGTGTTCGTGGACTGGGAGCACGCGGGCTGGTATCTGCCGGGCTATGACCTGGCGACGCTGTGGTCGGTGCTCGGTGACGCCCCGGTCGCGCGGCGCGAGATCAGTCAGCTGGCGCAGGAGCAGGGTCCGGCGGCACGTGACGCGTTCCTGGTCAATCTGATGCTGGTACTGACCCGGGAGATCCGTACGTACGAAATGGCCGTGCAGCGGTCCATGCACGACGCGTCGCCGGCGGCGCCCGGACCGGCCCATCCCGGTGCCGCGCCGTCCGGTGAGGAACAGCGGCTGCTGCTGAGGCGATTGCACGACGACTGCCAGCTGGCCCGCCGGGCCGTACGCGCGGCTGTCGGCACTCGCTGACCCGGGGGGAAGAAGGCCCGCAGTGCGCCTTGGACAGCGGCGCACTGCGGGCTTTCGTATGCCCCCGGCTACTTCCGGGTGACTATGACGTGGTGAACTGCACCGCGTCCACGTCAAAGGCATTGTTCTGCGGCGACTTGAAGACCATGTACAGCTTGTGGGTGCCGGGGGAGAGAGCTTTGACCTGTCAGGGTCGCAAGTAGCTTCCACTGTGAGCGAGTTGACGGGGCTCGGGCGATCGACGGTGTCGCAGCGGGTGGACGCGTTGATCGCGCACGGCTTCGTCACGGAGGAGGCGGACGGCGGGTCGACGGGCGGCAGGCCACCGCGGCGCCTGCGCCTGCGCACGCGCGAACACGCCGCGGCGGGCGTCGACCTGGGCGCGTCGCACTGCCGGGTCGCCTTCCTCGACATCGGCGGCGAGATGCTCGCCCTGCGCGAGGACCCCCTCTCCATCGCGGACGGCCCGCAGGAAGTGCTCGGCCACGTGGAGCGGACACTGCGCACGCTCCTCGATGAGACCGAGCGTGATCCCTCGTCGCTCCAGTCCATCGGGGTCGGGGTGCCGGGCCCCGTGGAGTTCTCGACGGGCCGTCCGGTGGATCCGCCGATCATGCCGGGCCGGCACCAGTTCCCCATCCCGGAGTTCTTCGCCGAGCAGTTCGGCCCGCGGGCCCTCGTCGACAACGACGTGAACGTGATGGCGCTCGCCGAGCAGCGCCGCGCCTTCCCCGACACCCGCTATCTGCTCCACATCAAGGTGGGCACGGGCATCGGCTGCGGAATCGTCGCCGACTGCCGGCTCACCGGGGTGCGCAGGGCAGCGCGGGCGACATCGGGCACATCCGGGTGGGTGACATCGAGGAGCCCTGCCGGTGCGGCAACTCGGGGTGCCTGGAGGCGGTGGCGGGTGGTGCGGCCGTCGCCCGCAAGCTGTCCGGGCTCGGCCTGGAGGCGACCTCGGGCAGCGATGTCGTACGTCTGGTGAAGTCCGGCAACCGCGATGCCGTCCGCATGGTGCGCGAGGCGGGCCGTGCGGTGGGCGAGGTGCTGGCGGGCCTGGTGAACTTCTTCAACCCGGACACGGTGGTGGTCGGCGGGGCGCTGGCCGCCGTCCACGACCAGCTTCTCGCCGGCGTGAGGGAAGCGGTGTACCGCCGCTCGCACCCCTTGGCCACCCATGTGCTGCGGATCGAGCCGAGCCGCACCGGCGAGAACGCGGCGGCGATCGGCGCGGGCATCCTCGCCGTCGAGCACGCGCTGTCCCCGCGGCAGGTGAACCGGGCCCTTTCGGGCGCGGCCCGCTGAGAGAAATCACCCCGCCCCCTCCCCCGAACAGGTGGACCGGACCTCTGACACCGCGGCCGGTCCGCTCGTCGGCCCGCAGGACATCGGCGCTGCTCATTGGTCCAATCCACTGACGCGTCGCAGGCCGTGCGGCTTCCCGGGGGAAACCCGCCGGAACCGGCGCTGACATGGGAGATCCCCTCTCCTGGGCATGATTGACGGATCGTCGGAGAGCCGGTACCACTGACGCACGCCCGGCCCCGCACGCCCCGTCACGCTTCACCGTCCCAGGAGGCCGCATTGCGAGGATCCGCCACCGCCCGTACCCCTGCCGCGCGCAGACGCGCTGTCAGGACCGCGGGCGCCCTTGTCTCCGCCGGCCTGCTGCTTCCGCTGCTCGGTGCCGCCCCGTCCTCCTCCTCGCCGGGTGCTCCCGGGGCGGGCGATGACCTGCAGGGCGCCTTCGCGACCGCGGCAGCCGAATACCGCGTACCGCAGAGCGTGCTGCTCGGAGTGTCCTATCTGCAGTCCCGCTGGGACGCGCACGGCGGCGCGCCGAGTGTGACCGGCGGGTACGGCCCGATGCATCTCACCGACGCGCGCACCGCCATCGCCGCCGCCCCGCACCACAGCGAGGGCGACGAGGACCCGCGCGGCGACGAGTCGCGAGGCGTCCTCAAGCCCAAGGAGTTCACGGCCGAGGTGCCGAAGAACTCCGAACTGCCGGCGCGTCTCAAGACGTTGCCCCGCGCCGCCGAGCTCAGCGGGCACTCCGCCGAGCAGCTGCGCACCGACCCGGCCGCCAACGTGAGCGGCGGCGCCGCCCTGCTCGCCGCCGCGCAGAAGAAGCTCGGCAAGCCGCTGAGCGACGACCCGGCCGACTGGTACGGCGCGATCGCCCGCTTCTCCGGCGCGGACGACCAGGCCACCGCGGCGACGTACGCCAACGACGTCTTCGCCGTCATCCGCGACGGCCAGGAGCGCACCACGGACGCCGGCCAGCGCGTGGCGCTCGGGGCGGTCAGCGGCCTGGAGCCGGATGCCGCGCAGGTGCGGGGCATGGGGCTGCGGAAGGCGCCGAAGGGCGAGACCGAGTGCCCGTCGACCGTGTCGTGCGAGTGGATCCCTGCGCCGTACGAGGAGTTCAAGGACCCGCAGGGCAACGACGACTACGGCAACCACGACCTGGCCGACCGGCCCAAGAGCCAGAGCATCGACACGATCGTCATCCATGACACCGAGGGCCGCTGGGAAGGCGTCCTCAACATGGTGCAGGACCCCACGTACGTCTCGTGGCAGTACACCCTGCGCTCCACCGACGGCCACATCGCCCAGCACGTGAAGGCGAAGGACGTCGCCTGGCACGCGGGAAACTGGTACGTGAACTCCAAGTCGATCGGGTTGGAGCACGAGGGCTTCCTGACGGCGCCCGACACCTGGTACACGGAGGCGATGTACCGCTCTTCGGCTCGCCTGGTGACGTATCTGTCGAAGAAGTACGGCATTCCGCTGGACCGTCAGCACATCATCGGCCACGACAACGTCCCGGGCACGCTGCCCTCGACGATCGCGGGCATGCACACCGACCCCGGCCCGTACTGGGACTGGCAGCACTACTTCACGCTGATGGGCAAGCCGTTCAAGCGCACGGCGGGCCCCAGCGGCGGCCTCGTGACGATCGCTCCCACCTACTCCAAGAACCGGCCGGAGTACACGGGCTGCGTCAAGCCAGGCGACACATGCGTGCCGCACGGTTCCGCCGCGGTGCGCGTCCACACCGAGCCGCGTGACGACGCTCCGCTCATCAAGGACATCGGCCTGCGGCCCGGCGGCGGCGACTCGACGACCGGCGTGAACGACATCGGTGCCCGCCTGTCCACCGGCCAGCAGTACGCGGTCGCCGATCGCAGGGGCGACTGGACCGCCGTCTGGTACCTGGGCCAGAAGGCCTGGTTCAAGAACCCGAAGAAGCAGCCGACGGCCGTCGACGCGAAGGGGCTCGTGGTGACGCCGAAGGGCGACGCCAAGGAAGTCCCGGTCTACGGGCGCGCCTACCCGGAGAAGGAGGCGTACCCGGCGGGCGTCCCGGTGCAGCCGGTCACGCCGCTGCCGTACAAGCTCCTCGCGGGTCAGAAGTACGCGGTCGGCGCCAAGGTGCCGGGCGAGTACTTCTACGCGCCGACGTTCGACACGGCGCCGCACAAGGTGGTGCGCGGCAAGGACATGTACTACGAGATCCAGTTCGGGCATCGCGTGGCGTATGTACGTGCGGCCGACGTGCAGGCGGTGTCCTCGGGCTCGTAGTACACCGAGGACGGTCGGGGCCGGGTTCGCGTGGGAGCGGCCCGGCCCTGACGTCTGCGCGCGGTCGGCGCTCAGTCGAAGACGTACCGCTGTCCGGCCCGCGCCTTGAAGGTCTTCTCGCCGCCCTTCAACAGGCTGCTGCGCACGGTGAGTTCGCGGGTGCGTGACGCGGTGAGCACGATGCGCGTGGCCTTTCTGCCCGACCACTCGATGTCGAGGCGTGCCCCGCCGCGTGCGCGCAGGCCCCGCACCGATCCCTCGGGCCAGCTCGCGGGCAGCGCGGGCAGCACCTCGATGACGTCGAACTGGCTCTGCAGGAGCATCTCCACGATGCCCGAGGTCGCCCCGAAGTTGCCGTCGATCTGGAACGGCGGATGGGTGTCCCAGAGGTTCGGCAGCGTCGAGGTCTTGAGCTGTTCGCCGAGCATCTTGTGCGCGTGGTCGCCGTCGCGCAGCCGCGCCCAGAAGTTGACCTTCCACGCCTTGGACCAGCCGGTGCCGCCGTCGCCGCGCGCGGTCAGAGAGACCTTCGCGGCGTCGGCCCACTTGCTGCCCGGCTGGATCTGGCGTCCGGGGTGCAGGGCGTAGAGGTGGGAGACGTGCCGGTGGTCGTCGGCCTCGGAGTCCAGGTCGGCCTTCCACTCCTGGAGCTGCCCCCACGATCCGACGCGCAGGCCGGGGTCGAGCTTGCCGAGGGTCCTTTCCAGTTCGGCGCGGAAGGCGGCCGTGTCACCGAGCACGCGGGCGGCTTCCAGGGTGTTGGTGAGCAGATCGTGCACGATCTGCTGGGCCATGGAACCACCCGCCGTGAAGTCGCCGTGCTCCGGCGAGTAGCTGGGCGTGACGACGAGGGTGCCGTCGCGGGGGTCGGTCCGGAGGTTGTCGAGCCAGAACTCGGCGGCCTCCTTCATCGCCGGATAGGCGGTGGTGCGCAGGTATGCGGTGGAGCCCCCGAACCGGTAGTGCTCGTAGAGCTGCGCGGTGAGCCAGGCGGCCGCCTCGGGGAACCAGAAAGCGGTCGGCCAGTCGTGGACGCCGGTGAAGCCGTAGGGATTGGTCTCGTTGTGCACCACCCAGCCCCGGGAGCCGAACATCTCCTTCGCCGTGCGCCGCCCCGGCGCGCGCAGTGCCTCGACGAAGCGGTCGTACGGGGCGGTGGTCTCGGCGAGATTGGCGGCCTCGGCGAGCCAGTAGTTCATCTGGAGGTTGATGTTGGTGTGGTAGTCGGCCGACCAGGGCGGGCTGGTGCTGTTGTTCCACACGCCCTGGAGGTTGGCGGGCAGCGAGCCGGGGCGTGACGAGGCGATGAGGAGGTAGCGCCCGTACTGGAAGAAGAGCGCTTCGAGGGCTCGGTCGGCCGGGCTCGCACTTGCCGTGTATCCCTTGAGCAGCTGGTCCGTGGGGACGTCGGTGGGAGCGGCCTGGCCTATGTCGAGGCCGACTCGGCCGAAGAGGTCGCCGTGGTCGCGCAGGTGGCGTGCGCGCAGCGTGCCGTGGCCGCGGGTGACGGCCTTGTCCACGGTGTGGGTGACATGGGCGTGCGGGTCGTCGCCGCGGTAGTCGGGGTAGGTGTCGGCGTAGTCGGTTCCGGCGGCGAGCACGAACCAGACGTGGTCGGCGCCGCTGACGGTGATGCTGCCGTCCGCGTTCGCCGTGCGGGTGCCGCCTTGCTGGACGACGCGCAGCTGCGCCTCGAACTTCAGCCCGTTGTCCGCGAGTTCACCGCGTACGGCGATCCGGTCGCCCGCGGCCTTCGCGGTGAAGTCGGCGCGGGGCGAGGTGTGGCGCAGGGTGCAGCTGACGCTCGCGGGGCGGTCGGCGGTGAGGCGCCCGACCAGTACGCCGTCCGGGTGGGAGGCGAAGAACTCCCTCTCGTGGCGCACCTTTTGGTGGGTGTACGTGACGGTCGCCAGGCCCTTGCGGAGATCGAGGGCGCGGCGATACGTGGCGTCGGGTGCGTCCGGGGCGCCCGGCATGTCGAGGTGCAGGTCGCCGAAGGTCTGATGGGCGCCGTAGCCGCGGCGGGACTGGCCGAGGCCGGCCGCGACGGCGTCGGGGGTGAGTGCGCCCTTCTCGTCCAGCTGCCCCCGCACCGCGTCGAGGGCGCCGGGTCTGGCCTCGCGCCAGTTGCCGTGGTCGTAGCCCTCGCGGGAGCCGGGGCCGCCGGTCCACAGCGTCTTCTCGTTGAACTGGAGCCGCTCGGAGGGGAGGGTGCCGAAGATCATGGCGCCGAGCGCGCCATTGCCGATGGGGAGGGCCTCGCGTTCCCAGTCCGCGGCAGGCGTCGCGTACCAGAGCAGCGATTCATCGGAGGTATCACGCTCTTCGGGCCGCCTCTCGACTGCGGACGCGGTAGCGGTTTGCGCGCCTCCACCTGCCGCTAGTACGGCTGCTCCGCCTACGGCGGACTTCATCGTGGTTCTTCGCGAGATCCCGGGAGTCATGACGGGTCACGTTAAAAGTCCGATGACTGGCCTGGCAAGGCGCATGACAAAACCCACCCCTCCGGCAGAAGGGGTGGGCGGTCGGCCTGCGGTGGTCCCGGGTGTGTCAGCCCTGCTGGAAGAGCTCCGCGGGCAGCGGCTTCAGGAGTGCGTACAGATCGTCGGTGATCGGCCGGTCCCAGGCGGCGATGGTGACGAGGACGCCGTCGCTGCGGTCGAACTGCACGCAGGAGATGCGGCTTTCCGAGAGCTTGAGGCGGCGCACGATGAGGAGGTTGTCGCCCTGCATCACCGGCATGTCCTCGGTGGTGACGACGGTGACCTCCTCGTCGTTCTCCAGCGCGAGCAGCAGCTGGGCCACCTCGAAGGGAACCTCGTCCTCGGCCGTCTCGCGCGCCGGGGAGCCCTCGGGCAGATTGCCGATGATCATCGCGGGGCCGCGCCCGCCGAAGAGGTCGTAGCGCAGAAAGACGCCCTGGCAGCTGCCGTCGGGGGCGGGCAGCAGACCCGCGCCGAGGTTGCCGGGCCAGTCACCCGGGTCCATGGCCAGGACATCGAAGTCCGGGCCAGCGGGAGTGGCGGAGCTGCGGCGGCGGAGGAAGGACATGCGCCAATGGTACGTGGCCCGCGACGCTTGTCGGCGCGGGGGCGGCGCCGCGCACGAGGCGGCCGGCGGGCGGGACGGTGTCGCGCGCGAGGTCAGCGGGGGTGGTGGGGCGCGAGCGCGGCGGCGAGAGCGGAGCGGTCCGTTCCCACTTTCCGGCAGACGGCGGACAGCGGCCGGACAGCAGCCGGACAGCAGCCGGACGACGGCCGGCTCGTCCGTGTGCGGCTCCTCGGCGGTGCGGGCGGTGGACTCGCCGCGGACGGCGGACCAGCCGCGGACGGTGGACCAGCCGCAGACGGTGGACTCGCCGCGGACGGTAAGCGCCGCCGCGGTGCGCTCGCGCGCGGTGAGCGTGTCCGTCTCGGTGCTGTGCGGCGGCAGAGGGGATCGGCGGCATCCTTGGTCGCCCGGCGTGGCGCGGTTCAGCGCCGGACGGACCGGCGCACAGACGGGTTCGTTCGCCGTGGCGAGCGCGCACCCGAGGGCGTCATGGGTTTCGGCGAGCAGGGAAGTCCTGCCAGGCCCGCGCGCCACGCGAAGGCGACGCGCGCACCGCAGGCCCTGCCCGGCGCCTCGGGACGTCCCGCGACAGGCTGCACACATCACTCAACACCTGCTCGGACTCCGCGAGTTGACCTTCGCGCACGGACAATGGGTCCGCTTGCCGTAGGTGCCGTGATGCACCATGGGACGCCCCGCAACGGCCACAGTGAGGCGGCAGTCCATGGTCATCCACTGCGGATGGAAGGAACTTCACGTGACGGTCGGCACCGAGAACGTACTCAACTACTGGCACGGCGGCCTGAGCGACGTCCCGGACGAGGTGTGGCACCACTCGTCCCTGGAGGTCCTGCTCCTGCCCGACAACGCGCTCACGCGGCTCCCCGCCCGGATCGGCACCCTGACCTCGCTGCACACACTGGACCTGGGCCACAACCACCTGACGGAGCTCCCGCCGGAGCTGGGTGACCTGACGGGCCTGAGCCGTTTCCTCTACGTCCACGACAACCGCCTCTCCGCGCTGCCGGACTCCTTGGGCCGTCTGAAGCGGCTGACGTATCTCAACGTGGGCGAGAACCGGCTGACGGCGCTGCCGGACACGCTGGGCTCACTCGACGCCCTGGTGGAGCTGCGCGCCCAGCACAACCGCCTGACCACGGTCCCTTCGTCGCTCGGCGGGCTCGCGGCCCTGCGCGAGCTGTGGCTGCGTGGCAACCGCCTCACGTCGCTTCCCGCCTCAGTCGGCCGTCTCGGCGAACTGCGCGAACTGGATCTGCGCGAGAACGCGTTCGCGACGGTGCCGCAGGCCCTGCGTGGCCTGCCCCTGCTGCGGAGACTCGATCTGCGGGCGAACCGCCTGCGCGAGCTTCCGCCGTGGATCGGCCACCTGCCCGCGCTGGAGAAACTGGACCTGCGCTGGAACGAGGTCTCCGTGCCCGACTCCCTGCTGCGGAGGCTGGAGGGGCGCGGCTGCGTGGTGCTGCGCTGAGGAGTGAGCCCTTGAGCCCCTGAGCCCCTGTTGCGCGAGGCCGTCCTTACCGCGACTTCTGAGGCACCACGGCCACCGCGCCCTTCGCGTGCAGCAGCACCGCGTTGGTCACCGATCCCATCAGCCTCCCCAGCGACCTGCGGCTCTGGTGGCGCCCCACCACCACGAGGTCCGCCTCCCGTGAGGCGTCCACCAGGATCCCCGCCGCGTCTCCCGGCAGGACCTCCCTCTCGACGCTCACGTTCGGATACCGCTCCTGAAAGGGCGCGAGCTGCCGGCCCGCCAGCTCCGTGTACTGCGCCGCGGTCGCCGCGTCCGCCTCCGCCGAAGTCACGAAATCGCCGGTGGCCGTGTAGACGAGGACGGGCCCGGGGTAGGCGCAGACGACCCGGAGCACCGCGCCCCGCAGATCCGCCTCCGCGAAGGCGAAGCCGATCGTCTCCTCGTGCGGGGAGAGCACGTCGAGCCCGAGCACCACACACGGCCCGGCGCCCGCCGTGATCCCGTCGCCCGGTCTCACCACGACCACGGGACACGCCGCCTCCCGCGCGCACGCAAGCCCGTTCGAGCCGAGCAGCAGACTGGTGAAGCCGCCCCGCCCCCGCGACCCGAGGACCAGCAGCCGCGCCTCGTCACCGAGCGGCGCGATGTCCCGCCCCGGGGCGCCATCCACGACCTCGACCGTCAGCGGAGGCAGATTCGCCCGCCCCTCCAAGGCACCCCGCACCCGCTCGACGACCGGGTCGGAGTCGAGGCGGTGGTCGATGGTCGGCATGTACGGACCGTCGGCCAGCGGCAGCGCGTACTGCCGCACGTGCACGATGCGCAACGGCGCGTTCCGCAGCCGCGCGGCGGTCAGTGCCCATTCCAGGGCGTGGTCGCTGCCGGCCGACCCGTCGACGGCCACGACGACAGGTTCGTCGAAGGCCGCGGCGGGTTCAACGGGCGCATCGTCACTCATGGCTTCCTCGTCTCCGGCGCAAGGCCAAGGTCGACCGGCTCCGCTGCCGGTCCCTGCCTCGTGCGGGAGGCGGGCCGGCGGCGGATGCCGAGGTCACCAGGTCAGCACGGCACGAGCCGCGAGCGGTCGCGACAGCCGGAGACGCGGGCCCAAACGCCCCACACGGCCTACGTCAGGTCGAACTCCCCCGCTCGCGCGCCGTGCACGAACGCTCCCCACTCCGCCGGAGTGAAGATGAGGGAAGGGCTCTCGGGGCGGCCTGCGTTGCGCATCGCGATGAAGCCTTCGACAAAGGCGATCTCCACATCACCCCGCCCCTCGCTGCTCGATTGCCAGTCCGCTGTGCTGAGGTCGAGCTCCGGCTTGTCCCAGCCCGTGAGCGGGCGCTGCTGACCCGCGAGCGGATGCTGAATGGTGCCTTCGGCCACGTCCGTGCTCCTCCCGATGCGTCGTCCGCCCGCCAGCCTAGCTTTCGGTGCCGGTGCCGGACAGGCCGCGGCAGGAGGACGGTCGCCTGTCCGGCACGACACACCCGTCACGTCGTGGGCGGCTCCGCGCCGACCAGCCACATGGAGAAGAACTGCGAGCCGCCGCCGTAAGCGTGTCCGAGTGCCCTGCGGGCCCCGTCGATCTGATGCTCGCCTGCCTGGCCGCGCACCTGAAGTGCCGCTTCGGCGAAGCGGATCATGCCCGAGGCGCCGATGGGGTTGGTGGACAGGACGCCACCCGACATGTTGACGGGCAGATCGCCGTCCAGCTCCGTCACGCCCGACTCGGTCAGCTTCCAGCCCTCACCCTCCTCGGCGAAGCCGAGGTTCTCCAGCCACATCGGCTCGTACCAGGAGAACGGCACGTACATCTCGACGGCGTCGATGTCGCGCCGCGGGTCGGTGATGCCCGCCTGCCGGTACACGTCGGCGGCGCAGTCCTTGCCGGCCTGCGGTGACACGAAGTCCTTGCCCGCGAAGAGGGTCGGCTCGCTGCGCATCGCGCCGCCGTGCATCCAGGCGGGCGGCCGGGGTGAACGGGCCGCGCCCGCACGGTCGGTGAGGATCATCGCGCAGGCCCCGTCGGACGACGGGCAGGTCTCTGAGTAGCGGATCGGGTCCCAGAGCATCGGTGACGCCTGGACCTTCTCCAGGGTGATGTCCTGTTCGTGCAGGTGGGCGTAGGGGTTCTTGAGGGCGTTGCGGCGGTCCTTGTACGCGACGAGCGAGCCGACCGTGTCGGGGGCGCCGGTGCGCCGCATGTACGCGCGCACGTGCGGGGCGAAGAAGCCGCCCGCGCCCGCGAGGAGCGGCTGCTGGAAGGGGATGGGGAGGGAGAGCCCCCACATCGCGTTGGATTCCGACTGTTTTTCGAAGGCGAGGGTCAGTACGGTGCCGTGGACCCGGCCCGCGACGAGGTTCGACGCGACCAGCGCCGTGGAGCCGCCGACGGAGCCCGCCGTGTGGACGCGCAGCATCGGTTTGCCCACCGCGCCGAGCGCGTCGGCGAGGTAGAGCTCGGGCATCATGACGCCCTCGAAGAAGTCCGGCGCCTTGCCGATGACCACGGCGTCGATGTCCGCCCACGTCAACTCGGCGTCTTCCAGTGCTTGTTGAGCGGCCTCTCGGACGAGGCCCGCGATCGACACGTCCCGCCGGGCGGCGACGTGCTTGGTCTGGCCGATCCCTACGACGGCCACGGGCTCCTTGCCCACCCCGCTCACCCCACTCATGACGACTCTCCTTCGAGGACGGCGACCAGGTTCTGCTGCAGGCACGGGCCGGACGTGGCGTGCGCGAGGGCCCGGTCCGACTCGCCACGGTGGATGCGGGCGGCGGCCTCGCCGAGCCGGATCAGACCGGCGGCCATGACGGGGTTCGCCGCGAGGGCGCCCCCGGACGGGTTCACCGAGACGTCGTCGCCCAGCTTCAGCGCCTTGCGCAGGACGAGCTCCTGGGAGGTGAACGGCGCGTGCAACTCGGCGGTGTCCACGGGCCGTTCGAAGGCACCGGCCCGCTCGGCCGCCAAGCGGCTGGACGGCGAGTCGGTGAGGTCGCGCACGCCGAGGCTGTGCGCTTCCACGCGGTGGTCGATCCCGCGGATCCACGCGGGCCGCTCGCACAGGTCACGGGCGCGGTCCCCCGCGGCGAGGATCACGGCGGCGGCACCGTCCCCGATGGGCGGGCAGTCACCCGTGCGGAGGGGACGTACGAGGTAGTCGCCCTGCGGCACCGCTCCACGCAGCTGCGCGTGAGGGTTGCCGGACGCGTCCCGGCGGCTGCGCGCCGCCACCCCGGCGAGCGCGGGCTCGTCGGCGTCCCCCGCGTCGATCAGGGCCTGCGCCTGGAGCGCGGCGAGGGCCACCGAGTCTGGCCACAGGGGCGCCACGTAGTACGGGTCGAGCTGCCGGGTCAGCACGTCGCGCACCGATCCGGGGGACGACTTGCCGTAGGAGTACACGAGCGCGGTGTCGGCGTCGCCGGTGAGCAGCTTGGTCCACGCCTCGTACAGCGCCCACGCGCCGTCCATCTCGACGTGCGACTCGGAGATCGGCGGCCAGGCACCCACCCCGTCGAGCGCCATCGTGAAGGAGAAGGCGCGTCCCGCCAGGTAGTCCGACGAGCCCGAGCAGGTGAAGCCGATGTCGCTGGTCTTCAGGCCGGTGGCGGCGAGCACCTGATGCAGGACCGGCATGAGCATCTCCACCTCGGAGAGCTCGTCGGTGGAGCGCAGGTGGTCGCTCTGCCCGAAGGCCACGATGGCGATGTCGCGGACGGGCCGCATCACGGACGGCATCTACACCAGCTCCTTGTACGTGTCGTAGTCGGCGTCCGGTTCGCCCGTGGGCCGGTAGTGATCGGGGAAGCGGGCGCCCTCGGTCCACACCGGCTCGACGCGAAGACCCATCCGCACCTGGTCGTAGGGGATGCCCGCGATGCGGGCGTGCAGGGCGAGGTCGGCGCCGTCGAGGGCGATGTGCGCGTAGACGTAGGGCACTTCGATGTCGAGGTTCTTCGCCTTGATGTTGACGATGCAGTACGTGGTGACAGTGCCGCGCGGCCCGACCTCGACCCTCTCGGCCGTGGCGACGCCGCAGGTGGGGCAGGCGCCGCGGGGCGGTACGTAGACCTTGCGGCAGGAGGGGCAGCGTTCGCCGACGGTCTTCTGGTCGGAGAGTGCCTTGATGTAGGCGGTCTGGGCGCGGCCCGGCGCGTAGGTGTAGTCGAGGCGCGCGGCGGCGACGATGCCGGTGACGGGGTCACTGAACTCTCCGGTGTGCGAACCGACTTCACCCCCCGTTTCGCTTTCGTACGGTTCGAAGCAGGCGATGTCGGTGATGGCCCCGGTGCGTTCGCCGGCCCAGCGGATCCGGACGCGCATGCCGGTCCTGACCGCGTCGGGGCCCGGCGCGTCCAGGGCGTGCAGCAGGGCGGTGTCGGCGCCGTCGAGCTTCACCAGAACCCAGGCGAAGGGGGTGTCCAGGGGCTGTCCCCTGCGGGGCTCGTGGTTCCAGGCCCAGGTGGTGACGGTGCCGGTGGCACCGACCTCGACCAGGTCACGTATCTCTTCGGCGGTCACCGGGTCGTACTCGACGGGTGGAACGAGCGTGCGCCCGTCCTTGGTCTTCACGCCGAGCACGGTGCGCTCGCGCAGCCCGGTGAGGAAGGCGCTCTGCACGGGCCCGAGGGAGCGGGTGAAGGGAAACTCGACAACAAGAGGGGCACGCAGCACTTCGGGGGAGGGAGCGGATGCCATGAGCAGAACTCCGTTTCTTGGCGCCCCGAAGGGGCGCGGGGAACTGCGCGGCCAGCCACAGCGGCCCCGCAGACGAGACAAGACCTAGGCCCGCCGAAACACGGGGGCACGCTTCTCCGCGAAGGCTCTGGAGCCCTCCTTCGCATCGGCGGTGTCGAAGATGGGCCACCCCCGCTCGAGCTCCGCCGCGAGGCCGTCCGCCTCGGTCATCTCGGCGGCCTCGTACACGGATGCCTTGACCGCCTCGACGGCCAGCGGCCCACACGCGTTGATCTGCTCGGCGATGGCGAGGGCCTTCTCCAGGGCGGTGCCGTCCGGGACGACGTGGCCGACGAGTCCGATCGACGCGGCCTCGGCCGCCGGGTAGGGCCGCCCGGTGAGCAGCATCTCCAGGGCGTGCGTACGGGGGATCTGGCGCGGGAGGCGCACGGTCGAGCCGCCGATCGGGAACAGGCCGCGCTTGACCTCGAAGAGGCCGAAGGTCGCGGACTCGCCCGCCACGCGGATGTCCGTGCCCTGGAGGATCTCCGTGCCGCCCGCCACGCAGTACCCCTCCACCGCGGCGATGACGGGTTTGCGGGGGCGGTGGTGGCGCAGCATCGCCTTCCAGTGCAGATCCGGGTCGGCCTTCATCCGGTCCCGGTACTGCTCACCATCCATGCCGTTGCCCGCGAGGGCCTTGAGATCCATGCCGGCGCAGAACGCGCCGCCCGCTCCGGTGAGCACCACGGAGCGGATCGAGTCGTCCTCGTCGGCTGCCACCCATCCGTCGTAGAGGCCCACCAGCATCGGCAGCGAGAGCGCGTTCTTCGCCTCCGGCCGGTTGAGCGTGAGTATCAGTGTGGCGCCTTCGCGCTGCACAGCGAGATGTTCCGTCCCACCCATGGCCGTGCTCCCTCTCGCTTCGGACCTGCTGTCGGCTTCGGCCCAGCTGTCGGCTTCGGACCTGGAACAGGTTGCAGTAGGCGGGGAGCCAGTTCAAGAGTTTTCTGACACCCAGTCAGTTTCCTTGCACGAGGACCCTTCCCACTTGTGGGCGCCTCTGCTCTGATGACGGCCACAAGAGATGACGCCGGGGTCAGGAGGAGCGGTGGAGTACAACCTTGCCGACCTGTTCGAGTCGGTCGTCGACGTGGTCCCCGACCGCGAGGCGCTCGTGTACATCGATCACCCCGGCACCGGGGCGGAACGCAGGCTGACGTACGCCGAGCTCGACCGGGCCGCCAACCGCATCGCGCACCACCTGATCGACAGCGGCCTCCAGCCCGGTGAACATCTCGGGCTCCACCTCTACAACGGCGTCGAGTATCTCCAGACCGTCCTCGCCTGCCTCAAGGCACGCCTCGTCCCGGTCAATGTCAACTACCGCTATGTGGAAGATGAGTTGGTCTACCTCTACCGCGACGCCGACCTCGCCGCGCTCGTCTTCGACGCGGAGTTCACCGAGCGGGTCTCAGCCGCGCTGCCGCGCACGCGGAAGCTGCGGCATCTGGTGCGGGTGGGGCTCCCGCCCGCCGACGCCCCCGCGCTCGACGTGGTGGCCTTCAGCGATGCGGAGGCCGCGGGTTCGCCGGAGCGAGGCTTCGGGCCGCGCTCGGCCGACGACCTGTTCATCATCTACACCGGCGGCACCACCGGCATGCCCAAGGGCGTCATGTGGCGCCAGGAGGACCTGTTCTTCGCCGGGCTCTTCGGAGGCGAGCCCGCCGGTGAGCCGGTGAAGCGGCCCGAGGAGCTTGCGGAACGCGTCGCGGCGGGCGGACCCGGCATCACCTTCTTCCCCGCTCCCCCGCTGATGCACGGCACCTCGACGCTGACGTCGTTCATCGCCTTCAACTACGGCCAGCGGGTGGCCATACACCGCAAGTACGTCCCCGAAGAGCTGCTCCGTACCATCGAGCGGGAGAAGGTCTCGAGCGTGTCGCTGGTGGGCGACGCGATGCTCAGGCCGCTCATCGACGCGCTGCACGGCCCGCTCAAGGGCACCGACCTGTCCTCACTGTTCAGCGTCTCCTCCTCCGGGGCGATCATGTCGGAGACGGTGCGTGCCCAGTTCCAGGAGCTGGCCCCGAACGTTCTGCTCCTGAACAACTTCGGTTCCTCCGAGTCCGGTTCCAACGGCAAGGCGACGGACGACTCGGGCCCTGAGAAGGGCTTCCGCCTGGAGGTCAACGAACGTACGCAGGTGGTGGATCTGGTCACCCACGAGCCGGTGCCGGTGGGTGTCGTGGGCCGCCTGGCCCAGCGCGGCCATGTGCCGCTCGGCTACTACAACGACCCGGCGAAGACCGCCGAGACGTTCTTCCGGAAGGGCGAGGAGCGCTGGGTGCTGCTCGGCGACATGGCCACGGTCGACGAGGAGGGCATCGTCACCGTCCTCGGCCGGGGCTCGCAGTGCATCAACACCGGCGGCGAGAAGGTGTACCCGGAGGAGGTCGAGCAGGCGCTGAAGTCGCATCCGGACGTGTACGACGCACTGGTCGCCGGAGTCCCCGACGAGCGCTGGGGCAACCGCGTGGCCGCGGTCGTCCAACTGCGTGACGGGGCACCCTCGTTGGACCTCGAAGCCGTCCAGACCCACTGCCGTACCCGCCTCGCCGGCTACAAGATCCCCCGCTCCGTGGTCTTCACCGACGAGATCCAACGCTCGCCGAGCGGCAAGGCGGACTACCGCTGGGCGAAGGCGGTGGCTGCGGGGAGCTGATCGAAGCCACCGCCACGGCCACAGAGATCAGCTTCGGAGTGACAGGTGGGCGGGCGGGAGAGATCCGCCGCGAAGCGGCGGCCCAGAAAGACCTCAGCCCGCACAGACGGACCGCAGCGCCCGCCCCAATGCCATCGCGTGCAACTCGTCGAGCTGCCGCTCACTCCGCACCCGTACGCCCGCCGCCACCACGAGCCCCCGGCAGGACGGCGCCGTTCGGGCGGCGGAAGAGGCAGCGATCCCCCGCACCAATTCCCCGTTCACCCGGTTGATCTCCTTGCGCACCTCCGCGAGGTCAGGCCGCTCCTCCGGTGTCGGCGCCTGCGAAGGGTCCGCGTCCCACCGCCGGTGCAGCTCCCGCTGCACCATCTTGTTGGCCTCGATCTGATCCCGGAAGATCCGCACGGTCGCCTCTGGGTCGGCGCCCAGTTCCCGCGCCTGCCGCGCGACGTCGTCGAGCACTTGCTTCTCGCGGGCCGGGTCGTCGATGGGACTGTCCGTGCCGTACTTCGCGGCGGCGACGAGATCGGCGGTGGCCAGGCGCTGGGCAGCGAGATCGGCCAGCCAGTGGAGCCGGGCGTACGAGGCCCCCGCGGGGACGGACGACGACACAGCGGGCTGCGGCGCCGGGGAAGCTGCGTCCGCCACCCCGCCCCCGCTTCCGGCGAGCAGAGCCGCCGCCACGGCCCCGGCAGCAAGCAGACGCCTCGCGGACGAGGCGGGACGCACGGCGATTCCCCGGAATGTCGGCATGAGGGCGATCATCACATCCCACGCCGCACCCGGACAATGCCGTGCGGCCGTCGCGCCGCAGCTCAAGGCCGCCCTGCGCGATCTCTTGACGGCCGCCTCCGGGGCTGGATTACTGACCTTTACGGAAGATCGACGACCGAATGATCGGTCGCCCGTTTGGGACGGGAGTTACCGCATATGACGGCCATGCTGGACGCGGCGGAGCGCCTCGGGCGCGAGGAGCTCGAAGCGCTGCAGCTGGAGCGCCTCCAGGACACCTTGCTGCACGCGTACGAGAACGTGCCCTTCTACCGGGCGGCGTTCGACAAGGCGGGCCTGCGCCCCGACGACTGCCGCACGCTCGCCGACCTGTCCCGCTTCCCGTTGACGGCCAAGTCCGACCTGCGGGACAACTATCCCTTCGGGATGTTCGCGGTCGAGCAGTCCGAGGTGCGGCGCCTGCACGCGTCCAGTGGCACCACGGGCCGGCCCACGGTCGTCGGCTACACCGAGCAGGACCTGTCGATGTGGGCGGACGTCGTCGCCCGCTCGATCCGCGCGGCGGGCGGTCGCCCCGGGCACAAGGTCCATGTGGCGTACGGATACGGCCTGTTCACCGGCGGGCTCGGCGCGCACTACGGGGCCGAGCGACTGGGCTGCACGGTGATTCCCGCGTCCGGCGGCATGACGGCGCGCCAGGTCCAGCTGATCCAGGACTTCCGCCCCGAGATCATCATGGTCACCCCCTCCTACATGCTCACGCTCCTGGAGGAGTTCGAGCGCCAGGGCGTCGATCCGCGCACGACGTCCCTGAAGGTCGGCATCTTCGGCGCCGAGCCGTGGACGGAGGAGATGCGCCGCGAGATCGAGGAGCGGTTCGCGATCGACGCGGTGGACATATACGGGCTCTCGGAGGTGATCGGCCCGGGTGTCGCCCAGGAGTGCGTGGAGACCAAGGACGGCCTGCACATCTGGGAGGACCACTTCTATCCGGAGGTGGTGGACCCGATCACCGGCGAGGTACTCCTGGACGGCGAGCGCGGCGAGCTGGTCTTCACCTCCCTCACCAAGGAGGCCATGCCCGTCATCCGCTACCGCACCCGCGACCTGACCCGCCTTCTGCCCGGCACCGCACGGGTCTTCCGCCGGATGGAGAAGGTCACGGGCAGGTCGGACGACATGGTGATCCTGCGCGGCGTGAACCTCTTCCCCACCCAGGTGGAGGAGATCGTCCTGCGGACGCCGGGCGTCGCCCCGCACTTCCAGCTGCGGCTGACCCGCGAGGGGCGCATGGACGCCCTGACGGTCCGGGCCGAGTCCCGCGCGGACACGACCCCCGAGCGGCGCGAGGCGGCGGCCCGGGAGATCGCGTCGGCGGTGAAGGACGGCATCGGTGTCTCGGTGGCGGTCGAGATCGTCGATCCCGAGACCATCGAGCGGTCGGTGGGCAAGTTCAAACGGATCGTGGACCTGCGGAACCCCTAGGGGCCCTACGGCCCCTAGGACTATGACGCGTCGAAACGGTCGCGCAGCTCCCGCTTGAGGATCTTCCCGCTCGCGTTGCGCGGCAACTCGTCCACGAAGAGCACCCGTTTGGGCGCCTTGAAGTGGGCGAGCCTCTCGCGCGCGTGCGCGATGAGCTCCGCTTCGGTGACGTCTCCGTTGCGTACGACGATCGCGGTGACCGCCTCGATCCAGCGCTCGTCCGGCAGCCCGATCACGGCCGTCTCCGCGACGCGTTCGTGGGTGTAGAGCGCGTCCTCGACCTGGCGCGACGCGACGAGGACACCGCCGGAGTTGATGACGTCCTTCACCCGGTCGACGACGGTGAAGTAGCCGTCCTCGTCCCGCACGGCGAGGTCCCCGGAGTGGAACCACCCGTCACGGAACGCCTCCTTTGTCTCCTCCGGCTTGTCCCAGTAGCCCTCGCACAACTGCGGTGAGTGGTAGACGACTTCGCCCTGCGTGCCGTCGGGCACCTCAAGGCCGCGCTCGTCCACCACCCGCGCCTCCACGAAGAGCACGGGGCGACCGCAGGAGTCCATCCGCCCCTCGTGCTCGTCGGGCCCGAGGACCGTGGCGAGGGGGCCGATCTCGCTCTGCCCGAAGCAGTTGTAGAAGGCGAGCGACGGCAGCCGTTCGCGCAGGCGCTCCAGAACGGGGACGGGCATGATCGACGCCCCGTAGTACGCCTTGCGCAGGCCGCCCAGGTCACGGGTGGCGAAGCCGGGATGGTTCGAGAGGCCGATCCACACGGTGGGCGGCGCGAAGAGGCTGTCGGCGCGACCCGCCTCGACAAGCTCGAAGATCCGCTCGGCGTCGGGCGCGTCGATGACCGTGTTCTCGGCGCCCACCGCCAGGTACGGCAGCAGGAAGACGTGCATCTGAGCCGAGTGGTAGAGCGGCAGCGCGTGAACGGGCTTGTCCGTCTCCTTCAGGTCCAGGGCGGTGATGGCGCTGACGTACTCGTGGACGAGGGCGCGGTGCGTCATCATCGCGCCCTTGGGGAGCGCTGTGGTGCCGGAGGTGTAGAGCAGTTGGGCGAGGTCACCGCTGCGGTCGGGGCCCGGCAGGAACACGGCCTCGCCCTCACGCCCACGCGCGCGTTCGAGCAGCGAGTCCGCGGTGTCCCGCAGCGGCATCGCGCGCACCGTGCCGGGCAGGCGGCGCTCCAGGTGGGGGTCGACCAGGACGGCCGAGCTGCCCGACTGCTCGATGATGTAGCCGAGGTCTTCGCCCTCGAGGTTGTGGTTGATGGGCACGTGCACCAGGCCCGCGCGGGCACAGGCCAGAAAGCCGATGACGTACGCGTCGGAGTTGTGCCCGTACGCACCGACCCGGGCGCCGTCGACGAGCCCCTCCCGATGGAGGTACGCCGCCGCCCGGGTCACGGCGTCGTCAAGTTCGCGGTAGGTCCAGACCCGCTCTCCATAACGCAGTGCCACCCGTCCGGGCACGCGCCGCGCGCTGCGCGCCAGGACATCGTCGACCGTATTGCTGCGTACACCCGTCATGGCGTGATCCTGTGCCGCGTGCGTCGCGGCGGTCAAGGCTCCGGACGGGGCGCGAAACCGGCCGGTCCCGCTACTCGATCAAGTGACATACCGCTTGGTACGCTCAACCGCCCCTTCCCTCACCCTTGTTGGGAGGCACCATGCGTATGCGTACCCGCACCAGACGCCTCACGGCCCTGGGCATCAGCCTGTTGACCGCCGCGGCCTTCCTGCCGTCGTCCGCCGCCACCGCCGGCGCGGCACAGGACCGTGACGCCCGCCCGTCGGACGGTGGTCTGTCCGCGACCGTCCGCTACACCCAGTACGGCATTCCGCACATCCTCGCCAAGGACTACGAGAATCTCGGCTTCGGCACCGGCTGGGCCCAGGCCGCCGACCAGGTGTGCACCCTCGCGGAGGGATACGTGACCGTACGCGGGGAGCGGTCACGTCACTTCGGGCCCGACGGCAAGCCGGACGGCTCGCTGTCCTCGGCGACCACGAACCTCTCCAGCGACCTCTACTTCGGCGGTGTCCGCGACACACGCACGGTGGAGAAGCTCCTCGATCAGCCCGCCCCGGCAGGTCCGAGCGCCACCTCGAAGAAGCTGATGCGGGGCTTCGCCGCGGGCTACAACGCCTGGCTGAGGCAGAACCGCGTCACCGACCCCGCCTGCAAGGGCGCCAAGTGGCTGCGCCCGATCACCTCCCTGGACGTGGCCCGTCAGGGCTTCGCCGTCCAGGTGCTCGGCGGTCAGGGGCGCGGCATCGACGGCATCACCGCCGCACGGCCTCCCGGCGCGGACACCCCAGGCCGCACGGCCGACCCCGAGCGCACGGCGAAGGCCGCACGCGACCTCTTCTCGGCCGAGGACGCCGTCATGGGCTCCAACGCCGTCGCCTTCAGCGGGAAGGCCACCGCGAACGGCAAGGGTCTGCTGCTCGGCAATCCGCACTACCCCTGGCAGGGCGGCCGGCGCTTCTGGCAGTCGCAGCAGACCATCCCCGGCGAGCTGAACGTATCGGGCGGTTCGCTGCTGGGCACGGGCGTCGTCAACATCGGCTTCAACGGCGATGTGGCGTGGAGCCACACGGTGGCGACCGGCGTCACCCTCAACCTGCATCAGCTCACGCTCGACCCGGCCGATCCCACCACCTATCTGGTGGACGGCAAGCCGGAGAAGATGACGAAGCGGACGGTCCAGGTACCGGTCAAGGACGGCGCTGCGGTGACCCGCACCCAGTGGTGGACCCGGTACGGCCCCGTCACCACCGGGCTCGGCGCTCAGCTCCCGCTGCCCTGGTCGGCGAAGACGGCGTACGCCCTGAACGACCCCAACGCCACGAACATGCGCGGCAGCGACACCAACCTCGGCTTCGGCAAGGCCCGCTCCACCGAAGACATCCTCAAGGCGCTGCGTGAGACCCAGGGCCTGCCCTGGGTGAACACCGTCGCCGCGGACCGCAAGGGCCACTCGCTGCTCACCCAGTCACAGGTGCTGCCCCGCATCACCGACGACCTGGCCGCGCGCTGCTCCACCGATCTGGGCAAGGTGACGTACCCGGCGTCGGGCGTGGCCGTGCTCGACGGTTCGCGTGGTGCCTGCGCCCTCGGCTCGGACAAGGACGCCGTCCAGCCCGGCGTCTTCGGCCCGTCGAAGATGCCCACCCTGAAGGACGCCCCGTACGCGGAGAACTCCAACGACAGCGCCTGGCTGACCAACGCCGACCGGCCGATCACGGGCTATGAGCGGGTCTTCGGGACGATCGGCACGCAGCGCTCCCTGCGCACGCGCGGCGCCATCGAGGATGTCGCGGCGATGGCGAAGGAGGGCGGCCTGACGGTCAAGGACCTCCAGAAGCAGCAGTTCGCGAACCGGGCCCCCGCGGGCGATCTGGCCGCCGACGACGCGGCGCGGGCGTGCGCCGCGCTGCCCGGCGGGTCCGCAACGGGCAGCGGCGGGAAGGTGGTTGACGTACGCAAGGCCTGTGCCGCCCTCAAGGCGTGGGACCACTCCATGGACACGGACAGCGAGGGCGCCCTGCTCTTCGACCGGTTCTGGCGCAAACTGGTCACCGCCGTCCCGAACGCGCAGCTGTGGAAGGTGCCGTTCTCCGCCGCCGACCCGGTGCGCACGCCGAACACCCTCAACACGGCAGCGCCGGGCTTCGCGACCGCGCTCGCCGACGCGGTGACCGAACTGCGCGGGGCGGGCATCGCGCTCGACGCGCCGCTGGGCAGGAACCAGTTCGTCGTACGCGGCTCGGAGCGGTTGCCGATCCACGGCGGCACGGAGTCGGTCGGCGTGTGGAACAAGATCGAGCCGGTGTGGGACGCGAAGGGCGGTGGCTACACCGAGGTGGCGCACGGTTCGAGCCACATCCAGGCGGTCGGCTGGGACAAGAGCGGCTGCCCGAAGGCGCGCACGCTGCTCACCTACTCGCAGTCGTCCAACCCGAACTCGCCGCACTACAGCGATCAGACGCGGCTGTACGCCGATGAGCGCTGGGTGACGTCGCGGTTCTGCGAGAAGGACATCATGCGCGATCCGAAGCTGAAGGTGGTGAAGGTGCGCGAGCGCCGCTGAGGCCGCTCGACACCCACTGGGGCCGGGTTCCGCCGCGTTGAAGTCGAGGCGGGGTGACCCGGCCCTGTCGCGCCCGGGAGGCGCTCAGCCATCGGCGAGGGCACCCTCGTACGCCGCGAGCGTGTCGATGAACAGCTTCCTCTCGGCCCCCGTGAGCGGGGCGAGCGCCTTGCGCCAGGCGACGGCGCCCCGGCCGAGCCAGCCGTCGATCGACGAGCGGTGCGCATCGGCGATGTCGACGATCTTGCGTCGGCGGTCGGCCGGGTCCTCCTGCCGCTCCAGGACTCCCTTGCGGCTCAGTTCGCCGACCATCAGGCTCACCGTCGTCGGCGCGACCTCCAGGCGGGCAGCCAGTTCGTTGACGCTCATCGGGCCGTCGAAGAGCAGATAGGCGAGCAGCGAGAGATGGCGGGGCGCCAGCGCCAGCGACTGCAGCTCTTCGGGGATCTTGATCCGCTTGACGCGTCCGACCATGCGCGGCATCAGCAGGAGCAGGGTCCGGACGGCGTCGTCGACCTCCGGACCGGCCTGGTCGCCGGTTGACACTCGCCACCCTCCTTAATAGCTTTGAACTCAAAGGTATTTTGCTTTCACAGCAAACGCACCTGGGGTGCCGATGCTATCGAAGGGGTCCACAGCCATGCCCGAAGAGCCTGAACAGCCCGCGCAGCTCCCCTCTCCCGCCGAGTTCAACCGACAGCTCATGGCCGATTTCCGGGCGAACGGAGGCGAGGTCGGCGGCATGTTCGCCGGTGTCCCGCTCGTGCTCCTCACCACGACGGGCGCCCGCAGCGGCCGCCCCCGGAGCAATCCCGCCGTGTACGCCCGCGACGGCGAGAGGCTCCTCGTCTTCGCCTCCAACGGCGGTGGGGACAAGAACCCCGACTGGTACCACAATCTCCTGGCCGACCCGCGGCTCACCGTCGAGGTCGCCGACGGCACGGGCGGCGTCGACCGCTTCCCGGCCACGGCCGAGCCGCTCGTCGGCGAGGAACGCGACCGCCAGTACACGGCGCAGTGCGAGCGCGACCCGGCCTTCACCGCCTACCAGCAGGGCACGGACCGCACCATCCCCGTCATCGCGCTGCACCGGCTGAGGGCGGCCGACCCGGCACGGCACCGGGCGATCGCCGATCACCTGGTCCGCGTCCACGCCGAACTGCGCGACGAGCTGGCCGACTTACGCAAGCAGGCAGCCGCCCCTCCCACCACATCCGGCATGCGGCGCCCAGCGCCGTCCCTCGGCGAGCAGCTCACCCGCCACTGCATCACCCTCTGCGGCGCGCTCCACGAGCACCACACCAACGAGGACGGCGCCTTCACCGAACTGGAGCGCCAGTTCCCGGAGTTGGCCCCGGGGATCGCCAGGCTCCGCGAGGAGCACAAGACGGTCGCGCGGACCCTCGTTGAGCTGGAGAAGCTCATCGCCGATCCGGACCCGGCCCTCGACTTGGCCGGCGAACTCGACCGACTCGCGTCGGACCTTGAGCGGCACTTCGCCTACGAGGAGGAACAGCTCCTGCCCGCGCTGTACGGCCCTCGCCCCTAGACCGCGCGTTCCCGCCCCTCCCAGTACGGCTCCCGCAGCCTCCGCTTGTAGAGCTTGCCGTTCGGGTCGCGTGGCATGGTGTCGATGAATTCGACGCTCTTCGGGCGTTTGTAGCCCGCCAGTTGGCGTTCGCAGTGGTCGAGGATCTCGGTGGCGAGCGCGTCACCCGCCTCGTGGCCTTCGGCCACCTCCACCACCGCCTTGACCTGCTCCCCCCACTCGTCGTGCGGGATGCCGAAGGCGGCCGCGTCCGCGACCGCGGGGTGGGTGAGCAGCGCGGACTCGATCTCGGCGGGGTAGATGTTGACCCCGCCCGAGATGATCATGTCGATCTTGCGGTCGCGGAGGTAGAGGTAGCCGTCCTCGTCCAGGAGGCCGAGGTCACCGACGGTGAAGAAGTCGCCGATGCGGTTCTTCTTCGTCTTGGACTCGTCCTTGTGGTACGAGAAGCCGCCGGTGCTCATCTTCATGTAGACGGTGCCGAGTTCACCGGGTGGCAGCGGGTTGCCGTCGTCGTCGAAGACGGCAAGTTCGCTGATGGGCCAGGCCTTGCCGACGGTGCCCGGCCGTTTCAGCCAGTCCTGGGCCGTGGCGAAGGCGCCGCCGCCCTCGCTGGCCGCGTAGTACTCCTCGACGCACTCGCCCCACCACTCGATCATCGCCCGTTTGACGTGGTCGGGGCAGGGTGCGGCGCCGTGGATGGCGTGGCGCATCGACGACACGTCGTACGCGGCTTTCGTCTCGTCCGGCAGCGCGAGGAGGCGGTGGAACTGGGTCGGCACCATATGGGTGTGCGTGCACTTGTACGTGTCGATGAGACGCAGCATCTCCTCGGGCGTCCACTTGTCCATCAGGACCAGCGGGTGGCCGATGTGCAGGGCGGCGCCCGCGAACTGGAGGACCGCTGTGTGGTACAGCGGTGAGCAGACGAGGTGCACGTTGCCGTCGAAGGGCTTGATGCCGAAGATGCCGAGGAAGCCGCCGAGGTAGGACTCCTCGGGGAGCTTGCCGGACAGCGGGCGGCGGATGCCGCGCGGGCGGCCCGTCGTGCCCGAGGTGTAGTTCATGACCCAGCCGAGCGTGCGGTCGCGCGGCGCCGACTCCGCTCGCCCCGCGAGGAGTTCGTGGTACGGGCGAAAACCCGTCACCTCACCCACCGCGTACCGGTGCGTGGCCGGGAGCTTCGCCTCGTCGGCGGCGTCGGTCGCCGCCTGCGCGAACCGCTCGTGCGCGATCAGCACCTTCGCGCCGGAGTCTGCGACGATCCAGGCGATCTCGGGTCCGACCAGATGGTGATTGACCGGGACCAGATAGAAACCGGCCTGCGAGGCCGCCAGATACGCGGTGAGGAACTCGACGCCGTTGGGCAGCACCACGGCGAAGGCGTCGCCGCGCTCCAGGCCCGCGGCGCGCAGCCCGTGGACGAGTCGGTTGGTCGCCGCGTGCAGGCGTCGCGCGGTCCACTGCTCACCGTCGGGCGCGGTCAAAACAGTGCGGTCCGGGTCCGCTTCTGCCTGCGCCCAGAAGCCGTTGGGGGGCGTGCCACCCGGCATACTGCTCATAAGGACCTCTCCTCCGTCGTCTCGTCAGTCGCGTCCGGCGACACGGTTCACGCGGTCGATGGCGCGCTCGAAACCGCGGGTCAGGTCGTCGAAGACCGCCTGGACGCCGCGTTCGCTGTTCATGCGGCCGACGATCTGCCCGACGGGCGTGCCGAGCAGCGCCTGGACCTCGTACTTCTGGATGCGCGACACCGCCTCGGCGACCAGGAGCCCTTGCAGCGGCATGGGCAGCGTGCCGGGTCCGTCCGGGTCGTCCCAGGCGTCGGTCCATTCGGTGCGCAACTGGCGTGCGGGCTTGCCCGTCAGGGCCCGTGAGCGGACCGTGTCGCCCGAGCCCGCCGCCAGGAGCTTCTCGGTGAGCGCCCGCGAGTGGAGGTCGGCCTCGGTCGTGGTGAGCCACAGCGAGCCGAGCCACACGCCCTGCGCGCCGAGCGCGAACGCGGCCGCGATCTGCTCCCCGCTTCCGATGCCGCCCGCCGCGAGCACCGGCAGCGGCGCGACGGCCTCGACGGCCTCCGGTGTCAGGACCATGGAGGCGATCTCGCCGGTGTGGCCGCCCGCCTCGTAGCCCTGCGCCACGACGATGTCGATGCCCGCGTCCGCGTGCTTTCGCGCGTGCCGGGCGCTGCCCGCGAGCGCGGCCACGAGTACGTCCTGGTCGTGGGCGCGCTGGATGACGTCGGCGGGCGGTGAGCCGAGGGCGTTGGCGAGCAGCTTGATCGGGTAGCCGAAGGCGACGTCGAGCTGATTGCGGGCGACCTGCTCCATCCATCCGGTGATGCGCCAGCCGGATGCCTCCCCCGCGGCGAGTTCGGGCACGCCGTGTCTGCCGAGGGTGTCCTTGACGAACTGCCGGTGGCCCTCAGGGATCATCGCCTCTACGTCGGCCTCACTCACCCCCTCGACCTTCTTCGCGGGCATCACGACATCGAGACCGTAGGGCCGGTCGCCGACATGCTCCTGCATCCAGTCGAGATCCCGGGCCAGCTCGTCGGGCGCCGTGTAGCGGACCGCGCCGAGCACACCGAATCCGCCCGCCCTGCTGATGGCGGCCGCCACCGCCGGGAAGGGCGTGAAGCCGAAGATGGCGTGCTCGATCCCCAGTTTCCTGCTCAGCTCTGTCTGCATGGGCGCAGGATGCCGCAGCCGTCCGGACGACGGAAGAGATTTTCTGATGCGGTGTCAGATCTTTGCCTCGCGCCTGCGGTTGACACGGCCCGGCACTGACATGAAAGTTTCAGCAGTCTCTTGTGATCCCGAAAGATAATTTCAGCTCAGGAGAGTTCCAGGAGGGGGCACGGTCATGGCCGAGGACAACGGGGCTGCGTCCGACAGAGCGGGCGGCGGGCTGACCAGACGCCAACTGGGTGCCGGGCTCGCCACCTTGGGCGGGGCGCTCGCGCTGGTCCCGTTTCCCGCGGGCCCTGCCGCGGCGGCGTCCGCGACCGGCGCCAAGCGTCCCACGCTGCGGCCCGGCAGCCCCGAGCGCGCCGGACTGCTCGCCGGACACCTGCGGCAACTGGTCACCGACGCCGAGCAGTTCCTCGGCCCCTCCCCCAAGCACCCGTGGTACGCGGGCGCCGTCCTGCTCGCGGGCCGCGGCGGAACAGTCGCCCTGCACCAGCCCATCGGCAAGGCGGTGCGCTACGCGGCGTACGACGAGAAGACCGACACCGGCGTCGAGCTGCCGGCCGACCGGCAGATCCCGATGGCCAAGGACACGGTCTTCGACCTCGCCTCCGTGTCGAAGCTGTTCACCTCGCTGCTCGCGGTGCAGCAGATCGAGCGGGGCAAGCTGGAGCTGGAGGCGAAGGTCGCGTCGTACCTCCCCGACTTCGGGGGCGCCGGAAAGCAGGACATCACCGTCCGCCAGCTCCTGACCCACACCTCGGGGTTCCGTGCCTGGATCCCGCTCTACAAGGAGCCCACGCGCGAGGGCCAGTTGCGCCTCATCTGGCAGGAGGCGCCGGTCAACGCTCCGGGCACCAAGTACCTCTACTCGGACCTGAATCTCATCTCGCTCCAGCTGGTCCTGGAGGAGATCACAGGCCGCCGTCTGGACGCACTGCTCCGCGACGAGATCACCGCTCCGCTCGGCATGCACCGCACGCGCTACAACCCGCCCGCCTCCTGGCAGCGGAAGATCGCCGCCACCGAGGACGCCCGCCTGCCCTGGTCGGGCCTGGACCGCGGCATGGTGTGGGGCGAGGTGCACGACGAGAACGCCTTCCGTTTCGGCGGGGTCGCGGGACACGCGGGGGTCTTCTCCTGCGCCTGGGACCTCGCGGTCCTCGGCCGCACGCTGCTCAACGGCGGGGTGTACGGCCGCTCCCGCATCCTCTCGGCCGAGTCCGTGAAGCTGATGTTCACCGATTTCAACACCGCTTTCCCCGGCGACGAGCACGGCCTGGGCTTCGAGCTCTACCAGCACTGGTACATGGGTGCGATGGCGACGCCGCGCACCGCGGGCCACACCGGATTCACCGGCACCTCCCTCGTCCTGGACCCGACGACCGACTCCTTCCTCGTCGTCCTGGGCAACTCGGTCCACCCGGTGCGCAGTTGGCGCTCCGGTTCGGCCCCCAGGGTGGCGGCGGCGAACCGCATGGCACGCGCCGTCCCGGTGCGCCCCGCCCGCGGACGCACCGCGTGGTTCTCCGGCATGGCGAACGCGGCAACGGCCACGCTGACCCTGCCGCCCCTCACTCTCACCACGGACCGGGCGAAGCTGCGGTGCGACCTGTGGTGGGACACGGAGCCGGGCTCGGACGTGCTGCGCCTGGAGGCCTCGCGCGACGACGGCACGACATGGCAGCCGGTGGCGTTCACCACCGAGCACCGGGGGACGGCGCCTCGACAGCACCCCGACGGCACGGCGTCCGGCTGGTCGGGACGCGTCTGGCACCGCCTCGCGGCGGACCTCTCACCATGGCGGGGCGAAGGGGTCACGCTGCGCTGGCGGTACGCGACGGACAAGCTCTACGTGGGGCGCGGCGCGTACGCCGACGGACTGCGGGTCGAGGACGGCGCCCGCACGGTCTTCGACGAGGCACGACCCGCCGACGCGGCCCGGATCGAAGCCGTCGGGTGGGCGCCTTCGAGTGACTGAGTGCCTCGCTGTCCCGGCCCGCCACCGAGGGGCTACTCGCCCATCGCCGCCATCGCGGCATTGTGCCCGGGGATGCCACTGACCCCGCCGCCGCGCACCGCACCCGCCCCGCACAGCAGCACGTTCGCATGCCGTGTCTCCACGCCCCAGCGGCCGGTGCCTTCCTGGGCGTAGGGGAAGGCCAAGTCGCGGTGGAAGATGTTGCCGCCGGGCAGACGCAGGTCGCGTTCCAGGTCCAGCGGGGTCTTCGCCTCGATGCAGGGGCGGCCTTCGGCGTCCGTGGCCAGGCAGTCGGCGAGCGGCTCGGCCAGGTGCGCGTCCACCTGCGCCAGGGTCGACTTCAGCAGCTCGGCGCGGACGGCGTCGTTGTCCTGGGCGAAGAGGCGGGCGGGCGTGTGCAGCCCGAAGAGGGTGAGCGTCTGGCAGCCCCGCTCCACGAGTTCGGGGGCGAGGATGGTCGGGTCGGTCAGGGAGTGGCAGTAGATCTCGGAGGGCGGCGCGGCGGGCAGCTCGCCGGACGCGGCCTGGGCGTACGCTGTCGCCAGCTCGCCGTACCCCTCCCCGATGTGGAAGGTCCCGGCGAAGGCCTCGTGCGGGTCGACCGACGTGTCGCGCAGCCTCGGCAGCCGTTCGAGCAGCATGTTGACCTTGAGCTGGGCCCCTTCGGCCGGGGCGGGCGGGGCGTCGCCCACGAGGGCGGCGAGCTCCTGCGGCGAGGCGTTGACCAGGACGTACCGGGCGCCGACGGTGGCCTCGCGCTCGGCTGTGCGGTACGTGACCTCGGCGCTCCGTCCGTCCGACTCGATGCGAGTGGCCTCGTGGCCGGTGGCGAGCTGGGCGCCCGCCGCGCGCGCCGAGGCCGCGAGGGCTCCGGTGAGCGCGCCCATGCCCCCGACAGGCACGTTCCAGTCGCCGGTGCCGCCGCCGATGACGTGGTAGAGGAAGCAGCGGTTCTGCCGCAGGGACGGGTCGTGCGCGTCGGCGAACGTCCCGATGAGGGCGTCGGTCAGCACCACCCCGCGCACCAGGTCGTCGGCGAACCGCTCCTCGATGGCGGCGCCGATCGGCTCCTCGAACAGCGCGCGCCAGGCGGCCTCGTCACCGATCCGCTCGCGCAGGGCGTCGCGCGTGGGCAGCGGCTCGGTGAGCGTCGGGAACACCTGCCCGGCGACGCGCCCCGTCATCGCGTAGAACTCCCGCCAGGCCTCGTACTCGCGCGGACCGCCGGTGAGCCGCTCGAACGCGTCCCTGGTGCGCGCGTCACCCCCGCCCACGAGCAGCCCCGTCGCCGCGCCGTCGCGCTCGGTCGGGGTGTACGAGGAGACGGTGCGTGTGCGCACCCTGAAGTCCAGGTCGAGCTCCCTGACGATCTTCCGCGGCAGGAGGCTGACCAGGTACGAGTAGCACGAGAGCCGGGCGTCGACGCCGGCGAAGGGGCGGCTGGAGACGGCGGCGCCACCGGTGGTGGAGAGCCGCTCCAGGAGCAGGACGGAGCGTCCGGCGCGGGCGAGATAGGCGGCGGCCACGAGTCCGTTGTGGCCGCCGCCGACGATGACGGCGTCGTATCGATCGCGAGGAGGCATAGCCCTTGGTAGCACGAGGGCGCCCCGAAGGGGCGCGGGGAACTGCGCGACCAGCCACGACAAGCCCGCGGACGACCCGCCCGCCCCAGCGCAACGGCACCGCTCGACGCGCCCCGGGTTCAATACCCGCCGGAGGCCCGCTGCTGCCGCAACGCGGCAACCCGGCGGTACAGCTCCACCGCTTCCGTCCCACGGCCCAGCTGCTCCAGGCAGTGCGCCTCGTCGTTGCGGCTGGCCAGGGCGTCGGGGTGATCGGCACCGAGGACCTGCTCGCGGGCCGCGGCGACCCGGCGGTACTCGGTCAGGGCGTCGGCCCAGCGGCCGAGCCAGCCGAGGCCCACGGCGACCTCGCGGCGGCTGACCAGGGTGTCCGGGTGGTCGCCGCCGAGGACGCGTTCGCGGATCGCGCAGACGTCGCGGGCCTCGGCCAGGGCTTCCTCCCAGCGGCCCTGGCGCCCGAGGTTGACGCCGAGGCCGTGCCGGGCGCGCAGGGTCTCGGGGTGGGAAGGACCGTTCACACGGGTGCGGTCGTCGATCAGGGCGCGGTACAGCTCAAGGGCCTCGCCGCTGCGGCCGAGCCTGCCGAGGCTGATGCCCACCTCGTAGCGGGCGGCGAGGGTGTCCGGGTGGTCGGCGCCGAGCGCCCGCACCCGGGCGTCGGCCACCTCGCGATACGTCTGGAGCGCCTCGGGCCAGCGCCCCAACTGGCCTAGCGCGTAAGCCACTTCGTAGCGCGTGACGAGGGTGTCGGGGTGCGTGGCCCCGAGAACGCGCGCCCGGGCCGTCGCCACCTCGCGGGCCAGTTGGTAGGAGTCTTCCAGGCGGCCGAGCCTGCTGAGGTTGTACGCCAGGTTGTGCCGGCAGCGCAGGGTGTCGGGATGGTCGGCGCCCGCGGTCCGTTCCCGGAGGGCGAGAACCGACGTATACAGCTGGTGGGCCTCGAAGTGCCGCCCCAACTGCCCCATGACGTAAGCCATTTCCTGCCGCGCGGCCAGCGTGTCCGGGTGCTCTGGGCCGAGCGTTCGCTCCCTGCCCTGGGCGACGCGGCCGTACTCCCGCAGGGCGTCGGCCGCCCGGCCGGTGCGACTGAGCGTGAAGCCCACTTCATAGCGGCTCGCGAGCGTGTCCGGGTGGTCGGGGCCGAGCGCGTGCTCCCGCTCGGCGGCCACCGCGCGGTGCACCTCGCCCGCCTCCGCCCAGCGGCCGAGGCGCCCCAGGCTCAGGCCCGCGTTGTGCCGGCTGACGAGGGTGGCGACCACCTCGGGCGACGGGGTGGGCCGTTCGGGCTGTCGCGGGGCGGCGGCCCGTCGCGCGTCGGCGCGCGGTATCCACTCGCCGGTCAGGCCCGCCGCCGCGTCGGGCGGCGTCGTCCGCAGCTCGGAGGCGCCGTTCGCCTTGTGCCCGGTCGTCATGCCGCGGGTCCACGAGGGCAGCCGCGGCTCGCGCGAGGGCGGCTGCTCCGCGCGGCGCACCGGCGGGGTGACGACGGTCGGGACGTACGAGGGGACCGTGCGGCCGGTGACGATACGGCGTCCCAGCTCGCGTGCGTCGCTGGGGCGCTCGTCCGGTTCCTTGGCGAGCAGGTCGAGGACGATCTTCTCGAAGTACTCGGGCAGCTCGTCGCGGTGCCGGCGCGGCGGCTCGGGTGGCGTGTCACGGTGGCCGACGAGCACCGCCCAGGCGTCCTCCAGGTCGAACGGCGGCGCCCCGGTGGCGATCTCGTACAGCACGCAGCCGAGGGAGTAGAGGTCACTGCGCTGGTCGACCTGGGCGCCGCTGATCTGCTCGGGCGACATGTAGTGGGGCGTGCCCATCGCGATGCCCGTGCCGGTCAGGCGCGAGGTGAAGCCGATGTCGTGGCCGAGCCTGGCGATCCCGAAGTCGCAGATCTTCACCGTGCCGTCCGTGAGTCGCATGATGTTCGCGGGCTTCAGGTCGCGGTGCACGATGCCCTGTTCATGGGTGTACGCGAGCGCCGCGGAGACCTGGTCGGCTATCTCCACGACGTCCGCGACGGGCAGCGGATGCTGTTTGTTGTCCTCAAGGAGCTGGCTGAGGTTGCGCCCTTCGAGCAGCTCCATGACCAGGTACAGGACGCCGTCGTGCTCTCCGAAGTCGTGGACGACGGTCACGCCGCGGTGCTGCAGAGCCGCCGCGACGCGCGCCTCGCGGCGGAACCGCTCGCGCAGCACGCGCGTGAAGGACTGGTCGTGTTGGGGCCCCATCGGCTTGAGGCACTTCACGGCGACCCTGCGCCCGAGCGACTCGTCGCGGGCACGCCACACCTCGCCCATGCCGCCGCGCCCGATCAGCTCCAGCAGCCGGTACCGGCCCTGGATCAGCCTGGTGTCCGCCATCTCCGTCCGTCGCCCCCGTTGCCTAGCCTCGCCCTCCCCGGCTCGTCCAGTATGGCTGTCCGACTGTCGAGTTTGTACGGGGCAGGCCGGGCGCCGGGGCCGAGCCTCGCCATGGCCCGCAGAATATGTTTCGGGGGAAGTTGCCAGCGTAGACGTGCGGGAACAGTGCGCAGGATGGTGCCGGTGGTGACGAGCCGCCGGGTCACGGTGGCGGGCGGCGGGGCCTTCCTGCCGTACAGCTCGTGGGCGTACGGCGGCAACGAGGCGTACGCCAGATTCGCCACGCGCCGCCACAGGAGGGCGCGCGCCGGGATCAACAGGGGGTGGGTGGGCGGCCGTTGGAGGAAGTCGTCGACGTCGCGCGCCTCGGCCCCGGCGGCGAGCTCGGGCCGCACCCGCTCGAAGTACGCGGCGAGCTCGGCGGTCGACGCCGGAACGGCCGCGGGGTCGAGACCGACGAGCCGGGCGCTCACCCGGTGCTCGGCGACATACCGGTCCGCGAGTTCATCGGTGAGACGGAACCCCGACCGGCGTGCGACGTGCAGATAGGAGTCGATCTCGGCGCAGTGCACCCACAGCAGCAGCTCGGGCTCGTCGACGCCGTACCGCTCCCCCGTGCCGGGATCGGTGGCCTTTATCATCGTATGGATCTTCCGTACGCGCGCCCCCGCGTGCTCGGCGACCTCGGTGGTGCCGTACGAGGTGGTGCCCACGAAGTTCGCCGTACGCATGAGACGGCCCCAGGCGTCCTTGCGGAAATCCGAGTTCTGCATGACGCCGCGGACCGCGCGGGGGTGCAGCGCCTGCAGATACAGGGCGCGGATCCCGGCGACCCACATCATCGGGTCGCCGTGCATCTGCCAGGTCACCGACGAGGGACCGAAGAGCCCCGGGTCCGGTGCGGTCGGGCGTCCCGACGAGGATGCCTCGCGCATACAACCACCTCCTTATATGTGCGGGCGGTCCGAGGTCAGGTAGGAGATGACCATGTCCCCCAGCATCGTCCGGTAGTGCTCGCGGCGGGACGCCTCGGTGAGGTCGCGGCCGAAGAGTGTGCGGAAGGTGTGCCGGTTGGAGACCCGGAAGAAGCAGAACGAGCTGATCATCGCGTGCAGGTCGACGGCGTCCACCTCGGAGGTGAACACGCCCTCCTTGCGCCCGGCTTCGAGGATCGAGGCGATGACGTCGATCGCCGGGGAGCTGAGGGAGGCGAGACTGGGCGAGGCACCGATGTGCTTGGCCTCGTGGATGTTCTCGATGCTGACGAGGCGGATGAAGTCCGGATGTGCCTCGTGGTGGTCGAAGGTGAGCTCGGCCAGGCGGCGGATGGCGGACACCGGGTTCAGATGCCCGACGTCGAGCTGCTGCTCCTCGTGCCGGATGACCTTGTACGCCCGCTCCAGGACCGCGGTGAACAGCCGGTCCTTGCTGCCGAAGTAGTAGTAGATCATCCGCTTGGTGGTCCGCATGCGGGCGGCGATCTCGTCCACCCTGGCCCCCGCGTACCCCATGCGGGCGAACTCCTCGGTGGCCACGTCCAGGATCTCCCCCCGCGTACGTGCCGCGTCCCGGGTGCGCTTGACGGGCGGTGACGGCGGGGGGACGGCGGCGGCCATGCGGCTCCTCAGGGCGGACTCATCGGCGCCGGTCAGTCTAATGCTGGTGAAGATGCTGGGCCGCGAGCCGTACGGCCGCGTTCCCTGCCCCGTAACCCCGGTAGCCGCCCGTGCGCTGCACCAGCTCGAAGAAGACACGCCCGACCGTGGCGGTGTAGCAGTGGAGGAACTCCCCGTTCTCGTCCCGGTCGTAGAGGATGCCCAGCTCCGCGAGGGTGGCCAGGTGCTCTGGCTCGAGTTCGTGGCGGGCGTCGAGGTCGTCGTAGTAGTTGGCGGGGATCGGGAGCAGGCTCGTGCCCGTCTCGCGCACGCGCCGGGCGGCGGCGACGATGTCGTCGGTGGCCAGCGCGATGTGCTGGAGGCGAGCGCCCTCGGCGTCCGGCGCCGGTGCGATGTTGAGGACGATGCGGACACCGCCGTCGGGGGAGGCGACGGCCCGGCTGCGCACGAGGCCGTAGGGGTCGGCCAGATAGAGGCTGTCGTCCGCCTCCAGGCCCAGCACGCCACGGTGGAACAGCGATGCCTCGTCGAACTGGTGCCAGGGCTGGGTGAGGGCGATGTGGTCGATGTTGTTGATGAGGTTGGTGTGGTTGGTGTGGTTGGTGTGGCGGATGGTCGCGCTCTGTTCTCCGGGCTCCTGCCCCGGCAGAGCACGCGGCGGGACGTCGGTGAAGTCGCCGGTCCAGCTGGGGTGGTCGGGCTGCTTCGTGCGGCAGAAGAAGAACTCCGTGCCGTCGGGTGCGGCGACCGCGTCGAGCGGGGCGTCGTGCGGGGCCCTGCGCCTGGGCACGACGGGGGCGAGCACCTCCTCGGCACGCCGTGCGGCTCGGGCCGGGTCGGGGGTCTCCACGCCGATGGCGGTCAGCGCGGGGCCTTGACGGCGTCCGCTGACACCGGTGTTGAGCAGGACGCGGGCCTCCCCCTGTTCCCACAGCTCGACCGGCTTCCAGGTGTGCCGTGCGGTGTGGGCGAAGCCGAGGGCCTGCAGGATTCCGCGCAGCGGTTCGGTGTCGGCCGCGGTCAGCTCGGCGAAGGCGAAGCCGGAGGGGACGGCCGCGGCGGGGAGAGTGGACAGACCCGCCGACTCCTCGAGGAGGAGCAGCGAGCGCAGCGCGTCGACGGCCGTGGAGGCGGCCCCCGCCTGCCGGAAGACGTCGTTGAACACTTCGAGCGACAGGGGCCCTTGGTATCCGGCCCGCACGGTGGCGGCCACCAGCGGGGCGAGGTCGAAGCCACCCTGGCCGGGGAAGCAGCGGTAGTGCCTGCTCCACTGGAGGACGTCCATGGCCATCAGGGGTGCGTCCGCCAGTTGGAGGAAGAAGATCTTCTCGCCGGGGATGTCCGCGATGCCCTTGGGGTCCGAGCCGCGGGAGAGGATGTGGAAGCTGTCGAGGCAGGTCCCCAGAGCCGGGTGATCCGCCTGTTCGACGATCCGCCAGGCGTGGTCGTACGTGCTGACGTGCCGGCCCCAGGCCAGGGCCTCGTAGGCGATGCGGATGCCGTGGGCCGCCGCCCGGTCGGCGAGCAGCCGCAGTTGCTCGGCGGCGAGCGCGTCGTCGTCGACGGACTCGGGTGCGACGCTGGAGCAGACGAGGAGCAGGTCCGCGCCCAGTCGCTCCATCACGGTGAACTTGCGTTCCGCGCGCCGCAGGTTGCAGGCGAGCACGTCGGCGGGGACGGCCTCGAAGTCTCTGAACGGCTGGTAGAGGTCGATGCCGAGCCCCAGGTCCGCACAGCGCAGCCGCACCTCCTCAGGGCTGAGCGGGCCGCCGAGCAGATCGTTCTCGAAGATCTCCACACCGTCGAATCCGGCGGTGGCGACGGCGGTGAGCTTCTCGGACAGCGGGCCGCTGAGCGAGACGGTGGCGATCGATTTCCGCATGTTCTCTGTCCTCGGGTCGGATCGGGGGCTGTCAGGCCGGGAAGGCGGCCAGGTCGCCGAGGTCGGCGAGCATGGGTCCGGTGTGCGGTTCGAGGCCGGTGAAGAGCCGGAAGGCGTCGGCCGCCTGGAAGACGGCCATGCCGCCACCGTCGAGAGTGCGGCAACCGATCGCACGGGCCTCGCGCAACAGGCCGGTCTCCAGCGGCCGGTAGACGACTTCGGCCACCCAGAGGGCGGGCCTGAGCAGCGTGGCCGGCAGGGGCAGGCCCGGGTGCGCGACCATGCCGGTCGGTGTGGCGTGGACGAGCCCGTCCGCGGCGGCGAGGCGCTCGGGCATCGCCGCGGTGGGCGCCGACACCGCACGGCCGGACCCGAAGCGCGTGGTCAGCGCGGTGGCGAGGGCGGCGGCACGGGCCGGGTCGGTGTCGATGAGGGTGACCCGGTCGACGCCGAGGTTCAGCAGGGCGTGCGCCACCGCTGCGCCCGCGCCGCCCGCGCCGAGTTGTACGACGTCACCGGTGGGCGCGTCGGCCAGGCCGCGGGCGAAGGACTGGGCGAATCCGGTGGCGTCGGTGTTGTGCCCGATGGCGCGTCCGTCCCGGAACACGACGGTGTTCACGGCGCCGAGCTCGGCGGCTTCGGGGGCGAGTTCGTCCAGGTGCTCGATGACCAGTTGCTTGCAGGGGTGGGTGATGTTCAGGCCGTCGAAGCCGAGGCGGCGGGCGGCGTGCACCAGCTCTCCCACCGCTTCGGGCGCGACGGCGAGGACGTCGATGTCGAGGGTGCGGTAGACGAGGCGGACACCGTGCCGGTCCGCCTCGCGTTCGTGCAGGGCGGGGCTCAGGGAGGGGCCGATACCGGAGCCGATCAGGCCGGTGAGGTACGAGGTCATCGAGGATTCCTGTGGGTCGTCTTGGCACGGTCGTTCATGAGGGCGCGGTGGGAGCGCGGCCGGTTCAGTGGGCGGCGGCCTCGGGCGTCTTCGCCGGCGCCTTCGCGTCCCGTGCGCGCAGTCCGAGATCGGCGGTGGGCACTCGGTGTGTCTCGCGCCCGGTGGCCACGGCGATCGCGCAAATCACGCAGAACACGGCGGTGAAGATCGCGACGCCGAGCCAGTCGTCGCCGTCGGGACCGTCGATCTGCGCGGCGAAGGTCACCGCGAAGCCGGCGATGGCGAAGCCGATCTGGGTGCCGATGGCCATGCCGGAGAGGCGGACCCTCGCGGGGAACATCTCGCCGTAGAACGAGGGCCAGATGCCGTTGGCCGCGCTGTAGACGACACCGAAGAGGAGCACTCCGGTCACGAAGACCAGTGGGTAGCTGGCGGTCGAGATCGCCCACAGGTAGACGAAGATCATGACCCCGCTGCCCAGCGCCCCGGCGAGGAAGACGGGCCTGCGGCCGATCCGGTCCGAGAGCCTGGCCCAGAGCGGGATGGCGAGCAGCGCCACCGCGTTGGCGCTGCCCGCGACCCAGAGCATGCCCGTCTTGTCGAGGCCGACCGCGTCGCTCGTGGCGTACGAGAGGGCCCAGACGGAGAAGATCGTGCTGACCGTCGCGATCAACGCGGCGGCGACCACCCGCAGCACGTCGGCCCAGTGGTTCTTGAGGAGATCCGCCAGCGGCATCTTGGCCACCTCCCGGTCGGCGGATGCCTGTTGGAAGACGGGGGTCTCTTCGAGGGTGCGGCGGATGACGTATCCGGCGACGGCGACGAGGGCGCTCAGCAGGAACGGGATGCGCCAGCCCCAGCTGTACAGCTGCTCGTCCGGCAGTGCGGCGACCGGCAGGAACACGAGGGTCGCGAGGAGCTGACCGGCCTGGGTGCCGTTGAGGGTGAAGCTCGTGTAGTAGCCGCGCCGGTGTTCCGGCGCGTGCTCCAGCGTCATCGCGTTGGCGCTGGCCTGCTCACCCGCCGCGGACAGGCCCTGGAACACCCGCATCAGCACGAGCAGTACCGGGGCGACGGTACCGATCTGGGCGTACGTGGGCAGACAGCCGATGAGGAACGTGGAGAGGCCCATGAGGATCAGCGTCCAGACCATGATCTTCCGGCGGCCGAGCCGGTCGCCGAAGTGGCCGAGGACGAGAGCCCCGAGCGGCCGGGCCGCGTACGCGACGCCGAAGGTGGCCAGGGAGATCAGGGTGGCGGTGGCCGGGTCTTCCGGGTCGAAGAAGACCTTGGGGAAGACGAGGGCGGCGGCACTGCCGTAGATGAAGAAGTCGTAGTACTCCAGCGCGCTGCCGATCCAGGCGGCGAAGGCGGCCTTGCGTGGCTTGCCCTGGGGCGGCGCGGCCGGTGGCTGGTCGGCCTGCGGGTCAGCGGACACGTGAACTCCTCGGGGAGAGCAGCCGGCCACGAGCGGGGGCGGACTGCGAGGGGACGTAGTTAACGCACTAGATAGTTAATTAACTTGGCTGTGATGCTCGCCCGCCCTCCGGACCGTGTCAATACATCTGGCCGTAACGGACTGGCCGGATCTCACCGCCGCACGCTTCGGGGGTGACTCGAAGACCTCGCCCGCGGTCTCTGAGCCACCCCCGGAAATGGCGGCGTCAGCGGCGCACCCGCGGCATCCCGAGACCGATCCAGGAGATGATCTCGCGCTGGATCTCGTTGTTGCCGCCGCCGAAGGTGAAGATGACGGCGCTGCGGTAGCCGCGCTCCAGCTCTCCGTGGAGGACCGCGCCCGCGGAACCCTCCTTGAGCGAGCCGGCCGAGCCGACCACTTCCATGAGCCAGGCGTACGCGTCCCTGCGCGCCTCGGAGCCGTACACCTTCACGGCGGAGGCGTCCTGGGGGGTGAGGGTGCCCTCCTGGACGGCGTTCACCATCTGCCAGTTGAGGAGCTTCATCGCGTCCAGCTTGGTGTGTGTCTGGGCCAGCCGCCGACGGACCCAGCCCAGGTCGATGACGCGGCGGCCGTCGGCGAGCTTGGTGTCGGCGGCCCAGCGCTGCACGTCGTGGAAGGCGCGGATGGCCATGGTGCCGTGGGCGGCGAGCGTGACGCGTTCGTGGTTGAGCTGGTTGGTGATGAGCCGCCAGCCCTTGTTCTCCTCGCCCACCCGGCGAGAGAGGGGGACGCGGATGTTCTCGTAGTAGCTCGCCGTGGTGTCGTGCGAGGCGAGGGTGTTGATGATGGTGCAGGAGTAGCCGGGGTCGCTCGTCGGCACGAGGAGCATGGTGATGCCCTTGTGGGGAGGGGCGTCCGGGTCGGTGCGGACGGCGAGCCAGACCCAGTCGGCGGTGTCGCCGTTGGTGGTCCAGATCTTCTGCCCGTTGACGACGTACTCCTCCCCCTCGCGGACCGCCTTGGTCTTGAGCGCCGCGAGGTCGGTGCCGGCGTCCGGCTCGCTGTAGCCGATCGCGAAGTCGAGTTCGCCGGAGAGGATCTTCGGCAGGAAGTACGCCTTCTGCTCCTCCGTGCCGAACTGCATCAGGGTCGGCCCGACAGTGTTCAGGGCCATCACGGGCAGCGGGACGCCGGCCTGCGCGGCCTCGTCGAAGAAGATGAACTGTTCCATCGGCGAGAGCCCGCGGCCCCCGTACTCCTTGGGCCACCCGACACCGAGCCAGCCGTCGCCGCCGAGGCGACGGATGGTCTCCCGGTAGAACTGCTTCTGCGCGGCCGGGTCGGCGTACCGCGCGTGTGCGTTGCCGGGCACCAGCTCGGCGAAGTACGAGCGCAGCTCGGTGCGCAACTGCCGCTGCTCAGGCGTGTATTCGAGGTGCACGACCCCTCCTGCTTCCGCTGGCTCCCGGGCTCGGGCTTGACGGCGCACACAGTAGAACGCGTTTCAGAAATAGGGAATGGCGAGGCCCGTCAAGAGGAGAGGCCCGTCAAGAGCACCGCTCACCACCGGCGGCTTTCGCCCAGGGGGCCCGCGGCGGCGACCGCCTCCCGGCCGTATCCGGACCCCCAGGGCTCGGGCAGCAGTTGGTACGACACCTCGGTCCGCCCGGCCCGGCGCGCATCGGGTTCCAGCTGCACGCCGCCGATCACTGCCCCGTCCGTACGCAGCGTCACGCTGAAGGCGCCGCGCACACCGACGCAGTGCTGCTCGCGCACCCGGAGTGTCTCTTTGTCGACCGGCCCGCCGAGGTGGCGGCGGACGGCCGCGTCCGTCCAGAGCCGCGCCATGGCGGGCACGTCGTCGGCCTCGATCGGGCGCAGCAGGAGGCGGTCCGTGGACAGTCGGGCGGGCCAGGGGAACGTGCTCGACGGGCGTGACATGCGCTGATCCTGCCGGACTCGCCCGCCGCACGCGGACACAGCCCCGCCCCGGCAGTCGACTTCGCTGCCGGGGCGGGGCTGTGTCAGCCGAAGGTTCCTCAGCCGAGGAGGGCCAGGGCCTTGTTCAGCGTTGCCGACGGGCGCATGACGGCCGCGGCCTTGGCCTCGTCGGGCCGGTAGTAGCCGCCGATCTCGGCGGGCGAGCCCTGGACGCCGTTCAGCTCGTCGACGATCGTCTGCTCCTGCTCGGCCAGCATCTTGGCCAGCGGGGCGAACGACTCCGCGAGCTGCGCGTCCGCGGTCTGCTTGGCCAGCTCCTGGGCCCAGTACATGGCCAGGTAGAAGTGGCTGCCGCGGTTGTCGATGCCGCCGACGCGGCGGGTCGGCGACTTGTCCTTCTCCAGGAAGGTCGCCGTCGCGCGGTCGAGGGTGTCGGCGAGCACCTGGGCGCTCGCGTTGTCCGTGGTCTGCGCGAGGTGCTCGAAGCTGGAGGCGAGGGCGAGGAACTCGCCCAGGCTGTCCCAGCGCAGGTAGTTCTCGCGGACCAGCTGCTGGACGTGCTTGGGGGCGGAGCCGCCCGCGCCCGTCTCGAAGAGGCCGCCGCCGTTCATGAGCGGCACGATCGAGAGCATCTTGGCGCTGGTGCCGAGCTCGAGGATCGGGAACAGGTCCGTCAGGTAGTCACGCAGGACGTTGCCGGTGACCGAGATGGTGTCCTCGCCGCGGCGGATGCGCTCCAGGGAGAACTTGGTCGCCTCCACCGGCGACATGATCTCGATCTGCAGGCCGTCGGTGTCGTGCTCGGGCAGGTACGCCTTGACCTTCTCGATGAGCTGCGCGTCGTGCGCGCGGGTCTCGTCGAGCCAGAACACGGCCGGCGAGCCGGTCGCGCGGGCGCGGTTGACGGCCAGCTTGACCCAGTCGCGGATCGGGGCGTCCTTGGCCTGGCACATCCGGAAGATGTCGCCGGTGGCGACGGTCTGCTCCAGGACGACGTTGCCGGCCTCGTCGAGCACGCGCACCGTACCGGGCGCCGCGATCTCGAAGGTCTTGTCGTGGCTGCCGTACTCCTCGGCCTTCTGCGCCATGAGGCCGACGTTGGGCACCGAGCCCATCGTGGCCGGGTCGAAGGCGCCGTTGGCGCGGCAGTCGTCGAGGACGACCTGGTAGACGCCGGAGTAGCTGGAGTCGGGCAGGACGGCGAGGGTGTCGTGCTCGCCGCCGTCCGGGCCCCACATATGGCCGGACGTGCGGATCATCGCGGGCATGGAGGCGTCGACGATGACGTCGGAGGGCACGTGCAGGTTGGTGATGCCCTTGTCGGAGTCGACCATCGCGAGCTCCGGGCCCTCGGCGAGCTCGGCCTCGAAGGACGCCTTGATCTGCTCGCCCTCGGGAAGCGCGTCGAGGCCGTTGAGGATCCCGCCGAGACCGTCGTTCGGGCTCAGGCCCGCGCCGGCAAGCGCCGCGCCGTACGCGGCGAACGTCTTCGGGAAGAAGGCGCGCACGACGTGGCCGAAGATGATCGGGTCGGAGACCTTCATCATCGTGGCCTTCAGGTGCACGGAGAACAGCACGCCGTCGGCCTTGGCCTTGGCGATCTGCGCGGTCAGGAACTCACGCAGCTTGGCCACGCGCATCACGGACGCGTCGACGACCTCGCCCGCGAGGACCGGTACGGACTCGCGCAGGACCGTGGTGCTGCCGTCCTCGCCCGTGAACTCGATGCGCAGCGAGCCCGCATCGGCGATGGTCGCGGACTTCTCGGTGGAGCGGAAGTCGTCGACGCCCATGGTGGCGACGTTCGTCTTCGAGTCGGCCGTCCAGGCGCCCATGCGGTGCGGGTGCGCCTTGGCGTAGTTCTTCACCGACGCGGGGGCGCGGCGGTCCGAGTTGCCCTCGCGCAGGACCGGGTTGACGGCGCTGCCCATGACCTTGTCGTAACGGGCGCGGATGTCCTTCTCCGCGTCGGTCTTCGGGTCGTCCGGGTAGTTCGGCAGCGCGTAACCCTGCGACTGCAGCTCGGCGACGGCCGCCTTCAGCTGCGGGATCGAGGCCGAGATGTTCGGCAGCTTGATGATGTTCGCGCCGGGCGTCTTGGCCAGCTCGCCCAGTTCGGCGAGTGCGTCATCGATGCGCTGGCTCTCCTCGAGGAACTCGGGGAAGAGAGCGATGATGCGCCCCGCCAGGGAGATGTCACGGCTCTCCACGGCGACGCCCGCCGTCGAGGCATAGGCCCTGACCACCGGCAAGAACGAATACGTCGCGAGGGCCGGGGCCTCGTCGGTCTGGGTGTAGATGATGGTCGAGTCAGTCACCGGGTGCTCCGCTCCACGTCTGCAACATTGCTCGACATCAAGATATCTCGTGATCGCCTCCTTCCACGAAGCGGCCCCGCATTGGATACGTCACGGCCCGTAGCCCCCGTCACGTTCCGTGGCAGCCCTCGTCACAGGTGGTTGCTGTTCGGTTCCCACAGGTCCTGTCCGTTGTTCCTGGCGGTGCGGGGACCTCTGTCACCGGGCCCGCACGGCGAGGATGAGCGGGTGATCGCTCCCCTGGACCCCGCAGACCCCGCCTTCGCACGCGACCCGTACCCGTACTACGCGCGCCTCCGCGACCAGGGGCCCGCCGTGCGGGTCCCGCTCGCCAACGGGACGCACGCCTGGCTCGTCACCGGATACGAGGCGACGCGGGCCGTCCTCGCCGACCCCCGCTTCTCGAACGTGCCCCCGCAGGGTGCCGGGCGGCCGAAGGGTGACTCCCCCGCGCAGCGCGCCCGCGCCTGCCTGGCCCGGCACATGCTCAACACCGACGCCCCCGACCACACCCGGCTGCGCCGGCTGACCACCGCCGCGTTCGCCCCGCGCCGCGTCGACGCGCTGCGTGCGCGGATCGAGGAGCTGACCGCCGGACTCCTGCGGGAGATGGAGCTACGGCTACGACGGGACGGCAGCGTGGACCTCGTGGACGCCTTCGCCTTCCCGCTGCCCGTCCTCGTGATCGGTGAGGTGCTCGGGGTGCCGGAGGCCGACCGGGCGGATCTGCGGGCCTGGACCTACCGGGTCGGCTCGCCCGCCGACGCGCTGGAGTCCGGCGCGGTGGACGAGGCGTGGACCGGTCTGTACGCCTACTTCACCGAGCTGATCGCCCACAAGCGCCGCGCACCCGGAACCGACCTCTTCAGCGCGCTCACACGGGACGCGACGGACGGCGGGCTCGACGACGCGGAGCTGCTCGCCATGGCGTTCCTTCTCCTGTTCGCGGGTTACGAGACCACGATGAACCTCCTTGCGTCGGCGTCGCTGCTGCTGCTCACCCATCCCGAGGAGCAGGCGGCGGCCCACCGCGATCCCGCGCGCTGGCCCGCCGTCGTGGAGGAGACGCTGCGCCACGCCAGCCCGCTGGAGGGCACCACGTGGCGCCACACGTCCGAGGAGGTGGACCTCGGCGAGGGCGTGGTCATACCCACGGGCGCCTCCGTCCTCACGGTTCTCGCCGCCGCCAACCGCGACCCGCGCCACTTCCCGGACCCGGACGCCTTCCGTCCCAGCCGCTATCTGGCGCAGTCCGGCGATAGGCGCACGGCGCCCCACGCGGCCTTCGGCCACGGACCGCACTTCTGCCTCGGCTCACGGCTCGCCCGCCTGGAGGCGACGATCGCGCTCCCCCGTCTCCTGGCGGCCTTCCCCGGCCTTCGCCTGACGGCCGATCCAGCCCAACTCCCGTACAGGCCGGGCCTCTTGGTCCGCGGCCCGTGCTGTGTCCCCGTCACCACGCCGCCCCTGCCCATCCGGACGACGGTCGGCAACTGAGCAGCAACGCACGACCCCACCGCACCTCCACCCGACGCTGCCCGGGGGCCACGTCCCCGGCACCGCTCCCCCGTCCGGCCACCAGCAGGTGAACAACAGCGCGCCACCCAACGCCCGCAGCACCAACCGCGCCATCACCCGATCGCCGCCCCGGCCCGACCTTTCCAACGCTCAGACCACGTGGCTCACGCGCGGCCTGAGGGTCGACGGGGTGGGAGCCGAGGGCCGGGCCGTCAGCGCGTGAGCAGCAACGCGTCGCCCACCGCGCGCTCCACGCCGTCCGACGGCGAGTTGATCACCTTGCCGTTCACCGTCATCGTGACGGAACCGCCGCCGTCCAGGGCCATGGCCCGCACCGCGCCCAGCGACTTCATCAGTTCCGCTCCTTCGCCCAGGCCGAACCCGTCGCTGTGGCCGGGCTGCCGGCCGTCCGCGCCGACCAGGAGCATGCGTCCCTGCCGGTCGACGCCGATGAGCATGCGCGGGTTGCGCTTGATGCCCCAGGTGTACGCGAAGGAACGGTCGCCGGTGCGCTCGATGCCGTCGGCGGCGTAGTTCACCGCGACCTTGCCGTCACGCACCAGTTCGGGGCCGCCGTTGACGATGTCGTCCTGCGGGCCGAGCTTCAGCTCCCGGCCCCGCTCGTCCACGATCCGCTGCCGCACCTTCACCGCGCTGCCCGGCTTCGCGTGCGTACGCAGCCAGCTGGCGCCGGAGCCGATGCCCGCCAGGACACTGCCGCCTTCCGGCACGGCGCCGCCGCGCGCCCGCACCTCCCGTACGCGCCCGCTCGTGTCGAGCACCGCCTCCACCCCTTCGCCCGCCGGGGTGTCCGCGCCGAGCTCGTCGGTGAACTTCACGATCTCGTCGGGATCGGTGCAGGTCACGTCGTGCTGCGGGCGCTCGGTCGGTGAATCGCCGCCGACACCGCCGCAGTTGCGGATCAGACCCGGCACGCGGTTGATGCCGTCCACCACCGCGGAGGCCGCCCCCGCGCGGACCCGGAGTTCCGTGCTGAGCTTCTTGAACTCCGGGCGCAGGCCGTCGCCGCGCAGCACCGCCGCGATCCGGCCGTTGGTCGCCGCGCTCTGCAACTCCCCGTCGTACGCGGCGATGCCGGCCGCCGCGCCCGGCACGCCGTCCTTGCCCTCCATGACGAAGAAGCCCGCGTTGACACCGAGCAGGGTGCCGTCGCCCGCGGCCATGTCGGGCACCGTCTCGCGGCCGGCCACCCCCTTGCCGTACGTGCCCTTCATCGCGCCGCCGTAGCGCTTCGGGTCGACGATCGCCACTTTGACCCGGGCGACCCCGGTACCGGGCACACCGTCGGCGCCGGTCCACTCGCTCACCGCGTCGAACCCGGCGGCGGCGAGGGCCTTGCGCCGCGTGTCCGCCTCGGTCCGTGCCTCGTACTCCCCCACCCGGACCCGCTCGCCGACCACCCCGTGCCGGTCGGAACCCCGCGGCCACGCGACCTGCTCGACGCGCGGGTCGAACCCGGCGCCGCGCACCCGCTCCGCCAGCGCCTGCGCCTCCCGCTCGGCGGCGAGGTGGGCTCCGTTCACGCGCACCGTCACCGTCCAGTGGTCGGCGCCGGGACGGCCCGCGATGCTCCCCTGGTACAGGTCGACCCCGGCGGCGAGGCGTTCGTGCTGCCAGTCGGCGATCGGCCCGGGAACAACGGCAGTTGGAGCGGTGGCGGCAGCAGTTTCCCCGTACCGGTCGACGACGACACCGGGGGCGAGGAGCCCCACCGCGGCGACGGCGACCACCGACACCTTCGCGGCGGCTCTGAACGGACGGCGTGCGAGGGCCACGGAAACTCCTAGGTCGCGTTGGTACACCGCAGCGAACGCGAGCGCGCGGACGGCGATCGATCCCAGGAGTGAATACCAGAAGTCCGGCCGGAAAACAGGGCCCCGCACGGCATTTGGAGCCCGCGTTCTGTCGCATCGGCCGGTGGAATCAGTCGCCGCGGCGCGCCCGGTGGCGGCGGACCGCGTCGCGGTTGGCGCACCGCTGGGAGCAGTAGCGCTGGCGCCCGGTGCGTGAGGTGTCGGCGAAGACCGTGACGCACTCGGTGACGGCGCACCGCCGCAGCCGGTGCATGCCGCGCCCGGCCAGGTGCAGCGCCGTGCCGACGGAGATGAGCTGGAACAGCAGGGCGCCGAGCGGCTGCCGGTCCTCGCGGTAGTGCAGATGCCAGCCCGAGCCCGCGTGGTCGGTCAGCCGCGGGTGGGCGGCGGACGCCGCCAGCATCCCGTTGAGGAGTCCGGCGCGCTCGTCCTCGTCGGCGGCGTCGACGACCTTCTCCCACGCGTCCAGCGCGTCCCGCGCCCGGTCGAGGTCCTCCGGTCCGACGGGACGCTCGAGGACGAGCCCTGCGGCGCGGCAGCGGTCCGCGAGTTCACCGGCGGTCTCCGGGCGCCGGTTGGCGAGGTCGGCGGCCAGATTCACGACCTGCTCGCCGTAAGGGTTGAGGTGCATAAGACCATTACAGCAGGCTGATCGACATGTCACAACGCACCCGAGACCGCACCGGCATACGCCCGGCGACGCAGGACGACATCGCGGAGCTCGTACGCCTGCGGGCGCTGCTGTTCGAGAACCTCGGCGGCGACTACTTCGACCCGCCATCGCAAGACGCCAGTTGGCAGGACACCCTGGCCGTGGTCCTGAAGGATCGGTTGGCCACGGAGGACGTGCGGATCCTCGCCGTGGACGGCGGCAGGGGCAGCCTGGCCGCCTGCGCCATCGGCTCCGTCGAGCAGCGGCTGCCGGGCCCGCACCTGCGCAATGGCCGCGTAGGGCTGGTGATCGGCGTCGTCACCGACCCGGCACACCGGCGGCGCGGTCACAGCCGCTCGCTCATGGCGGGCCTGCTCGACTGGTTCCGGGAACGTGAGGTGGCCCGCGTCGACCTGTACGCCTCCCACGAAGGCGAGCCGCTCTACCGGGACCTCGGCTTCGTCAACCACCCGGATCCGGCGCTGTACTGGCGCCCATGACGTCCCTCGCCGGGGTGGCGCCCAGTGCGTGGCGATACCGGTGGGTCGTCCTCGGGATCGCCACCTTCACCCAGGCCGCCGCCGGTTTCTTCGTGCAGGGCATCGGGGCGATGGGCGTCCATCTGCAACGCGACCTGCACCTGAACACGGTCCAGTTGGGTCTGCTGGTCTCGGCGGCCCAGTTGGTTCCGCTGGTCGGGCTGCTGGTGGCCGGGGAGTTGCTCGACCGCTACGACGAACGCTGGGTGGTCGGGGCCGGCGCCGGTGTGGTCGCCGCGGGCCTGCTCGTGGGAAGCACGGCGCCGGGCTACGTTTCCCTGCTCCTGGTGCTGCTGCTCGTCGGCGCGGGGTACAGCACCGTGCAGCCCGGCGGCAGCAAATCGGTGGCGTCGTGGTTCGACACGTCCCAGCGGGGCCTGGCCATGGGCATCCGTCAGGCGGGGCTGCCGCTGGGCGCCGCGCTGGCCTCGGCCGCGCTGCCCGTCATCGCCGAGGCCTTCGGCTGGCGGGCGACGCTCGTGGCCGGTGGGCTCGTCGCGCTCCTCGGGGCAGGCGTTTTCGTGGGCTTCTACCGCAGCCCGCCCGTGGCCGCCGCTCCCCGGGGCCGCGGGCCACGTGCCTCGCTCAGGTCGCGGCTCGGCGCACGGCTGCGGATGCTCCGCGAACCGTCCATGGTGCGGATCGTGCTCTGCGGGTCGAGCCTCATCTCGGTGCAGTACGGCGCGGGCGTCCTGACGGTGCTGTATCTGCACGAGACGGCGTCCGTCGCGGCGGGCACCGCGGCTCTTGTCCTGGTGGCCGTCCAGGGTGCGGGCGTCGTCGGCCGTATCGCCCTGGCGGCCTGGAGCGACCGCGGCAGGGCCGGACGGTACGGCGCGCTCGTCCTGTGCATGGCCGCCGTGCTCGCGGCGATGGCCGTGCTGATGACACCGCTGGGGCGCTCCCCCGCGGTCGCCTGCGGCGCGCTCGTCTGGCTCGGCTTCTTCGGTTTCGGCTGGTACGGCCCCTGGGTCGCCTACGTGACCGAATCGGCGCCACCGGAGCGGACGGGTTTCGCCCTCGGCCTCGCCATGTCCGTCAACCAGATCGCCATCGTGGTGATGCCACCGGTCCTCGGCCTGCTCAAGGACCTCACCGGCAGCTTCGTACCGGTCTGGGGGCTCCTCTCGGTGCTGACCGCCGTCGCCCTGGCCGTCTCGTCCCGCGCGCGCCCGGGCAACCGGCCCCGCTCGTGTGGCCGACACGGCGTCTGCGGTCCACCGTGAACCAGTACGAGGTGTCGCCGCGACCACGGCGGGTAGCCGCGCCTTCGCAGCGGAAGCCGCCGTGAGACCGCGCGGAACGAAGTGACGAGGACTGGAGGGAACGCCGTGAGCGATGAGCTGCCCGAGACCCGGGGCGAGGACGAGACACCCGTACCGAGGGATCTGCCCGATCAGCAGGCGTCGGACGAGGAGGACCACTGGGATCTGGACGACGAGTCGGCCACCACGGGCAACGCCCCGGACGCCGACGACGTGCCGGACACGGACGAGGCGGGCACCGGCCGGCGCGGTGCGCCGCACTCGGGTGGCGTGCGCCCGGATCAGCCGGTGCCGGACGAGCCCTCCGGCTGAGCGGCGGTGGCCCGCAGCCGGGCAGGAGTCGTCGCGTTCAGCGGGTCGTCCTCGGCTCGGCGGACCGTTCAGCGGGTCGTCCTCGGCTCGGCGGACACCGCAAGGGTGAACGAGTGTCCTGCCGGGTCGCTGTAGGTCCGGGTGTCCCGGGGGCCGGAGTTGTCCTTGGTGTCCACGGGGCGGGCGCCCAGGCCGATCGCCTCCCGCTCCGCCTCGTCGATGTCGCCGCGGCCCACCAGAATCCTGAGGTGCGACTGCTGGGAGTCCTCCGGCCGGGGCCAGCTCGGCGGCGCGTAGCCGTAGTCACGGTGGATCGCCATGCAGACGCCCTGCCCGTCGGACACCTCGACGTAGTCGGGGTCGGTGCCCATGGCGGCCGTACCTCCGAGCAGCCCCGCGTAGAACTCCGCGAGCTCCTCGGGTTTCGCGCAGTCCAGGACGATGACGGCGGTCTTCTTCACACCCATGGGGTCCCTCTTCGGTCGGCACGGCGTCGGCATGGTTCGGCACAGCGGCGGGCGACCGCTCAGCCGGCCACGCCACGGCTGTCCGAGTGCCCCGCCCCGCCCGCCTCAATCGGCGTGCGTTCCCGTGCTCGGGGCGTCACGGCGCAGGCGACACTGTGGGCATGCGCCTCGTCGACCAGTGCCAGCCCCCGTCCCTCTACGGCCGCCTCCGCATCGAGCGGCGCGACCTCTCGCCCGCCCGCTGGCTGGAGCAACGCCCGCCCCACGACGACGGATTCGGCACGGTCGCCGGTGTCTGCGCGCCCGGCTTCGACGCGTACGCGCGCGTCCTCCACCCGGCCTGGCTCGGCACAAAACCGGTGCGGTGGGACCAAGTGGCCGCCTCGTACGGCCGGACGGTGTCGGCGGGGACGCGCTGGCACGAGCTGATCGGCCTCGGGGACCGCCTCCTCTACCGCAACGACGACACCCCCGCCGTCCCCGGCGTCTGGGACGAGCACCCCGACGAGGGCCCGACCCCCGCCGTCGTCGCCCGCGCCCTGATCTCCGTACTGACCCGCCACACCCGCACCCCTGACCGTTGCTGGTACGGACTGTGGGAGGGGTACGGCCAGTACAACTGGGACGGCTATCCGGTGTTCCGCACGCCGGGCCGCGACGAGATCCTGCTCTCCGGGCCGCTGCACGACGCCGACTCCGTCGCGTCACCCGCGGGCGACCCCGACGAGGGGGTGCCCGAGCTCCCCGACCTTTGGTGGCCCGAGGACCGTGCCTGGTGCGTGGCCGGTGACGTCGATCTGGTGAGCACGTACGTCGGCGGTTCGGCGGCCTGCGTCGCGGCCCTCCTCGCGGCGCCGGGCCTCGAGGCGTACGAGATCACCGAGACGTCGGCCGTCGACTGAGCGGCTGGATGATCTTCGACTGAGAGTCGAACTCCTCTACCACGGTGTCATGTTCGAGGGGCGAGATCACGACGAAAGCTCCTCCGGGGCGGACTGTTGCGACTCCCTGTCATGCGCGCCCCGCGGGGTGACTAGCATGGCGCGATGTGTGGTCCGGAAGATCGCCGTCCTCTTTGGCGTTCCCGCCGGGCCCGCGACCGATGCGTACATCGGTCGGCTCGTTGCTTACCTGCAATCAAGGACCGAGGGACCGCTGAATGCCCGTGCCTGCTCCCCCCAGCCCGCACCGAATAGCGAAGGCGCGTCGGCCCGCGTCGACCCTGCCCGTGGTCGTGCTGGTGGTGACCGCCGTGGCCGGTGCCGTGGCGGGCGTCCTGGCACCGGACACCGCCCGGGTCTGGACGGTGGCTTCGGTCCTGGCCTGCTGGCTGTGTCTTGCGATCGCGCTCGTGACGACGTCCCTGCACGTCAAGCGGGTCCGCGAGGCCGCCGCCGCGGACCACGCCGAGGCCGCGTCCCTCAAGGCACAGTTCGCCCGCCAAGGCGCCGACTCCGCTCACCTGCTGACCGTCACGCTGCCGACCGTCACGAAGCGGCTGCGCGACGGGACGAGCGCGAGCGAGACCCTGGCGCAGACGGCCCCGCCGTCGGACCCGCAACTTCGCCAGATCGTCCACGAGTTCGCTTCCGTGGTGGAGGAGACCGTGCGGCACGCGGCCGAGGTCGACTCGCGGTGTGAGCAGGCCCAGGGGCAACTCGCCGAGGCAGCGGCGGAGTTGGACGAGCTGACGGCGGTGACGCTGCCCACCGCGATCGAGCGGCTGCGCGAGGGCGCCTCCGCCGACACGGTCCTCGCCGGCCTCGACTGGCCACGCAACCCCCTGCTGCGTGTTCCCGCCGAATCGTTCGTCCGTGAGCTCGCCTACAGCGAGCGGCGCGCCGCGGCCGCGCAGGCCGCCTCCGCCAAGGCGCTGAGCCGGGTGCAGGCCAAGTCCGTGAGCATGCTCGCCGACCTGCGGGACATGCAGGAGCGGCACGGCGTCGAGGTCTTCGGTGATCTGCTGCGCCTGGACCACAGCACTTCCCAGCTCGGGCTCATGACGGACCGTCTCGCCCTGCTGATGGGCGGCCGCTCCAGCCGCGCGTGGAACAAGCCGATCGTGATGGAGAGCATCCTGCGGGGTGCGGTGGGCCGGATCTCCGCGTACCAGCGGGTGCGGCTGCACTGCTCGACGACCGTGGCCATCGCCGGGTTCGCCGCGGAGGGCGTCATGCACGTCCTGGCCGAACTCATGGACAACGCGGCGAACTTCTCCCCGCCCATCGACGAGGTGCACGTCTACGTGGAGGAGCGCAGCGCCGGGATCGTCGTGACGATCGAGGACAGCGGCCTGAAGATGGCCGACGCGGCGATGCGCCGTGCGGAGGAGTCGGTCTCCGGCCACGTCACGGACCTGGCCTCGCTGCAGGGCACCCGCCTCGGTCTCGCGGTGGTCGGGCGTCTGGCCGCCAAGTACGGCATGAGCGTCAACTTCCGTCCGTCCTCCCGCGGCGGCACGGGCGTCGTGGTGCTCCTGCCCCCGCAGCTCCTGGCCCAGCAGCGCGACCCCGCTCCCCAGCAGATCGCCCCCCGCGCTCCCGAACCGACCTCCGCGCAGCTCCCGGCAGCTCCCGCACCGGCCGCCGCGGAGATCCCCGCCGCCCCCGCGCAGCCCGCGGGTGGCGCGGAGGCACAGCCCCGGCCGCAGCACGCCCGTCCCGCGGCCGCCACGACCAACGGACTGCCCGTGCGCGCCCCCGGGCGCACCATGGCCGAGGCGGAGCGTGAGCGCGAGCAGCGCAGGGCGGCGTCCGACGCCGCGACCGGCGCCGGGCCGCTCTCCGGTGACGCGGGGCTGCCGCCGCGTGACGCCGGTTCCCGTTTCGGTGCCTTCCACCGCGGGCGGCAGGCGGCGGGCGACGTGCCCGGCTCCCCCGCGGCACCCGAATCCCCCGAGGGTTCCGGGCCGCCGCCCGCCGAGTAGACCGAAGCCACCCGCACGGCGCCCGGGCTCTGGCGCCCCCCTTCCCCGCTCGAAATCGTGAGATTGGAGGGACGGGCAGGTGACCGGACGACCCGCGCATCTCGCCCCGCCTACCATGCAGACCACTGACAACAGCCTGACCTGGCTCCTGCAGAGCCTCCTGAAGCGCACCCCCGGAACACGGCACGCCCTGGTGCTCTCCCGGGACGGCCTGAAGCTGTGCTGGAGCGAGCATCTGACGCTCGACCAGGCTGACCAGCTGGCGGCGATCTGCTCCGGAATCCAGGCGCTCGCCCAGGGCGCCTCCATGGAGTTCGGCGACGGGACCGGCGGCGTCCGGCACTCCATGACCGAGTTCCACGGCGGACTGCTCTTCATCGTCGAAGCGGGCCAGGGAGCGCATCTGGCGGTCGTGGCGGAGGAGAACGCCGATCCGGGAGTGGTGGGCCATCAGATGACCGAACTGGTCGAGCAGATCGGTGAGCACCTGCGCGCCGAGCCGCGCGCCCAGACCGAAGGCAGCGGCTCCTCGTGACGCCGCGCAGGCCCGTGGACATCGGTGATCCGGACCGGCTCTACACGGTCACCGGCGGTCGCAGCCGCGCCGACGACGACTCGTTCGACCTGGTCACACTGGTGGTGAGCGAGTGCGAGCCCACTGCCGGGATGCAGTCGGAGCACGTACGCATCCTCGAACTGTGCCGGCATCCGACGGCCGTGGTGGAGATCGCCGCGGAGATGAAACTGCCGATCACGGTGGTGCGGATCCTGCTCGGTGACCTGCTCGCGATGGGCAGGATCACCGCCCGCCATCCCCGCGCGGCCGGCTCGGCCGCTTCGATCCCCGATTCCGCCCTTCTCAAGGAGGTGCTCCATGGGCTCCGCAACATCTGAGCTGCCCTCCCGTACGCCCCTGTCCGACACGGCCGAAACCGGCCTGAAGATCGTCGTCGTGGGCGGCTTCGGGGTCGGCAAGACCACGCTGGTCCGGTCGGTCAGCGAGATCCGTCCGCTGAACACCGAGGAAGTGATGACGCAGGCCGGTGTCGGCGTCGACGAGACGGCCGACGTGGCCGCCAAGACCACGACGACGGTGGCGTTCGACTTCGGCCGGATCAGCCTCAACGAGCGTGTGGTGCTCTATCTGTTCGGAGCCCCCGGGCAGGAGCGCTTCTGGTTCCTGTGGGACCGGCTCTTCTCCGGCACGCTCGGCGCGGTCGTCCTGGTCGACACGCGGCGGATGGACGAGTCCTGGTACGCCATCGACCGTCTCGAACACCACAAGACGCCGTTCGTGGTGGCCGTCAACCGGTTCGACGACGACACCTCCACCCATTCGCTGGAGGAGATCCGCCAGGCCCTCGCGCTGCCGGACCATGTGCCGCTGATCGACTGCGACGCACGGGTGAGGTCGTCGGGCAAGGACGTCCTGATCACCCTCGTGGACCACCTCTACGCACTGGCCATGGCCCAGGAGATGACACCGTGACCGAGCCGACCGGATCCCCTTACGAGCAGAGCCCGCCGCCCGGGTGCCCGGCCCACGCGGGGACGGGCGCGGTGCGCCTGGGCGGTCTGGAGTACCAGCAGACGCCTTCGCAGCTCTACCGCGCCCTGCGCAGGGAGCACGGGGCGGTGGCGCCGGTGCTCCTCGACGGTGACGTGCCCGCGTGGCTGGTGCTCGGCTACTCCGAGGTCAGTTATGTGACCGGCCACGACGAGCTGTTCGCCCGCGACTCACGGCGCTGGAACCAGTGGGAGCACATCCCCGCCGACTGGCCACTGCTGCCGTTCGTCGGCTACCAGCCCTCGGTCCTGTTCACCGAGGGCGAGGAGCACCGGCGGCGGGCCGGGGTCATCACGGAGGCCCTCGAAGGGGTCGACCAGTTCGAACTGGCCCGGGACAGCGCCCGGATCGCCGACCGCCTCATCGCCGAGTTCGCCGGCAGCGGCCAGGCCGAGCTGATGGACGCGTACGCGCACGCGCTGCCCATGATCGCCGCGGTGCAGATGTGCGGCATGCCGGACGCGAGCACGGACACGCAGCAGCTCGTGGACGACCTGCGGATCTCGCTCGACGCGCACGAGGGCGACGACCCCGTGGCGGCCTACACCCGCGTCGCGGAGCGCATCCAGCTCCTGGTCAAGGAGAAGCGGGAGAAGCCCGGCGCGGACGTCACGTCGCGGATGCTGCAGCATGCGGCGGGCCTCACCGACGAGGAGATCGTCCAGGACCTGATCTCCATCATCGCGGCGGCGCAGCAGCCGACGGCCAACTGGATCTGCAACACGCTGCGGTTGATGCTGACCGACGAGCGGTTCGCCCTGAACGTGTCCGGCGGTCGCCTCAGCGTGGGCGAGGCGCTCAACGAGGTGTTGTGGCTGGACACGCCGACCCAGAACTTCATCGGCCGCTGGGCGGTGCGCGACACCCAGCTCGGCGGGCGGCAGATCCGGGCGGGCGACTGTCTGGTGCTCGGCCTCGCCGCGGCCAACACCGACCCGCAGATCTGGCCCGAGTCGCATGTCGGCCCGGAGAACTCCGCGCATCTGTCCTTCAGCCACGGCGAGCACCGCTGCCCCTACCCCGCACCGCTGCTCGCCGACGTCATCGCGAGGACCGCGGTCGAGACGCTCCTGGAGCGGCTGCCCGACCTCGTCCTCGCGGTGGAGCCGCACGAGCTGACCTGGCGGCCGTCCATCTGGATGCGCGGTCTGACGTCGCTTCCGGTGCAGTTCACGCCTGTGGCGCACTGACTCGGTGCCGGGGCGCCGCCGTCGGGGGCGCCCCGGCCGGGTCAGGCGGTGACGGGCGTGAAGACCACCGGGAGCGACTGCGGCCCGCGGGTGAACACCCCCTGCTCGACGGGGTCGAAGCCTTCGGCGAGCCGCATGTCCGGCATCGCGTCCAGGAGTTGGTCGACGCCGATCTCCACCTCGGCCTTGGCAAGGAGTGCGCCCACGCAGAAGTGCCGGCCGAGGGCGAAGGAGAGGTGGTCGGCGGCGGCGGAGAACGCGGTCGTCGCGGTGAGGTCGTCACGGAAGATGTCGAAACGGTCCGGCTCGCGGTAGCGCTGCTCGTCACGGTTGGCCGAGCCGATCAGGCAGGTGACGGTGGCGCCGGCGGGGATGATTCCCCCGGTGACCTCCACGTCGGTCGCCGACTGCCGCATGATCATGTGGACGGGCGGCGTGTGGCGCAGGGTCTCGGCGAAGGCGCGGGCGATCAGCGTGCGGTCCTGCCGGACGGCTTCGAGCTGCTCGGGGTGGGCCAGGAGGTTGGCGAAGATGCTGGCGATGGCCTTGTCGGTGGTCTCGCCGCCCGCCGCGAGCAGCAGACTGCAGAAGGCCTTGATGTCCTCGTCGCTCATGCGTACGCCGTCCACCTCGGCGGCGCACAGCGTGGAGAGCAGGTCGTCGCCGAGGTTGTCGCGGCGCTCCCGGATGATCGGGATCATGTACTCGGCGAACTCCACCCGGGTGCGTTCACCGGCCGCCGCGACCTCGGGGTCGCCCGCCAGGTTGCCGAGGAAGGCGATGACGGTGGTGTACCAGCCGTGGAAACGCGCGTGGTCGGACTTGTCCAGGCCGAGCATGTCGGCGATCACGTTGACGGGGAAGCGGGTGGCGTAGCCCTTGACCAGGTCGACGCTGCCGGTGTGCCGGAAGGTGTCGATGAGTTCGCGGGAGTTGCGTTCTATGACGGGCAGGAATTTCTGCTGCAGGTCGCTGCCGCGGAACGCCGGTGCGACGAGCGCGCGCCGCACGGCGTGTTCCCGGCCGCTGAGCTGGAGGATCGTCTTGCCGTGGACGGGCTCGATCTGCCAGTCGTAGTTGTCGGTGGTGAACTGCGAGGCCTTGTCCTTGAACACGCGCTCGACGTCCGCGTACCGCGAGATGATCCAGCTCTGCGTCGCCTCGTGCCAGAACAGCGGCGCGCTCTCCCGCATCACTCGGTAGGCCGGGTACGGGTTCTCGGCGAACTCGGGCGAGAGGATGTCGGGGACCTGCTGCGCGGTGGACATATGACTCCTAGGTCAGAAAAGGCGACGCGCACCAGGCTATTGATCACCTACGGAGCCAACCAGCCCCTCCCAGTCGATCGTTGAGCAGTACACTAATGTTGGCCGAAAATCGCCCCTCGCCCTCCGGATGGAAACCGACGGGCGAGGGGAGCTCGGACGGGGTCGCCGGGACCGTCAGCAGCTGAGCTTGTCGCCCGGGGTGACACCGAGGATGCCGGTGAACCGCGTGTAGTTGTCGATCCGGCTCTGCACTTGCCCGGGGTTCTTCCCGTCGCACTCCAGGCTGCCGTTGATGCTGCGGATCGTCTCGCCGAAGCCCGCGCTGTTGATCATGGCGTTGTGCGGCGTCATGGCGCCCGGGCCGTTCTGCGTGTTCCAGTACCAGAGGCCGCTCTTCCACGCCACGGCCGGATCGTTCTGCACGAGGTCGGGGTTGTTCAGGAGGTCGATCTTCAGGGCGTCGCCCGCCGCCTTGTAGTTGAAGTTCCAGCTGAGCTGGATCGGGCCGCGGCCGTAGTACTTGTCGTTGCCCGCCGGGCAGCCGTAGGGCTGCGAACGGTCGCAGTAGTGCGGGTAGTTCGCGGTGTTCTGCTCGACGACGTGGACCAGGCCGCCCGTCTCGTGACTGACGTTCGCCAGGAAGGCGGCGGCCTCCTGCTTGCGTACGGTGTCGCTGCCGGTCCCGGTGAATTCGGGATAGGCGCTGAGCGCCTGGGTGAGCCCGCTGTAGGTGTAGAAGGAGTTCCGGTTCGGGAACATCTGGTTGAACTGGGCTTCGCTGACGGGGAATCCAGCCGCCGCCCGCTCCCCCGGCCCCGTCTTCTCGGCGGAGGCGTTGGGTGCGAGGGTCAGCAGGGCGAGAGCGGCGGCGGACGCGGTCGCGGTCAGTGCGGCGAGGAGACGAGGACGCATGGGGGAATCACTCCTTGGCGGGCCGGCGCATGCGCGTGGACGGCCGCCCGTCACGTGGTGGGGGGAGGGATGGGGGTGGGCCCGCCTCTTGAGCGCCGTGAGGGGCGAGAGGCGCGAAAAGACGCGGAGAGACGACAGACAGACGCTGGCGGACACGGAGAAGCACGACAGGATCCACCGGCGATCGCACCGGCGCACCGGGAGCTGCAGCTATCCGGAATCGCCCCCGCCGTTGGACTAGACCATATCGAGTGACACGTCCACGTCAATACCCATGGGCGCCGCCACAGTAGGCCCGCGGGCGAGAGCGGAGATCACCGGGCGCGTTCCGGTACGTCCGCCGCGAGCCTGCGCCGACGTACACTGAAGCAGTGTCGGGCTGGTCCCTGCTCCGCCCGACCATCTGTGTTCAGCCCTCCACGACCCGGATCCGGTCCTCAGCGACCGGTCGTGCGGCGCACAGGTAGCGTTCCTCGGCCGTCCTGGCCCTTCGGCCCGCACGCAGATATCCCCCTGTGGGGCCCCGCTCGCCTTACGCGCATCACCGCGGATTCCGGCTCGCCGTCGCCCTCGCCCCTCAGGCCGGGCGTACGCGGTGCGCCGTGAGCCGCCCTTCGAGGGGACTTTTGTGAAGCTCAGCGCACTGCTCGACGGCCACGACCACCACGTCCTGCACGGTGACCCGGACGTCCCGGTCACCGCCACAATCACCTTCGACGCCGGACAGGTGACGTTCGGATCGCTGTACGTCGCCGTACCCGGCCATGAGGAGGGCGGGCCCGGGGGCATCAGCCGGGCTCTGGAACGAGGGGCGGTGGCGGTTCTCACCGAGGACGGTGCGCTGCCGGGCAGCGGGGCCGACCTCGGCGAGGTGTGCGTGGTGCGGGTGGCCGACGCACGGGCGGCCGCCTCGCTCGTCGCCTCCCGGTACTACGGCGATCCCGGCCGCGCGATGGACGTCGTGGCCGTCACGGGGACGAACGGCAAGACCTCCGTCTCGTACATGGTCGAGTCGGCGCTCCGGCTGGCCGTGGGCGCGAAGGTCGGCGTGATCGGCACCTCGGGCAGCCGGATCGGCACGGAGCGGATCCCCATGCCGCGGTCGGTCCTGAGCACCCCCGAGTCACCGGACCTGCACTACCTCCTCGGCCGCATGCGCGACCGGGACACGAGCAGCGTGGTGCTCGAGGCCACGTCCATGGGGCTGCTGCAGCGGCGCCTGGACCACGTGCCGGTCGACATCGGCGTCTTCACCAATCTCACCCAGGACCACCTGGACGACCACGGGACCATGGAGCACTACAAGAACGCCAAGCTCGGCCTCTTCGCGGGGCTGTGCGAGCGTGCGGTGGTCAACGCCGACGACCCCGTCAGCGCCGAGATCATGAACCTGATGCCGGGCGCGGTGACCACGTACGGAGTGGACTCGCCGAAGGCCGACTACCGGGCGAGCGACCTGGTGGTGGACGCGGTGGGCACACGCTTCACGCTCCACCACGACGGCCGCAAGTACCCTGCCGCGATCCCGATACCGGGCCGCTTCTCAGTGTCCAACGCGCTGGCCACCCTCGCCACGTGCCACTTGCTGGGGCACGAACTGCCCGCTCTGGTCGAGGCGTTGGACCGGATGCCGCCCACTCCGGGCCGGCTCGAGCGCTTCACCACCGCGCGAGGCGTCTGCGTGATCGTCGACTACGCGCACTCGCCGGACTCGCTGGAGAAGGTCCTCGCCACGATCCGCGGCTTCGCGACCGGGGCGGTGACCACCGTCTTCGGCTGCGGCGGCGACCGTGACGTCACCAAGCGGCCCCTGATGGGCCAGATCGCGGGCCACCACTCCGACCTGTGCGTCCTCACCTCGGACAACCCGCGCGGCGAAGACCCCGAGGCCATCCTGGACCAGATCGTTCCCGGCCTGAAGTCCACCGGGACGCCCTTTCACCGGGTGGCCGACCGCCGCGCCGCGATCTCGCGCGCGCTGTCCGCCTCACGGCGGGGCGACATCGTGCTCGTCGCGGGCAAGGGCAGTGAGCCGCACCAGATCGTCGGCGAACACCTCATCCCCTTCGACGACATGACGGTGGTCCGCGAACTCGACGCCCTGTAGGGGCGTTCGCGCGGGTGGGTGTGCGATTCATCCACCACACCGGCGCGCGCGGTGCGAATCAGGCACTGGTGCGGTGAGGTTCATGGCGCATACGGTCCCTGCATTTCCGCCCCAGCACCTCGTACGTCGTGGTGTCGTCACCCAGGGAGCCTTCTGTGCCCAAGGAGCCATCTCCGTCCGTCACCGAGGTCGAGACGCACGGAGTCGAACGCATCCCGGACGCGGACCGCACGGCGGGGCCGCTCGATCTGTTCCGGCTCGCGTTCGGCGGCGCCAACACCTTCGCCACCTGCGTGCTCGGGGCGTTCCCGATCCTGTTCGGGCTCTCCTTCTGGCAGGGGCTCGCGGCGATGCTCATCGGGCTGCTCATCGGTGCGCTGCTGCTGGCCCCGATGGCGGTGTTCGGGCCACGCAACGGCACCAACAACGCCGTCTCGTCGTCGGCGCATCTGGGCGTGCACGGCAGGATCGTCGGTTCCTTCCTCTCCCTGCTGACCGCCGTCGCGTTCTTCTCCCTGTCGGTGTGGAGCTCGGGCGACGCCCTCATCGGCGGGGCGCACCGGCTGCTCGGGGTGCCGGAGAGCGACGTGGCCTACGGCTGTGCGTACGCCGTCTTCGCCGCTCTCGTCCTCGCCGTGTGCGTCTACGGCTTCCGCTTCATGCTGCTCGTCAACAAGGTCGCGGTCGTGGCGGCGACCCTGCTGTTCGTCCTCGGCCTCGTCGCCTTCGCCGGGGACTTCGACCCGTCGTACGCCGGGATCTTCACGCCGGACGCCGACCAGGCGACCCAGGACCTGTTCTGGCCGTCCTTCATCGGCGCCGCGCTGATCGTGCTCTCCAACCCGGTCTCCTTCGGCGCCTTCCTGGGCGACTGGGCGCGCTACATCCCGGCCGCCACGCCTCGCCGCAAGGTGATGGGAGCGGCCTTCCTCTCGCAGGTGGCCACGGTGCTGCCGTTCGGCTTCGGCCTGGCGACCGCGGCGATCATCGCCGAGCAGGCGCCCGAGTACATGGACCCGGCCGCCCCCAACTTCGTCGGCGGTCTCCTCGCGATCGCGCCCGGCTGGTACTTCCTGCCGGTCTGCCTGATCGCGCTGATCGGCGGCATGTCGACCGGGACCACCGCGCTGTACGGCACCGGTCTGGACTTCTCCTCGGTCTTCCCGCGGCTCGGCCGTGTCCAGGCCACCGTCCTGATCGGCGTCCTGTCCATCACGTTCATCTTCGTGGGCCGGTTCGGCTTCAACCTGGTCCAGGCGATCTCCACCTTCGCCACGATGATCATCACCTGCACCGTGCCGTGGATGATCGTCATGATGCTCGGCTATGTCACCCGGCGCGGCTGGTACGACCCCGAGGCGCTGCAGGTCTTCACGCGCCGGCAGCACGGCGGCCGCTACTGGTTCGCGCGCGGCTGGAACTGGCGTGGCATGACGGGCTGGTGGACCGGCGCGGTGACCGGCGTGCTGTTCACCAACATCCCCGGACAGTTCGTCGGGCCTCTTGGCGACCTCGCGAACGGCGCCGACATCAGCCTCCCGCTGGGCGCGGCTGTGGCGGCGATCGTCTACCTCGCCCTGCTCGCGGCGTTCCCGGAGCCACGCGGGGTGTACGGGCCCGATGGCCCGCGCTGGGTGCGCGCGGCCGACACGCCCGTCGCCCCGATCACCGGGCCGCCGGGCGCCGCCTTCGAGGAGCCCGCTTCGCGGTCAACGAGCGCTCTCTAGCTCCCGCTTGAGGTTCTTCAGCGTCCTGTCGATGTTGCCGACCTGGAAGACCGCGAAGGTGCGCCCGCCCGTGGCGAGACGGTCGAAGACGTTGGTCACGAAGGCGGGCCAGGAACGCCTGTCGTCCGTCCAGGTCTCGGTCACCAGGGTGTCGCCGCCGCGGTCCTCGAAGCGGTACTCCCAGGTGGCGATGGGGGCACGCAGGCGGGGGCGCTTCAGTCCGATCGCGTGCACGCGGAAGGCGAAGCGCCGCCCCGGCTCCGCCTTGGTCACCGTGCAGCGGGTGGTCCAACGGAACGGGCCGCGCTTGTTGTGCCCCTCGAAGACCAGGCCGACGGCGGCGGGCACTTCGCCTCCGGGCACGGTCGCCCCGAGGTTCTCGGGGCTCCAGCGCCCCATCAGAGCGGGTTGGCTGACCTGCCCGTACACCACCTGCGGTGACGCCTCGACCAGGATGCTTCGTGCCACTGTGAACGTGCGGGTCATGACAACTCCGTTCCTCGACCCGCGACCTTACTCACCAGTAGCTTGAATGTCAGCCCCTGAGAGGCGTGATACCGGGCTCACACGAGCCCGGTGACCGTGACGCTGATCCCGGTCGCGGCCGGCTCCCCGGTCACCCGCTCCACGGCCTTCGCCGCTGCCGAGCGCACCTCTCGTGTCACGTCCAGGGTCCGCCGCCCCCGGTGAAGCACGACGTACACCTCCACACTCCAGCCCCGACCACTCTTCTCCCGCCGCACCTGCACGCCGGCGGAGCCCGCCGGGGTGCTCGGAAGCCCTCGCCTCAGCACGGCCGACGACCTCAGGAGATCCACGAGTCCCGGCCGCAGGAAGGCCACCCCCGGGGTGTCGAGGACCGCCTCTATGACGGCATCCGCCAGGACGCGCGAAACGTCTCGATCACTCACCGCTGCCGCCCTTCCACGCTGTCGTCGCTCTCGTCGCTCTCGTCGTCGATGAGATCGCTGATCGTCACGTCGACGACCGCGGTCCGCATGCCCAGCTCGTCGTCCACCGCTCGCAGGATCCGGCTACGCACCCGATCCGCGACCTCCGGCAGGTTCCACGTGAGCGGGGCCTGCACCTCGACGCGGATCCTGACCGGGCCGCGCGCGAGGCGGCCCGCGGACGCGGGGGGCGCGGGGGACGCGGGCTCGTCCAGCGGGCCGATGCGGCAGCTTCCCGCGCGCACCCCCGGCAGCGACTCGGCCGCGGCCCGGACCGTCCTGGCCGCGGCGGCCTCCACGATCCACGCGTCCTCGTCCTCGTCACCGAGCGGCAGCGTCCGGCCCGGCCGCAGTTCCAGACGCACCACGTCCATGACACGGCCGGTGAGCGCGGAGGCGTCCGGCTCCCGCGGTGTCGTGTCTCGCGCCTCGGTGACGATCCCCTCCAGGTGCCGCAGCGCGTCCAACGCCTGCGCGCAGTGCGGGCAGGCGTCGGCGTGAGGGTCGGGCACGCCCGCCTCCCGCTGTTCCCATACGTCACTCAACTCGCGCCCGCAGGGCAGTAGTTCGTCCTCGTTCATCGCCATGCGGCCATCGCCTCCGTCAGATAGCGCCGCGCCCGGAAAACACGGCCGCGGACCGCCTCCGTACTGATTCCGACTGTCTCGGCGATGGACTCGTAGGACGCGCCGTCCAGCTCCCGCAGCACCCAGCACACCCGCTGCTCCGCCGAGAGGCCCTCCATCGCCCGCGCCAGATCCGCCACGGCGGCGTGCCCCTCGGCCACCCGTGCGGGCGAGACCTCGTGCTCCGGAGCGGCCGGCTCGGGCAGGCCGTCGAGCGCCACGACCGGTCGCCGCGACCGCAGCACGTTCAGACAGCGGTTGGTGACGATGCGGTAGATCCACGTGCCGAACTGCGCGTCCCTGCGGAACTCCGGCAGCTTGCGCCAGGCGCTGACGAAGGACTCCTGCACGGCGTCCTCCGCCTCCGGGCGGCTGCCGAGCAGGCGCGTGGCCAGGCGCAGCGCCATGGGCGCGTGGCGGTGCACGAGAGCCTCGAAGGCCTGCTCGTCGCCTTCCGCCGCCCGCACCGCGAGCAGTCCGTCGTCCCGTCTCGCGCACGCGTCCGCCTCGTCGGCTGCTGCGCCCCGGTCGCCCGGCACACGCGGCTCCTCTCACTTCGGTCGTGCTCGTACGACACACCAAGGGCCCGCCGCGTTACGCGGCCCAGGAACGCTACATCCCGGGCGAGGAAATTCCCGCGAGGCGCGTAACAGACGCGGGGTACTCGGGTCGGAGCAGGAGAAGAGCCCGACGATCCAGATGACCCCGATGCACCCGATGACCCCCGACGACCCCCGATGACGAGGAGACGCCACCATGACGACGCAGGACCTCACTTCGAAAACGGCCGCACCCGGCGGCAGCGAGAAGGAACTCGGCGGCGAGGCTCGCAGGAGCGTGCCGGGAGCGACCACCGTCAGCGGAGCCACCGGCGCCGCCGAGCCGGCGGCGACCCGGGGCAAGACGTCCATCGCCGATGTCGTGGTGGTGAAGATCGCCGGCATGGCGGCCCGTGAGATCCCGGGCGTCTTCGACATGGGCGGCGGCCTCTCCCGCACCATCGGCGCCGTGCGCGACCGCGTCCCCGGCGGGCGCCCCAACGTCGGCCGCGGGGTGAAGGTCGAGGTCGGCGAGCGGCAGACGGCGATCGACCTCGACATCGTCGTCGAGTACGGCGTTCCCATCACGGACGTCGCCCACGACGTGCGCGAGAACGTCATCGCGGCGGTCGAGCGCATCACCGGCCTCGAGGTGGTCGAGGTGAACGTCGCCGTCAACGACGTCCATCTGCCCGAGGACGACGCCGCGGAATCCGGCGGCGAGACACGCGTCGAGTAGCGCATGGCCCCACACGGGCCAAGACGTGACGTCCCCTTCTGTGGTGTGAGGTGAGTGGTGAGCACAGCTCTGGTCGGTCTGATGGCGGGCATGGCCCTGGGATTCGCCGGGTGGTTCGGCGGCTTCGGCGCGTTCCTCCTGGTCGCCGCGCTCGGCGCGGTCGGCTTCGTCCTGGGGCGTCTCGTCGACGACGGCACGGACGTACGCGCCTTCCTCGGCGGGCGCGGCCGGGAGCGGCGATGACCACGCCCGCGGCGCAGCGCGGTACGACGACCGTCGCGGACCGCGCGGTGCGCCGCATCGCGGAACGCGCCGCGACAGAGGCACTGGCACCCGGCACGGTCGAGGTCGGCGGAGGATCGGCGACCGTACGCGGCCGCCGGGCCCGGGTCGGCGTCACCGTGACCCTGCCCTACCCCGCGGTGCTCGACGAGTCGGGCGAGCGCGTACGGTCGCACGTCGCCGAGCGCACCGCCCGGCTCACCGGCCTCACCGTGCCCTCGGCGCGGATCCGCGTCAGGGGTTTGTCACGCCACGAGTTGTCCGCGGGGCGGCTCACACCGGGGGTCCAGAACGCCGAGGTAGGCGCACACCGGCCGTGGTCCGAGCGCCGCCTGCCCGTCGCGGTGTCGGCCCTGCTCGCCGCCGCGGTCTGCGGGGTGCTGCTGTACGACGTGGTGTCGGTGCACGCCGCCGGGAACGCTCCCGCGCGGTGGCGGGTCGACGCGATGGAGTGGCTCTCCGCGCACGGCCCGGCCGGCGCCACCACCACGGGTGTGCTCGCGGCGATCGGTGTGTTCGCGCTCGGTGTGTGGCTGCTGGTCCTCGCCGTCACGCCGGGCCGGCGCAGCGTCCTGCCGATGCGGCCGCCTGTGAGGGGGATGCGCGCGGTCCTGGACCGCCGGGCGGTCGCGGTCCTCCTGCGGGATGCCGTGACCGACGTACCGGGCGTCGGCCGGGTCCGGGTCAGGGTCGGCCGCCGTACGGCACGGGTGCGTGCCGGGCTCGGCTTCGGCGAACTCCAGGGTGCGCGGCGGGCGGTGGCCGAGGCCGCCGAGGCGGCGGCCGCCGGGTTGGGACTCGCCGGACCGCTGCGGCTGCGCGTGCGGCTGAGCACGGAACCCTCCTGGCGCGCCCCGAAGGGTTCCGGTCCCGGGGCGCGGTCCGGGAGCGGGCCGGACGAGGCGGAGAGGAGCGCCCCCTGATGGGCCGCGTCCGCAGCGGTACGAACCGCTCAACTCTGTTCTGCGCGGCGGTGGTTCTTCTGGGCGCGGCAGCGGTACTGGCCTCGGCGGCCGCTCCCGTCCGCGAACGGCTGCCGTCGGCCCTGCCCCGTGTCGGCGCCGACCGGGTGTGGCTGGACGACGAGGTGCTCGGCCGGTGGCGTGATCACGGCTGGTGGCCGCCGGTCGTGATCGCCGCGCTGGCGGTCGGCACCGTCCTGTTCCTCTGCTGGGCCGGCGCCCAGATCCGCACCGGCCGGCCGCGCGAACTACCGCTCGGGCAGCCGGGCGTGACCCTCTCGGCCAAGGCGCTGGCCTCCGTCATGGCCGACCGCGCCCGCGCGGTCGACGGCGTGGCCCGCGCCCATGTACGGCTGCTGGGGCGCCCCCGGCGGCTGCGCGCCCGCATCACGCTGGTCCTGGAGCCCGGCGGCTCACCGGAGGCGGTGCTGCGCGAGCTCGCCGAGGGCACCATCGCCGAGGCACGGGCGGCGGCGGCACCCCGCGTCCTGGAGGCGGACGTGCGCCTCACGACCCGGGCCCGCCGAGCGCGCCGCACGCACTGAACGGACCTTTGCGCGCACCCCTCCGCGAACCGGGAAGCCAGGGCTACAGGACTGCAGGGAACTACCGGGCTACAGGGCTTCCAGCGTGGTGCGGAGGTCGGCGGCGCGAGGGCGGTTGTGAGGGAGCCTGGCGAGGACGGCGGCCATGCCACAGGTGTCGGTGACGGCGGAGAAGACCAGGCCGGCGCCGATACCCGCGGCCAGCCAGCGCGCGGGCCGGAAGCGAGTGCCCGCGGCGAGGCCGAGGACCACCAGGGACCCGGCGGCGAGCCGCACCTGGCGCTCCATCGGCCAGACCGTCGGTGCGCCCTCCGAGGGGTGCAGGGGGTGGCCCTCCGCGGCCCAGGCCGTGGTGCCGCCCGCGAGGGTGGCGGCGGGGATGTCGGCGGCGGCCAGCTGATCGCACGCGGAGGCGGAGCGGTTCCCGGAGGCGCAGACCATCAGGAGCTCGCCACGGGCAGCGGCGGCCTTGAGCTCGGGCAGCGCCATGTGCAGGTGATCGACGGGGATGTTGTGGGCACCCGGAAGGTGACCGGAGGCGTACTCGCCGGGGGTGCGGACGTCGATGACGGTGTAGTGGTCCAGACGGGCGGCCGCCTGGGCGGGCGCCAGATCGGTGGGGGGAGTCATGTGGGGCTGTCCTTTCGTTGAGCCAAGGCTCTCACCCTCGCAGGCTACAATACCCCCAGGGGTATTAACGAGGCCTTGACGGAGGTGGCGGCGTGCAGCTGGAGTTGGCAGCCGACGAGCTGAGGTCCGTGCTGAACCGGCTGCGCCGGGCGCAGGGGCAGATCGCCGGCATCATCAAGATGATCGAGGACGGCAGGGACTGCGAGGACGTGATCACGCAGCTGGCCGCGGTCTCCCGCGCGCTGGACCGGGCCGGGTTCGCGATCATCGCCACGGGACTGCAGCACTGTATGGCCGAGGGTGAGCAGTCCCCCGGCGACCGCGACGAGATGCGGGCCCGCCTGGAGAAGCTGTTCCTCTCCCTGGCCTGAGCGGCGAAAAGCCTGCGCCGTCCCTGTTCCGGGGCGGCGAAAGCCTCCGCCGTCCCGGGGCAGGGACGGCGGAGGCGACCGGGGCGGCGGTCTCCGTCAGCTCTTCGGCATCAGGACCGTGTCGACGATGTAGACCGTGGCGTTGGCCGTCGGGACGTTGCCGCAGACGACGCTCGACGCGTCGTCGACCTTGTACTCCGTGCCGGAGCCCGCGGTCGTGAGCTCGCTCTTCTCCAGCGTCTCGAAGGAGCCGTTCTCCAGCTGCTGCGGCGTCAGCTTCTCGCCCACGACGTGGTAAGTGAGGATCTTGGTCAGCTGGGCCTTGTCATTGAGGACCTTGTCCAGGTCGGCCTTGGGAATCTTGGCGAAGGCGTCGTTGGTCGGCGCGAACACCGTGATGTCCTTCGCGTTGTTCAGGGTGTCGACGAGCCCGGCCTTCTTGACCGCGGTGACCAGAGTGGACAGCTCCGGGTTGTTCGACGCCGCGGTGGCGACCGGCTCCTTCGCCATCCCGTCGAAGGAGCCCGCGCCGCTCTGGGGAACCGACGAACAGGCCGGCCCGAACGGCTCGTCAGCGGTCCTGGCGTCGTCCCGGGCGCTCTCTTTCGCGCTGGGCGTCGAGTCCGCTGCCTCGGTGTCCTTGTCGCCGCTGTCCGAGCAGGCCGTCAGGGCGATCGGCAGCACCGCGGCGGCGGCGACGGCGACCGCGGCACGGCGGATTCGGGTGGAGTACATGGACATGGTCTTCTCCTTGCGTCGTTGCATGCATGGGGCGGCCGTGAGCGGGCGGCATCAGGGGACGGGGGCCACCGCCCCGGCGCGCCGCCCCCACGTCTTCCGTTCCTCGCTCACACAGGGAATCCGTCACGGACCGGGCCGCGGATTGGTCACGGATCCGCCTTCACCCGATCGGGCACGCCCACCCCTCGCACACCCGGGCACCCCTTGGGCGTTCAGGCGTCGCGGGCCTGCTCGAAGCGGGCGCGGGCCTCCGCGAGCTCGACGACCGGTTCGGGGTAGTCGAGGTTCGCCCGGTCGCGGTCCGGGAGCTTCCACGGCTCGTGGAGGTACCGGTCCGAGACCTCCGCGAGTTCGGGCACCCAGCGGCGCACGTAACTTCCGCTCCGGTCAAAGCGCTTGCCCTGGATCACCGGGTTGAGGACCCGGTTGGGGCGGGTGTCGGTGCCGGTGCCCGCCGCCCACTGCCAGTTCATCTGGTTGTTGGCGACGTCGCCGTCCACCAGGAGGCTCAGGAAGTGCCGGGCGCCCACCCGCCAGTCGACGTAGAGGGTCTTGGTGAGGAAGCTCGCCACCACCATGCGGCCCCGGTTGTGCATCCAGCCCTCGTGGCGCAGCTGTCGCATCGCCGCGTCGACGAAGGGGTAGCCGGTGCGCCCGTCGGTCCAGGCGTTGATCTCCTTCTCGTTCGTGCGCCACCGGTCGCCGTGCGGGCGATAGTCCCGGGCGGCGGCTTCCGGGCGGGCCGCGAGGACCTGGTAATGGAAGTCCCGCCAGGCCAGCTGCCGGACGAACGCCTGCGCCCCCGGCGAGCCCTCGCGGTTCGCCCCGTGGATGACTTCGGCCGCCGACAGGGTGCCGAAGTGCAGGTGGGGCGAGAGGCGTGACGTGGCATCGCGGGCGATGTCGTCCTGGCCGTCCGCGTACCCGTCGATGCCACCGGCCAGCCAGGACCGCAGCAGCCGCCGCCCCGCGCTCTCGCCGCCGTCGCCGAGTCCCGGTGAGACGCCGGTGATCTCCGCACGCGGCAGCACCGGCTCCGAATCCACGTCGGCGACCCGCACCTCGCGCGGGGCCGCCAGGACGTCCCGTACGCCTTGCGACGTCCAGCGCCGGAAGTACGGGGTGAACACCGCGTAGTGATCCTTGCCCGCCGGAAGCACCTCCCCCGGCGCGACGGCCGTGATGACCGCGTCGTGCACGACCAGTTCGCAGCCGGCGCCGCCCAGCGCGGCCCGCAGCCGTTCCTCGCGCCGCGTGGCGTAACGGCTCACCCCTGCCGAGACGTGTACTCGCGCGGCCCCGGTCTCCTTCACCACCCGGCGGATCTGGTCGACGACGTCACCGCTGCGGACCACGAGCCGGCCGCCGCGCTCGCGGAGCCCCGAGTCGAGCTCCTCCAGACAGTCGGCGAGGAAGGCACGCCGGTTCGGTACGGCGAAGCCCGTGGCCCGCACCCCCTCGTCGTACACGAACAGCGGGACGATCCGGTCCGCGTCGTTCAGCGCCGCCCGCAGCGGCGGATGGTCGTGCAGGCGCAGGTCGGAGGTGAACAGGACGATCGAAACAGTCACTTTCTGCGGCTCCTCATGCCTTGGGGAAGTCCATCACGGCCACCGGGTCGGACGTCGGCTCCTCGGAGCCGCCCGCCGGCTCCACGGTGATCCCGATGCCGGACGCCTGGTCCACCGGGCCGTCCAGGAGCACCGCTTCGGTGCTTCGGCCCGGATCCATCAGACCGGCCGAACGCATCGAGCCGTCGTCGTCGAACCAGAGTTGGTAGACCTTGCCCGACGGCGGCTCGGGCATCTCGGCCGCCACGAAGGCGGCCTGGTTACGGCTCTTGGCCACCACGACCGTGCCGGTCGCGCCGCCCGCGAGCTTTCCGGTCGCGGCCTTGGCGTCCGGAGCCGCGAGCACCTGGGCCAGCCGCTCGCTCCGGCGCGTGGCCTCCTGAGCGCGTTCGCCCGCCTCGTCGGCCCGCTCGTGCTGCCATACGGCGATACCACCGAACCCCGCGGCCGCCGCCAGACACGCGGCGAGGGCGAAGCGCGACAGGCGCCGTCCCGAGCCCGTGCCGCCGGTGGTCTTTCCCGCCGTGGGGATGTGCGGCGGCTGCTGGCGGACCGTGGCGACGCGCCGCAGCACCTCGGCCCTCATGTCCGCGGGCGGGGCGACCGAGACGGCACGGGCCAGCCGCCCCGCCGTGGCGGCCAGTTCGCGCACCTCCTGGGCGCAGGCCTCGCACGCCTCCAGGTGCCGCTCGAACTCCGTGCGTTCCTCGTCGATGAGGGCGTGCAGGACGTACGCGCCCGTCAGCGTGTGCAGGTCGGCGGCGCTCATGCGCTCACCCCCAGGCAGTCGCGCAGTCGGATCAGGCCGTCGCGCAGCCGGGTCTTGATCGTCCCCAGAGGCACGGAGAGGAGCTCGCCGACCTCCCGATACGTCAGCCCCCGGTAGTAGGCCAGGGTCACCGACTGGCGCTGCAGTTCGGTCAGGGCGCGCAGACAGCGCCGTACCTGCTCGCGCTCCAGGCGGTTCTCCACCTGCTCGCTCACCTCGTCGAAGTCCGGAGTACGTGCGAGCAGCGCCGCCTTGTGGTCGCGCTCCGCCGAGGCCTGGACGGACCGTACGCGGTCCACCGCCCTGCGGTGCGCCATCGTGAGGACCCAGTTCATGACGCTCCCCCGCTCCGGCCGGTAGCGCGCGGCCGTCCGCCACAACTCCACCAGGACCTCCTGGGCGACCTCCTCGGACTGGGCGGGGTCGCGCAGCACGGTGCGCACCAGCCCCAGGACGGGCGAGGAGACCGCGTCGTACAGCGACGCGAAGGCCTGTTGGTCGCCGCGGGCCACTTGGCCGAGCAGCTCGGCCAAGTCGGGGCCCGCGGAGGGTGCCCCGCTGATGTGCACTGCTTCGTTCACCCGGTGATCCTCCTGGACGCTGGCCGCCTTCAGAGGTGATTCGGAGCCGGTGCGCCGCCGGATTGCCCGTGGGTCACGATTTTCGGCCGGGTTTCGCGGTGTGCTGTTCGGCCGTCCGTGTGATGTTGCGCGCCATGCCGCCGAAGACGAACGCGTGGAACGGCGAGACGCTCCACCAGTACGCGTGGCCAAGGAGCCCGTGCGGGTGGAAGAGCGCCCGTTGCCGGTAGCGGGTGCGGCCCCTGTCGTCCTGGTCCGCGTACATCTCCAGCCAGGCGAGGCCGGGCAGCCGCATCTCGGCCCGCAGCCGGAGCAACCGTCCTGGTTCGATCTCCTCGACGCGCCAGAAGTCCAGCGATTCCCCCGCCCTCAGCCGCTGGGCGTCGCGGCGTCCCCGTCTGAGGCCGACCCCGCCGACGAGCCGGTCGAGCCGGCCGCGCACCGCCCAGGCGAGCGGGAACGAGTACCAGCCGTTGTCGCCCCCCACGCCTTCGATGACGCGCCACAGCGCCTGGGGCGAGGCGTTCACGGTCCGTTCCCGGCGGTCGGTGTAGAGGCTGCCGCCCGCCCAGTCGGGGTCGGTGGGCAGCGGGTCGCTGGGGGCGCCGGGCACCGAGGCGGACGACCAACGGGTGCTGACCTGGGCGTCCTTCACGCGTTCGAGGGCCAGTGAGAGCGCTCTGTCGAAGCTGATCGGGACGCCGGGTGCGTCAGGCACGTGGCAGGCGATGTCGTGTTCGCGGCAGATCACTTCATGGCGCAGGGATTCCGCGAGCGGCCGGGCGATCGAGGCCGGGACGGGGGTGATCAGACCGACCCAGTGGCTGGAGAGGCCCGGGGTCAGCATGGGCACCGGCAGGATGAGGCGGTGGGGCAGCTTCGCCACGGCCGCGTACCGTCCCATCATGTCGCGGTAGGTGACGACGTCGGGGCCGCCGATGTCGAAGGTGCGGCTGACGTCGTCGGGCATGGTGGCGCTGCCGACGAGGTAGCGCAGGACGTCGCGCACGGCGATGGGCTGGATCCGGGTGCGCACCCAGCTCGGGGTGACCATGACCGGCAGGCGCTCGGTGAGGTAGCGCAGCATCTCGAAGGACGCGGAGCCGGAGCCGATGATCACGGCGGCGCGGAGCACGGTGGTCGGCACGCCGGACTCCAGGAGGATGCGGCCCACTTCGGCCCGTGACCGCAGATGCGGGGACAGGTCGGCTTCCGGGATGCCCTCGGGAGTGAGACCGCCCAGGTACACGATGCGCCGTACGCCCGCCGCGCGGGCCTGCTCGGCGAAGATCCGGGCAGCCTTCCGGTCCGTCTCCTCGAAGCCGGATCCGGTGCCGAGCGCGTGGATGAGGTAGTACGCGACGTCGATGTCCCGCATGGCCTCGCCGACCGACCCGGCGTCGGAGGCGTCGCCCCGCACCACCTCGGCCCGCCCGGCCCAGGGGTAGTCCCGCAGCCTCTCCGGAGAGCGGGCCATACACCGCACCCGGTGTCCCGCGTCGAGCAGTTCGGGAACGAGCCGCCCCCCGATGTATCCGGTCGCTCCGGTCACCAGGCAGCGCAGCCCCTGCGCGCCTTCGCCGCTGTCCATGGGAGCCTCCGGCCTCGAACGGTGTTCTGGCCTCCACTCTCCCCCGGTCGTGGCCCGTGGCGCGCGATCAGCGCGGTCGGCGGGAGGTGGCGGGAGGGCGTGCGGTGCTCTGCCGCAGGACGAGCCGCGTGGGCACCAGCGTGGTGCCGCGCTCCGGGGCGCTCTGCTGCATCTGGCGCAGGACTCCCTCCACGCAGCGGCGCCCGACCTCGGCGAAGTCCTGGTGGACGGTGGTCAGGGGAGGCTGGAAGGAGCCGGACTCGGGGATGTCGTCGAAGCCGATCACGCTGACGTCCTCCGGCACCCTGCGGCCGCGCTCGTGCAGGGCGCGCAGCAGGCCGAGTGCCATCTGGTCGTTGGCCGCGAACACCGCCGTGCAGTGCCCCTGGTCGGCGATCCCCAGGCCTGCCCGGTATCCCGACTCCGCCGACCAGTCGCCGCGCACGAGGGGCGGCACAACGCATCCGGCCGCTTCGAGCGTCGCCCGCCAGGCGTCGGCGCGGCGCTGCGCGGCGTAGGAGTCCTCGGGCCCGGCGAGGTGCCAGACGGTGCGGTGGCCGAGGTCGAGCAGGTGCCGGACGGCGTCGCGGGTGCCGCCCGCCTGGTCGGTGTCCACCACGGTGTAGCGGTCCCCCGCGTCCGAATCGGCCACGACGACCTGGACATGGGGCGGCAGGGAGAGGGCCGCGGCGTCGAGCAGATGGACTTCCATGATGACGATGACGGCGTCGACGGCGAGTTCCCCGAGCCGCGAGAAGGCTCCCCGCACCTCGTCCTGGGTGGGAACGGCGACGGGGAGCAGGGTGACGGCGTACCCCTCCTGTGCCGCGGAGGTGGCGATCGCGTCGATGGTGCGTACGTTGCCGGTGGTGGAGAGGGTGAAGGTGATCAGGCCGATGGTGCGGAACTCGCCGCGTTTGAGGGCACGGGCCGCGCTGTTGGGCCGGTAACCGAGCTCCTTCATGGCGGCGAGCACTTGCTGCCGGGTCTCTTCGGTGACGCCCGAGTACCCGTTGGAGACTCGGGAGACGGTCTGCGAGGAGACGCCGGCGAGACGGGCCACGTCGGCCATGGACGCGCTCTGCCCGCGGCGCGCGGCGCGTTCCCGTCCGCCCGAGGTGCCGTTCGCCGGAGTGTTCTCTGTCGCTTCCACTGTCTCCCTCGCCGCGTGTGTCCCGGTCTTCCCGACGACCCTTGACCGTCGCCATCGGGGCAGTGTAGACATTCCGCCACCGAAATGTTTACGCAAACATAACACCCCGCGCTGCTCGGCTCCTGCCCTAGTCGCACGGCGATGTTTACGCAAACATCCGGCCGCGTGACGCCTGCTCCGAGACGGACGAGTGAATGGACGAGCGAGGAACGACATGACGACGCTTCACCTGCCGGGGGCCGCGGAGCGGCTTCCCGCCCGGCCGCCGGCACCGAGGAACCGCCGGTCCTGGACGGGCTGGGGGTTCCTCGGCCCCTTCGTGGCGGTGTTCGCCCTGGTCTTCCTCGCTCCGCTGGCCTACTCGGTCTATCTGAGCCTCTTCCGCGACCAGCTCATCGGCGGGACCACGTTCGTGGGCCTCGACAACTACCAACAGGCCCTGACCGACGCCCGGTTCTGGGCCTCCTTGGGCCGGGTCTCGCTGTTTCTCGCGGTCCAGGTCCCGATCATGCTGGGCATCGCCCTGCTCGTGGCCCTCGCCCTGGACAGCGGCCGTCTCTACGGCAAGGACTTCTTCCGGATCTCGGTCTTCCTGCCCTATGCCGTGCCCGCCGTGGTGGCGTCGCTGATGTGGGGCTTCATGTACGGCACCCGCTTCGGGCTCGTGGGCGACATCAACGACGCCCTGGGCATCTCGCTGCCCGACCCGCTCTCGCCCGACCTGGTCCTCGCGTCGATCGGCAACATCGTCACCTGGGAGTTCGTGGGCTACAACATGCTGATCTTCTACTCCGCGCTGCGGGTCGTCCCGCACTCCCTGTACGAGGCCGCGGAGATCGACGGCGCCGGTCAGCTCCGCGTCATCACCGCCATCAAACTCCCCGCGATCCGCGGTGCGCTGGTCATCGCCACGATCTTCTCGATCATCGGCAGTTTCCAGCTGTTCAACGAGCCGAGCATCCTGCAGAACCTCGCGCCCAACGCCATCACCACCGACTACACCCCGAACCTCTACACGTACTCACTGTCCTTCTCGGGACAGCAGCAGAACTACTCCGCGACGGTCGCCATCGTCATGGGCCTGATCACCATGGTCATCGCCTACGTCGTCCAGCTGCGCGGCATGCGCAAGGGAGCGTGACCCGATGACCGGACCGAGCAGCCCCGTCACCACCGCTCCCCCGACCGCCCCCGCCCGCGCCCCGGGCACCCCACCGCGCCTGCGGACCCCTCGCGTCCACACCTCCCGTCAGCACAGCGCGGGCCGCCCCCGGCGCAGCGTCCTGCTCACCGTGCTCACCGGCCTCGTCCTGCTCTACAGCCTGATACCGCTGCTGTGGCTGGTCATCAGCGCCACCAAGACCCAGGAGGGGCTCGCCGGTTCGTTCGGCCTGTGGTTCGACGGGGACTTCGCCCTGTGGGACAACATCAGCGCGACCTTCACGTACGACGACGGCGTCTTCACCCGCTGGTTCCTGAACACCCTGCTGTACGTCGTGATCGGCGCCGGGGGCGCCACCTTCCTCGCGGTCCTCGGCGGCTACGCCCTCGCGAAGTTCGACTTCCCCGGCAAGCGCGCCGTCTTCGCCGTCGTCATCGGCGCCGTCGCCGTGCCCGGTACGGCTCTGGCGGTGCCGACCTTCCTGATGTTCAGCAAGATGGGCCTGACCGACACTCCCTGGGCCGTCCTGATCCCCTCGCTCATCTCGCCCTTCGGTCTCTATCTGATGTGGGTGTTCGCCACCGAGGCCATCCCCACCGAGCTGATGGAGGCAGCCCGCATCGACGGGGCGAGCGAGCTGCGCACCTTCTTCCGGGTCGCCCTTCCGCTGCTCGCGCCCGGCACCGTGACCGTCCTGCTCTTCACGATGGTCGCGACCTGGAACAACTACTTCCTGCCGCTGATCATGCTCAAGGACCCGGACTGGTACCCGCTGACCCTGGGCCTCGACAGCTGGAACGCCCAGGCCGCGACCGCGGGCGGCGAACCCGTCTTCCACCTGGTGATCACGGGTTCGCTGATCACCGTTGTGCCGCTGATCGCCGCGTTCCTGCTGCTCCAGAAGTACTGGCAGTCGGGCCTGGCCGCCGGAAGCGTCAAGGAGTGACAGCCGCACCCCCGTCGATCTCTGTTCCACCCCCTGTAGGACCACGAAGAAGTGGAAGCATCGCCATGCCCCAGAACACCCGCCGCCTGCTGCGCGGCATAGGTCTCCTCTGCGCCCTCGCCCTGGGGGCGACCGCCTGCGGCGGCTCCGACGACGACTCCGGCCAGAAGCAGGTGTCGTCCGCGGACATCGAGGCGGCCCTGAAGAAGGGCGGCAAGGTCAAGGTCTGGGCGTGGGAGCCCACCCTCAAGACGGTCGTCGCCGACTTCGAGAAGGAACACCCCGCCGTCGACGTCGAGTTGGTGAACGCCGGAACCAACAAGGACCAGTACACGGCCCTGCAGAACGCCATCTCGGCGAAGAAGGGCGTCCCCGACGTCGCACAGGTCGAGTACTACGCGCTCAGCCAGTACGCCTTGACCAAGTCCATCACCGACCTGACCCCCTTCGGCGCGGACAAGCTCGCCAAGTCCTACTCACCGGGCCCGTGGAACGCGGTGAAGTCCGGTGACGGTGTCTACGCCCTGCCGATGGACTCCGGCCCCATGGCCCTGTTCTACAACAAGAAGGTCTTCGACAAGCACAAGATCAAGGTGCCGACGACCTGGGACGAGTACCTCCAGGCGGCCCGCAAGCTGCACAAGGCCGACCCGAAGGCGTACATCACCAGCGACACGGGAGAGGCCGGCCTCACCACCAGCCTTCTGTGGCAGGCCGGTTCACGCCCTTACAAGGTCGACGGCACCAAGGTCGGCATCGACTTCTCCGACAAGGGCGCCCGCGCCTACACCGAGACCTGGCAGAAGCTCATCGACGAGAAGCTGGTCGCACCGATCAACCCGTGGACCGACGAGTGGTACAAGGCCTTCGGAGACGGCACCATCGCGACCCTGCCCAGCGGCGCCTGGATGCCCGCCAACTTCGCCTCCGGCGTGAAGGAGGCCTCCGGTGACTGGCGCGCGGCTCCCCTGCCGCAGTGGACCGCGGGCGACAAGGCGAGCGCCGAGAACGGCGGCAGTTCCCTCGCCCTGCCGGAGCTCGGCAAGAACAAGGAACTCGCCTACGCCTTCGTCGAGTACGCCAACTCCGGCAAGGGCGTGCAGACCCGCCTCAAGGAAGGCGCCTTCCCCGCGACCACCAAGGATCTCGAGTCCAAGGCGTTCCAGAACACCGAGTTCCCCTACTTCGGCGGCCAGAAGGCCAACAAGGTCTTCGCCGAGTCCGCGGCGAACGTCGCCGACGACTGGACCTACCTGCCCTACCAGGTGTACGCCAACTCGGTCTTCAACGACACCGCGGGCAAGGCCTACGTATCCGGCACCCCCCTGTCCAAGGGCCTGAAGTCCTGGCAGGACGCCTCGGTCAAGTACGGCTCCGAGCAGGGCTTCAGCATCCAGAAGTGATGCCGCCCGACCGCGGCCCGAGGACCACCCCCGCCCATCCCGAGCAGTACACCGGAAGGACCACCACCATGCCCCCCACCCTCCCGTCCCGGCTGCTGCGCGGACCGGACGGTGACACCACCCCCCGGCTCGCGTACGGCGCCGACTACAACCCCGAGCAGTGGCCGCGCGCGGTCTGGGAGGAGGACGTCCGGCTGATGCGGGAGGCCGGCGTCAACATCGTCTCCGTGGGGATCTTCTCCTGGGCCCGCCTCCAGCCCGCCGCGGACACCTGGGACTTCGGGTGGCTCGACGAGGTGATGGACCTCCTTCACGCGGGCGGCATCGGGGTCGACCTGGCCACCGCCACCGCGTCCCCGCCGCCCTGGCTCACCGCGGCGCACCCGGAGATCCTTCCGGTGACGGCGTCCGGCGAGACGGTGTGGCCGGGGGCGCGGCAGCACTGGCGGCCGACGTCGGCCGTCTTCCGGGAGCACGCGCTGCGTCTGGTGCGCGAGATGGCGGGGCGCTACGCCGACCACCCGGCCCTCGTGGCCTGGCACGTCTCCAACGAGCTGGGCTGCCACAACGTCTACGACTACTCCGACGACGCGGCCCGTACCTTCCGCGACTGGCTGCGCGCCCGCTACACCACGCTCGACGGCCTCAACCACGCCTGGGGCACCGCGTTCTGGGCGCAGCGCTACAGCGACTGGGAGCAGATCCTGCCGCCACGGCTGGCGGCATCGCATCCCAATCCCACCCAGCAACTGGACTTCAAGCGGTTCTCCTCGAACGCGCTCAAGGAGTACCTGCGCGCGGAGCGTGACGTCCTGCGCGAGCTCACCCCTGAGATTCCCGTCACCACGAACTTCATGGTGATGGGCGGCACCAAGGGCATGGACTACGCCGACTGGGCGGGCGAGCTCGACTTCGTCTCGAACGACCACTACGTGGTGCCGGGACCGCAGGCCCGTGACGAGCTGTCGTTCTCCGCCAACCTCACCAGTTCCGTCGCGGGCCACCGCCCGTGGTTCCTCATGGAGCACTCCACCAGTGCCGTCAACTGGCAGCCCGTCAACCTGGCCAAGCGCGAGGGCGACCTCGCCCGTGACTCCCTGCTGCACGTCGCGCACGGCGCCGACGCCGTGTGCTTCTTCCAGTGGCGCCAGTCCGCGGCCGGAGCCGAGAAGTACCACTCGGCGATGGTGCCGCACGCCGGAGCCGACAGTGAGGTGTTCCGCGCGGTGACCGGTCTGGGCCGGACCCTGGGGGCGCTCGCGCCCGTCGCGGGTGCCGGCCGCGAACCGGCGCGCGTGGCCGTCCTCTTCGACTGGGACTCGTGGTGGGCGAGCGAGCAGGACTCCCACCCGACCTCTCTTCTCGACTACCACCAGGAGGCCCTCGACTGGTACTCGGCGCTCCTCGCGCTCGGCGTCCGCGCCGACGTCGTCACCACGCGCACCGATGTCACCTCGTACGACGTCCTGATCGCGCCCGTGCTGCACGTGGTCCCCGAGGCGCTCGCCAAGGACCTGACGCGTTACGTCGAGGGCGGCGGCCATCTGGTCACGACCTACTTCTCCGGCATCGTCGACGAGAACGACCACATCTGGCTCGGCGGTTATCCAGGGGCGCTGCGCGAACTGCTCGGCATCCGCGTCGAGGAGTTCGGTCCGCTGCTCGCCGACGACACCGTCACGCTGGACAACGCCACCACGGGCACGGTGTGGACCGACCGGATCACCGTCACGGACCCGGCGGTGGAGGTGCTCGCCCGGTACCGCAGCGGTACCTACGCGGAGCGTCCCGCCGTCACCCGCCGCGCCGTGGGGCGCGGTTCGGCGGCGTACGTCTCCACCCGGCTCGGCGCGGACGGCCTCGCCGCCTTGCTGCCGGGGCTCCTCGCCGCGGCCGGTGTCGACAGCGAACTGCCCGCCGTCGCACGCGGGCGCGTCGAGCTGGCCGTGCGCCGTGGCACCGACAGCCGCTATCTGTTCCTGGTCAACCGGACCGACGAGACCGTGCCGCTGCCCGGGCTGGCCGGCGAGGTCCTCGTCGGCGCGATCCCGGATGCCGCCGACGGCGGTCTCGTCCTGCCGCCCAGGGCTGTCGCCGTCCTGCGACAGCCCACCCCCTGACACCCCCTCCTGTTCAGCGCCACCCCGTCCGCGGGGCGTGCCGTCCTGCCCCGGTGCGGGGCGGCGCGCCTTGGAAGCGCACCTACGTTGGGAGCACACGTTGGCACCCCGTACCCGCACAAGAAGCCGCACGAGAAGCCGCACCAAACGACTCATCGGTGTCGTCGGCACCACCGCCCTGGCCACCGGGGCGGCCCTGCTCACCGTCCCGGCACAGCCGGCCGCCGCCGACTCCACGGCCGTCACCGTCCGGCCCGATCCCTCCTACCGGCACGAGAAGTTCGAGGGCTGGGGCACGAGCCTGGTCTGGTTCGCCAACGCCACCGGCGACTATCCCAAGGAGATACGCGAGAAGCTGGCCGACCTTCTCTTCGGTGACGACGGCCTCGGCCTGAACATCGCCCGCTACAACATCGGCGGTGGCAACGCCCCCGACGTCAAGGACTATCTGCGCCCCGGCGGCGCGGTCGAGGGCTGGTGGAAGGCCCCGGCGGGCACCACGCGCGAGGACACCGACTGGTGGAGCGCCACGGACCCGGCCCATTGGAACCCGAAGGCCGACGCCACCCAGCGCTGGTGGGTCGACCGGATCAAGAACGACGTCGACCACTGGGAGACGTTCAGCAATTCGCCGCCCTGGTTCATGACCAGGAGCGGATACGTCTCGGGCGGCTTCGACGCGAGCGAGGACCAGCTCAAGACCGAGTCGGTCGACGACTTCGCCTCCTACCTGGTGGGCGCGACGGAGCGTCTTGAGAAGGCGCACGGCATCAAGGTCGACACCCTCGACCCGTTCAACGAACCCAACACCGACTACTGGGGGACCCGCCTGGGAGCGGACGGCGAGCCGGTGGGCGGCCGCCAGGAGGGAGCCCACATCGGTCCCGAGCTCCAGCAGAAGGTGATCCGCTCGCTCGGCCCGGTGCTCGACAAGTCGCGGACCGGAGCGCGGATCTCCGCGATGGACGAGACCAACCCGACCACCTTCACGCGGAACTGGAACTCCTACCCGCGGGAGGTCAGGGACGCCGTCGGTCAGATGAACGTCCACACCTACGGCACCGAAGGACGCACCAGCGTGCGCGACCTGGCCAAGGCCGAGGGCAAGCCGCTGTGGATGAGCGAGGTCGAGGGCGACTGGGGTGACGGGCAGGACTTCGACGACATGCGGCCGGGCCTCGGCCTGGCCCAGCGGATGGTCGACGACCTGCGCGAACTGGAGCCGAAGGCCTGGGTGTTCTGGCAGCCGGTCGAGGACCACGACAACATGAAGCCCGGCGGCGAGTCCGCCAAGGGCGGCAACTGGGGCAGCATCCAGCTGCCGTTCAGCTGCACCTCCAAGGACACGCTGGAGACCTGCCCGATCCGCACGAACACCAAGTTCGACACGGCTCGCAACTTCACGCACTTCATCAGGCCCGGCGACCGGCTCGTCAAGGTCGACGACACCTCAAGTGCCGCGGCCGTCTCCCGCAAGGGCGACGGGGCGACGGTCGTCCACGTCAACGGCACGACCGCCGGACGTTCGGTCACGGTCGACCTCTCCAAGTTCGGCCACGTGAGCGCCGACGCCACCGTCACGCCCGTGGTGACCAGCGCCGAGGGCAAGCTGGAACGGCACGGCGCCATCGACGTCCGCGGCGCGAAGGCCACCTTCGAGGTGCCCGCGCAGTCGGTGACGTCCTTCCTCGTCAAGGGTGTGTCCGGAGTCGCGGCGGACGCCTCCCCGCTGCGGAAGAACCACACGTACGAACTGACCGGCGTCCAGAGCGGCAAGGAGCTCACGGTCGACGACAACGGCACCGGCCTCGTCATCAAGTCGGCCGCGGACACGGCGGAGCAGCGATGGCGACTGCGGCAGATCAGCGGCGACACCGGCAACCAGCGGCGGTACGTGTTCACCAGCCCCGCCGAAGGAAAGCGGCTCGCCGTCCGCGACGGTGTCCCGGTGGTCGAGGCCGACACCGGCCCTCGCGGCAGGGCCGCCCAGTGGATCATGTCCACGACCGGTGACGGCACATGGACCCTCGTCAACGCCGCCACAGGCAGGCTTCTGGAGGTCGGCGGCCAGGCCACGCATGACGGGGCGGCCGTCACGACGTGGACACCGAACTCCGGCGCCAACCAGCGCTGGCGGGTGACCGACGTGACCTGACCGGAAAACGGCCCCCCACCAGGGCTCATCACGCTGCGCAGTCTTTCGATATGCGCCGGGTTACGGCTCGTGCCACGCTGAGAAAGACCAATCCGCCCTCACCAGGAGTGAACTCATGGGCAAGCAAAAGCGGTCCGTCGACCCGTCCCGTCAGGCCCCCGGCCGGCAGGAGCCCCCGCAGCGGGGCCGCCGCGACCAGGACCCCGCGCAGCCGGGCCAGCACCGTCAGCAGGAGCGTGAACAGGGCGACGAGCGCGCCCAGCGTCGACCGGACATGGACGACGACCTGGTCTGACGCACGGACCGCGTAGACCCCGAGGGGCGCACCCAAGCACTTGGGTGCGCCCCTCGGCAGTACGTGAGAGGCGGAGACACGACCACTGAGACTCCTCGGCGGGGGTACTCGTCAGCGTCGTGATGACCACGTACCGCGGCCTCGCCGTGGCGCCCGACCGGTCCCCAGGAGAAGACATGACCACGCAACACCCGACAGTCGACGAGTCGTACTGGATCGCGACCACCCCCAGTACCGGGTATCCGGCCCCCGAAGCGAACCTGTCGGCGGACGTCGCGGTCATCGGCGGCGGCATCGCCGGTCTCTGCACCGCCTGGGACCTGGTCCGCGCCGGACTCGACGTCGTCGTCCTCGAGGCCGACCGGATCGCGGCGGGCGTGAGCGGCTACACCACGGCCAAACTGAGCGCCGCGCACGGACTGATCTATGCCGATCTGGAGACGAAACACGGCGCCGACGACGCCCGGCTGTACGCGCTCTCGCAGCAGGAAGCGGTCGAGCGGACAGCGGCCCTCTGCGCCGAGCTGGACATCGACGCGGAGCTGGAACCCGCCCCCGCCTTCACCTACGCACAGGACCCCGCGCGCGTCGACGAGCTGCGGCGGGAGGCCGACGCGGCACGGCGGGCCGGACTCGACGCGTCCTTCGTGACCGAGACGGAACTGCCCTTCGACATCGCCGGGGCGGTACGCGTGGACGGCCAACTGCAGTTCCATCCGCGGAAGTTCCTGCTGGGCCTGGCCGAGAACATCACCAGCGCCGGGGGACGCATCTTCGAGCGCGCCCGGGTCACCGCGCTGCACGACGGCGCCCGCTGCCGGCTCACCACGGAATCCGGGATCACGGTCGACGCACGCGACACGGTCATCGCCACGCACTATCCGATCTTCGACCGCACCATGCTCTTCACCCGGATCAAGCCCCACCGGGAGCTGGTGATCGCGGCGCCCGTGCCGTCGGACGCGGCGCCCGCCGGCATGTACATCACGCCGGAGGGCGGGACCCGTTCGCTGCGCAGCGCCCCCTACGACGACGGACGCCGGCTGCTCATCGTCACCGGGGAGTCGTTCGAGCCGGGCGCGGGCGGCGTGCGCGAGCGGTTCGACAAGCTGGACACCTGGGCGCGCGAGCACCTGCCGCACTTCGCCGAGAAGGGCGAGGCCTACCGGTGGGCGGCGCAGGACAACGAATCCGCCGACCATCTGCCCTACGTCGGCCATGCCCACCCCGGCACCCAGCACGTCTTCGTCGCCACCGGCTTCGGCGGCTGGGGCATGAGCAACGGCGTGATGGCGGGGCGCCTGCTCACCGCCCACATCGCGGGCGGACCGCGACCGGCCTGGACCGATCTGTACGACCCGCGCCGACTGCCCCCGGTGCGCGACGTCGGGCAACTCGCCTCCTACCAGGCGTCCGCGGCGAAACACTTCGTCGGAGACCGGCTGCACACCAGCCACGTCGACTCGCTGACCGACATCCCGCCGGGCAGCGGAGCCGTCGTACGCCTGCACGGCAAGCGGTGCGCGGTCTACCGCGACGAGAGCGGGAACGCCACCGCTCTCTCCGCCCGCTGCACCCACATGGGGTGCCTGGTGCAGTTCAACGACGCGGAGCGCGTCTGGGAATGCCCCTGCCACGGCTCGCGCTTCGCGACGGACGGCTCGGTCCTGCACGGCCCCGCCACGCATCCCCTGGAACCGCGCGAGACCCCGGATTCCCCGGCCTAGGAGAGGTTGTCGCCTTGGTGGCTGTGGACGGTTTCACCGACCGGCTCGACTACCCGATGTATCTGGTGACGGCGGCGGGAGACGAAGGGCCGGCGGGGTGTCTGGTCGGCTTCGCCTCGCAGTGCGCGTTGGAACCGCCTCGTTTCGTGGTGTGGCTGTCGCGGGCGAACCACACGTATCAGGTGGCCCGGGACGCCTCGTTCCTCGGCGTGCATCTCCTGCGGCGCGATCAGCACGACCTGGCGGGGCTGTTCGGCGGGGAGTGCGGCGAGCGCGTCGACAAGTTCGCCCGAGTGCGGTGGGAGGCGCGCTCGGGCGGGGCTCCCGTGCTCACGAAATGCCCCGCCTGGTGGGTCGGCAAGATCGAGCGGCACGCCGATTGGGGCGATCACGTGGGCTTTCATCTCACCCCGGTGGAGGCGGGCGCGGATCCCCTGGGGCCCCGCGAAGAACTGCTCCGCCTGAGCGACGTCTCCGACCTCTCCCCCGGTCACCCGGCATGAAGCCGGGACGGGGGTCCGGCAGGACTATCCTGGAGTTCGACAAGGACCCACGGCAGCCTGTGCCCTCAGCTGCTGGAGGTGGCCATGAAAGGCGAACATCCCGGCCGTCGCGGGCACCCGCACTCGGACTCCGGCCCCCCGAGCCCCGGCCCGCGCGAGCACCGTCGGGTCGGTGCGTCCGCGCCGCACACGCACCGGGCCCATCGCCTGCGCCACCTGCTCACCTACCTGTACACGCCGCTCTTCTTGGCCCTCGCCGTGCTCTTCGGGGTGTGGGCGACGCGTTCCCACAACGGCGAGCCTCCCAGCCCCTGGGCGTTGGCGGGCCTTGCGGTCCTCTTCGCGATCCTGGCCCTCCTGGCCCTGGCCGTCCATTCGGCCTTGCACCACCGGCACCGGGACCACGACGACCCGCGACACTCACGGCACTGAAACAGGAAGGGGCGACATGGCCGACCAGAAGGCTGTGATGGGGGAACTTCTCAGGACGTCGGGACAGACGTACGCGGCGGAGGCGGGCATCAAGCCGGCCGACACTCCCCAGCCGCTCTATCGCACGCTCGTCCTGTCGTGCCTGCTCAGCGCCCGCATCCGGGCATCCGTCGCGGTGGCGAGCGCCCGCGCGCTGTACGAGGCGGGAATGCGCGGTCCACGGCAGATGGCCGACGCCACCTGGCAGCAGCGGGTCGACGCCCTGGGGCGCGGCGGCTACCGGCGCTACGACGAGCGGACCGCGACCCAGCTCGGTGACGGCGCCCGCCTCGTGCTCGACGAGTGGGGCGGAGACCTGCGCCGGATGCGGGAAAGGGCCGACGGCGACGCGGGAGTCCTGAAACGGCAGCTGCGTCAGGTGCCGGGCCTCGGGCCCACCGGCGCGGACATCTTCCTGCGCGAGGTGCAGGACGTGTGGACCGAGTACGCGCCCCGCTTCGACGCCAAGGTGCTGCAAGGGGCCGAGCGCCTCGGTCTGCCCCAGGACACGTCCGCGCTGTTGCGGCTCGCGGGCGACGAGAAGCCGGGAGTGACCGCCGCCGCGCTCATCCGGGCCGCCCTCGACCGCAAGCTCTCACAGGCCGTCCGCGACGCCTCCTGACGCGCGGGCCGTTCAGCCCTGGCAGAGGCAGAAGGGGTGCCCCGCCGGGTCGGCGTAGACCCGCCAGCCCCGCTCGCCGCCGCCGTCGTCGAGGTCGAGCGGCGTCGCCCCGACGGCGAGCACCTCCTCGTGCGCCTTCTCCATGTCGGTGACGGTGAAGTCCAGGTGCAGCTGCTGCGAGTCCGACGCGGCCTGCGGCCACTTGGGCGGCCGGTGGTCCGTCGCGCGCTGGAAGGCGATCCGGGCACCGCCCTCGGCATACAGGTCGTACCAGTCCTCGTCGTACTGCCGGATCTCGCCACCGAGCACCGACTGGTAGAAGCGGGCCAACGGCTCGGGCTCCGGGCAGTCCAGTGCAACCAGGGTGTAGGTCGCGATCGCCATGGACGGTTCGCCTCCCGCATGTCGACGTGTGCAGGGTGATCGGGTTCCCCACCGTTTCACCGTAAACCCGCCGCTTCCCCAATGCCTCTTCCGACGGATACTGACCTCGGGACCGTCGGTCCCAGCAACGCCCAGCCTTGCCGATGGCACCAGGAGGTACCCGTGAAGATGTTGATCAACGTCGCGGAGACAGTCGTAGCGGACGCGCTGCGAGGCATGGCGGCCGCGCATCCCGACCTGACGATCGACGTGGAGAACCGCGTGATCGTACGCAGGGACGCTCCCGTCGAGGGGAAGGTGGCCCTCGTCTCCGGCGGAGGATCCGGGCATGAGCCGCTGCACGGCGGGTTCGTCGGGCCCGGGATGCTGTCGGCCGCCTGCCCCGGCGAGGTGTTCACCTCGCCCGTGCCGGATCAGATGGTGCGGGCCGCGGCCGCCGTGGACAGCGGGGCGGGGGTCTTGTTCGTCGTGAAGAACTACACGGGTGACGTCCTCAACTTCGACATGGCCGCGGAGCTCGCCGAGGACGAGGGCATTCAGGTCGCCAAGGTGCTCGTCAACGACGACGTGGCCGTCACCGACAGCCTGTACACGGCGGGTCGGCGCGGCACCGGTGCGACGCTCTACGTGGAGAAGATCGCGGGGGCCGCCGCCGATGAGGGCATGCCTCTGGAGCGGGTCGAGGCGATCGCTCGACAGGTGAACGAGAACGCGCGGAGTTTCGGGGTCGCCCTGAGCGCCTGCTCCACGCCCGCCAAGGGCAGCCCCACCTTCGATCTTCCCGCCGGCGAGCTGGAGTTGGGCGTCGGCATCCATGGTGAGCCGGGACGTGAGCGGCGCCCGATGATGACGTCCAGCGAGATCGCGGACTACGCCGTGGACGTCGTGCTCCAGGATCTTCAGCCCCGCAATCCTGTGCTCGTGCTCGTCAACGGCATGGGGGCCACTCCCCTGCTCGAGCTCTACGGCTTCAACGCCGAGGTTCAGCGTGTCCTCGCCGAGCGCGGCGTCGTCGTGGCGCACACGCTCGTCGGCAACTACGTGACCTCGCTGGACATGGCCGGGGCCTCCGTCACCCTGTGCCAGGTCGACGAGGAGCTGCTGAGGCTCTGGAACGCCCCCGTGCGTACGGCGGGGCTTCGCTGGGGTATCTGATCACTCGGCCCGCTCCACGTACGACACGTGGCGTTCCACACCCGACTCATCCCGACTGTTCTACCGCGCAAGGAGTTTCCGTGCTCGATGCCGCATTCTTCCGTCGCTGGCTGACCTCGGCCGCCGCACTCGTCGACCAGGAGGCGGAGCGGCTCACCGAGCTGGACTCGCCGATCGGCGACGCCGACCACGGCAGCAACCTGCAGCGCGGGTTCGCCGCCGTGGTGGCCACGCTGGAGAAGGAGGCGCCGGCCACGCCGGGTGCCGTGCTCACCCTGGCGGGGCGCCAGCTCATCTCGACCGTGGGAGGTGCTTCGGGGCCGCTCTACGGGACGTTGCTCCGGCGTACCGGCAAGGCTCTCGGTGACGCCGCCGAGGTCAGCGAGCGGGAGCTCGCCGACGCGCTGCGCACGGGTGTCGACGCCGTCGGCGCGCTCGGTGGCGCGGCGCCCGGCGACAAGACCATGCTGGACGCCCTCGTTCCCGCGGTGGACGCGCTGGGGGAGTCGTTCGGCGCGGCGCGCGCCGCCGCGAACGAAGGTGCCCTGGCCACGACCCCGCTGCAGGCACGCAAGGGGCGGGCCAGTTATCTGGGCGAGCGGAGCATCGGGCACCAGGATCCGGGGGCGACCTCGTCGGCGCTTCTCTTCGACGCGCTCGCGGGGACCGCGGAGGCCGGCCGTGGGTGACGACAAGCTGGTGGGCATCGTCCTCGTCTCGCACAGCGGACCCGTCGCCGAAGCCGTCGCCGCCCTGGCCACGGGGCTCGCGGGCGGCGGATCGACCGCGCCCGTGGCCGCCGCGGGCGGCACCGAGGACGGCGGCCTCGGCACGAGCTCGGAGCTCATCGCCGCGGCGGCCGCGAAGGTGGACGGCGGCGCGGGCATCGTGATCCTCACCGACCTGGGCAGCGCGGTCCTGACCGTGAAGGCGCTGATCGCCGAGGGCGACGAGCTCCCGGAGGGCGCCCGCCTGGTGGACGCCCCCTTCGTGGAGGGCGCGGTCGCGGCGGTGGTGACCGCTTCGGCGGGCGCCGACCTCGCGGCGGTGGAGGCCGCGGCGGCGGAGGCGTACTCCTATCGGAAGGTGTGAGGCCAGGGGTCAGTTCTGGCGGAGGAACTGCCGGGCCAGCGCGTCACCTCGGGTGACCGCGGCCCGGTGGCTCTCGACGGGGGACGCCTTGGGGCCGTTGAAGACGATGTAGGTGACGCCCGCGCCGGTGCCGCCCGACGTGGGGTCGGGGTCGATGCCGAGCGACTTCGCCGCCGCGTACGACGCCTCGCCGATGAGGTCGGCGGGTCCGGTGTCGCCGACGACGGCGTACAGGACCTTCCCCTGGTGGATCACCGCGGCCACCGAGCCACCCGTGATGCCGTGTTCGGCGTGGTTCCAGCGGGGGCTCGGGCCCGGCACGACGACGTACGGGAGGCCCTCCGCGCTCAGCGGACGGCCACTGGATTCCTGGAAGGCGGTGGCGTCCAGGAAATGCGGGTCCGTGCGCCGGTTGCAGGCACGACTCGGCCGGCCGTCGCAGTCGATGTCCATGTCGGCCTTCCAGAACACCGCGCCTCGTGCTCCGCAGACGGGAATGCTCGCGCGCGCCCCGTCGTCCGTACGGTAATTGCCGCGCGAGACCTGGTTGCAGGTCGCGGCCTTGGCGAGGAGTGCGGCAGCGGACACGGACCGCTCAGGGGCCGCTCGGCCGACTGAGCCCACGCTGACCTGCGCGGTCTTATGGCTGGGTGTGCCCTCCTGCGGATGTGCCGCGGCGGGCAGGGAGGCGGGGCCGAGCAGGGTGGCGGCGACGGCGAGCGCCGACGTTCTCGTACACACGGGAAAGGGCCTTCCGCGGGGAGGAACTGACGGCCGGTCGGACGAGAGGGGAGCCGACGGCCTGGATCACGTGACCAGACATCCCAATCTGTCCCGAGTCCTACACCTCGGCCACCGCCGGGGTACGGAGAGCGCACGCCGGACCCCTTGATGTGCACCCGACACCTGTGTCAAATAGGTCCGGACCAATGCCGCCCGAACGGAAGGCACGACCGTGCGACGGACCCCCCACCTGTCCGCCCTCCTGGCCGTCACCGCCTGCACCCTCACCGCCTGCGCGTGGGGCGGCGACCAGGACGCGAAGGACGTGCGGCCCCCGACCGCTCCCCGAGGCATCACCGTCCAGGCGGGCAGCGCCACCACCGCCCACGTCATGTGGAATCAGGCGACGGACGACACCGAGGTCACCGGCTACGACGTCTACCGGGGCGCCACCAGGGTCGAACGTGTGCCGGGCGGCAAGCACATGGTGGACGTGGTCGGCCTGAAGCCGTCCACCACCTACACCTTCACCGTCCGCGCCCGCGACGCCGAGGGGAACGTCGGCCCGGCCGGCAAGAAGCTGACAGTGACGACACCCGCCGCGGCCGCCGCTGACCGCGAGCCGCCCTCCCGCCCCGGCTCACCGCGGGGCGCGGTGGAGGGGAGCCGGGCGGTGACGCTGTTCTGGGGGGCCTCGAAGGACGATCAGGGCGTTGCCTCGTACGAGATCTATCAGGGCACGTCGAAGATCCACAGTGTGGGCGGGAGCGAGCGGCAGACCCTGGTCACGGGGTTGCGGCCGGGCACGGACTACCGCTTCACCGTCAAGGCGCTGGACGCGGCCGACAACGCGTCGCCCGCGAGCCGCGCCGTCCGGCTCACCACCGCGGCGGGCCAGGACGACGGGCGGGGCACGGCACCGACGGGCTTCCGCGCGAAGACCCGTCTCGCCGACGGGGCGTACTACATCGACCTGGCGTGGACCCCGCCGCGCACCGGCGGCGCGGTGGCGGAGTATGAGATCCACCTCGACGGGAAGAACGCCACCTCGCTGGTGTTCGGCGGCACGGCGCCCCGGAGCAAGGCCACGCACAGCTTCTACGTGGGCAGGAAGGCGGGCGACACCCACCGCGTGAAGCTCCGGGCCAAGCTCCCCGACGGGACGTGGGGCGGCTACTCCCCCGAACGGACGGTCACCACGGACCGACGTCCTTGACACCGGGTCAGCCGACGGACGGCCCTCCGCTGTCGGCCGTACGAAGGATTCCGTCACCTGCCCGGTGGCTGCCGGCATGCGGCCTTGCCGCATGGCACGTTGGCTCGTCGTCAGGTAGCACGGGCGCTTCCCTACCTCCGGCGGCGCATGGGATGTACCGCCTCCCGTGCCACCGGAGGGCAGACTCATGCGCACTACTCAGATATCCGTCCGCTGCGGCCTGACCATCGCTGCCGCAGCCGCGCTTCCGCTGGCACTGACCGCTCCGTCGGCGTTCGCCGCCGCCGGCGGAATCACGGTCACCGCCACGGGATCGACGGTCAAGGTGACCACGGCGGCGTGCCCCGACGGAGGCAACGCCTCGCTGATGAGCAACGGCCAGGCGAGCTTCGCCCAAGGCAGGCAGATGAAACTGACGGGCGGCAGCGCCTCCTGGCAGAACGTCAGTACCGGCATGCATACGGTGGCTGTGATCTGCGAGGACGGCACGACGGCCGGGTCCCAGGCGGTCACCGTCGGGGCATCGCCGTCGCCGACCACCTCCTCCACGGCGTCGCCCCCGCGCGGCGTCCGGGGCGGTCTCGGTGGCGGCAGCGAGGACTACGGCACGGCCACCCTCGCCGCGGGCGGGGCTCTCGTGGTCCTGGCCGTGGGGGGCGGCGGCGCCTGGTACCTGCGTCGCCGCGGCGTGCGGCACCGGCTCTGAGCCGGGCCAGGAGAAGGAGGCTGCCGCCGGACCCGACTCAGGTCGGGCCGGCGGCAGCCGTCGTTCACGCGGGCACGCGGGCATGCGGGCATGCGGGCATGCGGGCTCAGCTGTCACGCGACGCGTCAGGCGCCCCGAGCTCCTCGATCGTCCGCTCGAGCCACTGCGTCCAGAACGTCTCCAGGTCGATCCCGGCCCGCAGCACCACATGCCGCAGGCGGTCCTCCATCGCGCCCTTCCCCGGCGGGAAGTCCCGCCTTTCGATCTCCTCGTACTCGGCCAACTGCCGCCGATGCAGGGCGAGATGGCGGTTCAGGTCCGCCTCGATGCCGTCCGTGCCGACGACCGCGGCCGCCCGCAGACGCAGCAGGAGCGTGTCCCGCAGCGGTTTCGGGTCCTGGCTCGCGGCCGTCCAGCGGGCCAGCTCGGCGCGGCCCGCGGGCAGGACCTCGTACTCCTTCTTCTGCCCGCGGGTGGCCTGCTGCCGCTCAAGGGCGCGGATGGCCCCGTCCCGCTCCAGTTTTCCCAGCTCGCGGTAGATCTGCTGGTGCGTGGCCGACCAGAAGTAGCCGATCGACTTGTCGAACCTGCGGGTCAGCTCGAGCCCCGACGAAGGCTTCTCTAGCAGGGCGGTGAGGATCGCGTGCGGGAGTGACATGGCGGCCATCCTAGGTACGGCGACCGGAGCGGACGCCCGGCGTCACAGGGCGCCCGATGTCACAGCGACGCGGCCAGCTCCGTGCCCTGCTTGATGGCGCGCTTGGCGTCCAGCTCGGCCGCCACGTCCGCGCCCCCGATGAGGTGCGCGCTGTGGCCGCCGGCAAGGAGCTCCTCGTACAGGTCACGGCGCGGGTCCTGGCCGGAGCAGAGGACGACCGTGTCGACGGGGATGACCGTGGACTCGCCGTCGACCGTGATGTGCAGGCCCGCGTCGTCGATGAGGTCGTAGCTCGCGCCCGCGACCATCGTGACGCCGCGGTGGCGCAGCTCGGTGCGGTGGATCCACCCGGTGGTCTTGCCGAGGCCCTGGCCGACCTTGGACGTCTTGCGCTGCAGGAGGTGGACGGAGCGCGGCGGGGTGGGACGGTCGGGCGCGGTCAGGCCGCCGCGGTCCTTGTAGTCCATGTCGACGCCCCAGTGACGGAAGTACGTCGCCGGGTCCAGGCTCGCCTTGTCGCCGCTGTCGGTGAGGTACTCCGCGACGTCGAAGCCGATGCCGCCCGCGCCGATGATCGCGACCCGGTCGCCCACGGGCGCGCTGTCGCGCAGCACGTCGAGGTAACCGACCACGCTGGGGTGGTCGATGCCGGGGATCTGTGGGGTGCGAGGGGTGACTCCGGTGGCGACGACCACTTCGTCGTACGCGGCTTCGGCGAGGTTCTCGGCGGTGGCGCGGGTGTTCAACTGGACGTCGACGCCGTGCAGTTCGAGCTGGGTGCGGAAGTAGCGCAGGGTCTCGTCGAACTCCTCCTTGCCGGGGACCTTGCGGGCGACGTTGAGCTGGCCGCCGATCTCGGAGGCCGCGTCGATGAGCGTGACGGCGTGGCCGCGCTCGGCGGCCGACACCGCGAAGGCGAGTCCTGCCGGGCCCGCGCCGACGACCGCGACGCGCTTCTTGTGGCGGGTCGGCGCGAGGACGAGTTCCGTCTCGTGGCAGGCGCGCGGGTTCACCAGGCAGGAGGTGATCTGCAGGTTGAAGGTGTGGTCCAGGCAGGCCTGGTTGCAGCCGATGCAGGTGTTGATGGCGTCGGACCGCTCGGCCTTCGCCTTGGCGACGAAGTCCGGGTCGGCGAGGAGCGGGCGGGCCAGGGACACCATGTCGGCGGCGCCGTCTGCGAGCAGCTGCTCGGCGATCTCCGGGGTGTTGATGCGGTTGGTGGTGACGAGCGGCACGGAGACCTCGCCCATGACCTTCTTCGTGACGAAGGTGTACGCGCCGCGCGGTACGGAGGTCGCGATGGTGGGGATGCGTGCCTCGTGCCAGCCGATGCCGGTGTTGATGATCGTGGCGCCCGCGGCCTCGATCTCCTTGGCGAGGTGGACGACCTCTTCGAGGGTCGAGCCGCCGGGGACGAGGTCCAGCATGGAGAGGCGGTAGATGATGATGAAGTCCGCGCCGACCCGCTCGCGTATGCGCCGTACGATCTCGACGGGGAAGCGGATGCGGTTCTCGTAGGCGCCGCCCCAGCGGTCCTCGCGCTGGTTGGTGGGGGCCGCGATGAACTCGTTGATCAGGTAGCCCTCGGAGCCCATGACCTCGACGCCGTCGTAGCCCGCGAGCTTGGCGAGCTCGGCGGCGCGCACGAAGTCCTCGATGGTCTGCTCGACCTCGTCGTCCTCAAGGGCGCGCGGCACAAAGGGGCTGATCGGCGCCTTGATCGCGCTCGGCGCGACGAGTCCCTCGTGGTAGGCGTACCGCCCGAAGTGCAGGATCTGCATGGCGATCTTGCCGCCCTCGGCATGCACGGCGGCCGTGATGCCCGCGTGCTCCTTGGCCTCGGCCTCCGTGGTCAGCTTGGCACCGCCGTCCCAGGGGCGGCCGAGTTCGTTCGGAGCGATGCCGCCGGTGACGATGAGGCCGACACCGCCGCGCGCACGGGTCGCGTAGAACTCCGCCATCCGCCGGAAGCCGTCCGGCGCCTCTTCGAGGCCCACGTGCATGGACCCCATCAGGACCCGGTTGGGCAGGGTGGTGAAGCCCAGGTCCAGTGGGTTCAGCAGGTTCGGGTAGCGGCTCATGCGGGGCCTCCGTACGGGGTGTGTCGTCAGGACAGTTCTAGAGGACACCGACCCCTTGTGCAACTAGTTGCATAAAGACGTGGCGGGCGCCACGTCCGAATTCCGCCAGCCGCACGCCCTCGCGCCCCGCAGACTTGTGGTCGTCACCGGGGAGCGCGCCGGGGCGGAGAAAGGGAGCATCTGATGACCAAGGTCATGGCCAAGGCCGTCTGCACGACCGTCGGCAGCCCGCTGGGCGAGCTGCTGCTGGTCGGCGAGGAGTCGGCCACCGCGAACGGCGGCACCGCACTGGCCTCGCTCTCCCTGCCGGGGCAGAAGGGCGGCGTCGTCGTCCAGGACGGGTGGGTGCGCGACGACGAGGCCTTCAGCGTGATCGCCGGGCAGCTGCGCGCGTACTTCGACGGGACGCGTCAGCGCTTCGACATCGAGTACGCGCGCGGGGTCGGCACCGACTTCCAGCAGCGGGTCTGGCAGGCTCTCGACGCTCTCCCGTACGGCACGACCACCACGTACGGGAAGCTCGCCGCACAGCTCGGCCTCTCCCGTGTCGCGGTCCGCGCCCTCGGTACGGCGATCGGGCGCAACCCGCTGCTCGTCGTCCGCCCCTGCCACCGGGTCATCGGCGCGGACGGCTCGCTGACCGGGTACGCGGGGGGCCTGGAGGCCAAGCGGCGGCTGCTCGACCTGGAGTCGAAGATCTAGCGTCGGTGACCCAGGCGCTCCGAGAGGTTGCCCGCGCCCTTGGCCGCGAGATCGGCGAGCTCCTGCTCGCGCTGCTCGCTCCAGCGGATCATCGGCACGGAGATGGACAGGGCCGCGACGACGCGGCCCGCGCTGTCGCGGACCGGGGCGGCCACGCAGCTGACGTCAGGGTTCGACTCCCGGTGTTCGGCCGCGACACCGCGCTCGCGGATGTCGGCGAGCGCGGCGAGCAGCGCGTCCGGCTCCGTGATGCTGTTCTGGGTCATCGCCACCAGCTCCCGCCCCGCGATGCGGGACTCCAGCTCTGCCGGGGGCAGTGAGGCGAGCAGCATCTTGCCGACCGACGTGCAGTGGGCGGGCAGTTTGCGGCCCGCCGCGGAGACCATGCGCACGGCGTGCGTCGAGTCCACCTTGGCGATGTAGATGACGTCCGTGTCCTCCAGGACCGCCACATGCACCGTCTCGTCGCACGTCTCGGCGACCTCGCGGGCCACCTGCTGTCCCTCGGCGGCGAGGTCGAGCTGTTCGGCGTACCGACTGCCGAGCTGGTAGGCGCGGACTCCGAGGCGGTAGCGACCGGTCTGATCCGGTATCTGGACAAGGTACGAGCGGGCGGCGAGGGTGGTGAGCAGTTCGTGCACCGTGGTTCGCGGCAGTTGGAGTCTGCGGGTGACCTCGGGGGCGGACAGTGTCCCGTCGCCCTCCAGGAAAAGTTCCAGTATGTCCAGCGCCCTGGTCACCGCGGGAACGAGTCGTCCCATGGCTGGCCTCCCACCCCGTGCGTCCGAAATCGCGTCCACGTCAGGCTTGCAGAAGCGTCCGAAACTTCGGTCAACGATCGATATGACGAACACAGGCTAGGCACAGTGACGTTCGGCGCGCAACGGTCCGAGGGACACCTGTCGACCCAAGACCGTTTCGCGCGACCCATTGACACCCTGCCGCCTGCATGAATACGGTCACGCCAACATTTCGAACGTGTGACGAAATACCGAACAACCAAGGGGCAACTGCCTTGCGTATTACGGGAATCAGCACGCACGTGGTGGGAACGCCGTGGCGCAATCTCACCTACGTCCAGGTCCACACCGACGAAGGCCTCACCGGCGTCGGCGAAACGCGCATGCTCGGCCACACCGACGCGCTGCTCGGCTACCTCCGCGAGGCGGCGGCCAACCACATCGTGGGGTCCGATCCGTTCGCGGTCGAGGATCTCGTGCGGCGGATGAAGTACGGCGACTACGGCCGGGCCGGCGAGATCGTCATGTCGGGCATCGCCTGTGTGGAGATGGCCTGCTGGGACATCAAGGGCAAGGCCCTCGGCGTGCCCGTCTGGCAGCTCCTCGGCGGGAAGGTGACCGACAAGGTCAAGGCGTACGCGAACGGCTGGTACACCACCGAGCGCACTCCGGAGGCGTACCACAAGGCCGCTCGGGCCGTGATGGAGCGCGGCTACCGCGCCCTGAAGATCGACCCGTTCGGGACCGGGCACTTCGAGCTGGACCAGGCGGGCACGTCCTACGCGGTCTCACTGATCGAGGCGGTGCGCGACGCGATCGGCCCGGACGCCGAGCTGATGCTGGAGATGCACGGCCGCTTCAGCCCGTCAACGGCGGTGCGCCTCGCCAAGGACCTCGCGCCGTTCAAGCCCGCCTGGCTGGAGGAGCCGGTGCCGCCGGAGAACCTCAAGGCACTGGAGAAGGTCGCCGCCAAGGTGGACATGCCGATCGCCACCGGTGAACGCATCCATGACCGGATCGAGTTCCGCGAGCTCTTCGAGTCGCAGGCCGCCGACATCATCCAGCCGGACGTCGGCCACATCGGAGGCATCCTGGAGACCCGCAAGCTGGCGGCGACCGCGGAGACGCACTACATGCTGGTCGCTCCGCACAACGTCGGCGGCTCGGTCCTGACGGCGGCATCGCTCCAAGTCGCCGCCTGTACGCCCAACTTCAAGATCCTGGAGCACTTCAACGACTTCGCGGACGCGGAGATCAAGAAGGTGGTCAAGGGCGCGCCCCAGGTGGTCGACGGCTACTTCGAGGTGTCGCACGAGCCGGGCCTCGGCGTCGAGCTCGACACGGACGCGGCGGCCGAGTTCCCGCAGCAGCAGGCGCGGTTCGACCTGTGGGCCGAGGGCTGGGAGAAGCGCGCCCCCAAGGCGGCCGGGGAGTGAGCACGGCACCCGCCGCGTCCTCGCGCGCGATCGTCGTCGACCGGCCGGGCTCGCACCGGCTCACGGTCGGCGCGCGGCCCGAGCCGGGACCCGGCGAGGTGCTGGTCCGGGTGGCCGCCGCCGGGATCTGCATGAGCGACCGCGAGGTGTTCGACGGTCACCGGGACCCCGCCTATGTGCGCTATCCCGTGATCCCCGGGCACGAGTGGTCCGGCACCGTCGAGGCCACCGGCGAGGGCGTCGACCCGGCGCTCACCGGGCGGAAGGTCGTCGCCGAGGGGTTCCGGGCCTGCGGCACCTGCGAGCGCTGCCGCGAGGGCGAGACGAGCCTGTGCGGCGGCGGGTACGCGGAGACCGGCTTCACCGAACCCGGCGCCTTCGCCGACCACGTGGCCGTCCCCGCCCGGCTGTTGCACCTCCTGCACGCGGACGCCGACCTGGCAGCCGCCGCCCTGCTCGAACCCGCCGCGGTGATCGCCGGCGCGGTGCGGGCGGGACGGCCGAGGCCCGGCGAGCGGATCGCGGTGGTCGGCGCGGGCACCCTCGGCATGCTGGCGGTGCAGTTGCTCGCCGCCTCGTCGCCCGGCGAGCTCGTCGTGATCGACCCGCGGGCCGAGCGCGGCCGCCAGGCGTTGGACTTCGGGGCGAGCGAGAGTCTCACGCCCGCCGAAGCCGAGGCGTACGACGGCCGCTTCGACCTGGTGGTGGAGACCGCGGGGGCGCCGGGCACCGCCGCGTCGTCCTGTCTCCTCGCGCGCAGGGGCGGCCGGGTGGTGCTGACCGGGATGTTCACGCCCGGCGCCGTGGGCATCGATCCGGTGCACCTCTCGCTGAGCCAGCTGGAGGTGCGCAGCGTCTTCGGCGCGCCGTCCTCGGCCTGGTCGGAAGCGGTCCGCGCCTTCGGGCTCGGCCTGCTCGACCCGGCGCCGCTCATCACGCACGAGTTCCCGCTCGAGCAGTTCGGCGATGCGGTGGCACTGGTCGGCGGCGGCGACCCGAAGACCGGGAAGGTGCTCCTGCGCCCCTGAGACGCCCTTGAGGCACCCCCTGAGACGTACGGCGGTACGCGGTGACGCGCGCCCCGCACACCCCCTCGTACCGCCGTACACCCAGCGAACCGACCGACGTACGAAATATCGAACACAGCAGCATTCACTGCCTATGGGAGCCCCGTGACCAGCCCGTCAGCACCTCGCCGCCCCGGCGTCGACGCCCTCGCCCGCATCGGGCACCCCGTACCCGCCATCGACCCGGCCGACGCGTCCCCGCACGCCTTCCCCGACGGTGGCACCTGGCGCACCGAGATCCCCTCCGTGGAGGGGCCCGAGGCGCTGGCCGTCGTCCTCAAGGAGAGCTCGCGGCTCGATGTGCCGATCCACCGGATCAGCCAGGGCAGCGGCATCTGGATGCTCTCCGACGACGAGATCACCGAGATGGTTGAGGCCTGCGCCGGACGGGACATCGAGCTCTGCCTGTTCACCGGACCGCGCGGCACCTGGGACATCGGCGCCGCGACCCGTACCGACTCCGGCGGCCCGGGGCTTCGCTCGCGCGGCCACGACGCGCTGGCCGGGTGCGTCGAGGACGCCGTGCGGGCGACGGAGCTGGGGGTGCGCTGCCTGCTCGTCGCCGACGAGGGCGTGCTGTGGACGCTGCACCGGCTGCGGGTGGCCGGCGTGCTCCCCGCTGACACGACGTTCAAGGTCTCGGCCCTGATCGGCCCGGTCAACCCGGCCTCGTACGCGGTCTACGAGCGGCTCGGCGCCGACTCCCTCAACGTCCCCTCCGACCTCACCCTGGACCACTTCACGGAGATCCGCCGGGCCAGCCGCGCCCCGATGGACCTGTACGTCGAGGCGCCCGACGACCTCGGCGGCTACGTCCGGATGTACGAGGCCGCCGAGCTGATCCGGCGCGGCGCACCGCTCTACCTCAAGTTCGGCCTGAGCAAGTCCCCCGGCATCTACCCCTACGGTGCCCACCTGCGCGACCGCACCCTGGACACCGCCCGCGAGCGGGTCCGTCGTGGCCGTCTCGCCCTCGACCTGCTCGCCCGGCACGGCGCGGACGGCGGCATGTCTCCGCTCGGCTCACGCCTGCCCGGAGAGCTCCAGCGTTTCCCCGTCCCGGAAGGGAACTGATCCATGAGCACCCGCGTATCCATATCCAGAAAAGCGCGTCTCACCGCCGCCGTGGCCACCGCCGTGCTCCTGGGCTCGCTGACCGCCTGCGGCCAGGAGGCCCGGGGCGGCAGCCGCTACCAGCCGGACGAGGGCAAGGGCAGCACGATCGGACTCGCGATGCCGACCAAGGCTTCCGAGCGGTGGATCGCCGACGGCAACAACATGGCCAAGCAGTTCCAGAAGGCCGGGTACAAGACTGACCTCCAGTACGGCGACGACAAGGTCGAGAACCAGATCGCCCAGCTGGAGAACATGATCACCAAGGGGCGCAGCCTCCTGGTGGTCGCCGCCATCGACGGCTCCGCGCTCACCGAGGTCCTGCAGCGCGCGAACGACGCGGGCATCCCCGTGATCTCGTACGACCGTCTCATCCTCGGCACGGAGCACGTCGACTACTACGCGTCGTTCGACAACGAACGCGTCGGCCGCCTGGAAGCCCAGTACATCGTCAAGAAGCTGAAGCTGGGCAAGCCCGAGAAGGGCGGCGACCCGAAGAACATCGAGCTGTTCGCGGGCTCGCCGGACGACAACAACACCAAGTACTTCTGGAACGGCGCCATGAAGGTGCTCCAGCCGTACTTCAAGAGCGGCCAGCTCGTCGTCCGCAGCAAGCAGACGGAGATGAACCAGGCCACGACGCTGCGCTGGGACGGCGGCACCGCGCAGAAGCGCATGGACGACCTGATCAGCAAGAACTACGGCTCCGCGAAGGTCGACGCGGTTCTTTCGCCGTACGACGGGATCTCGATCGGCATCATCTCCGCCCTGAAGAGCGCGGGGTACGGCTCCAAGAGCCAGCCCCTGCCGGTGATCACCGGACAGGACGCGGAGCTGGCGTCGGTGAAGTCCATCATCCGCGGCGAGCAGACGCAGACGGTGTTCAAGGACACCCGCAAGCTGGCGGCGCAGACGGTGTCCATGGGCGACGCGGTCCTGAACGACAAGAAGCCGAAGGTCAACAACACCAAGGACTACAACAACGGCAAGAAGACCGTGCCGTCCTTCCTCCTCGACCCGGTCAGCATCGACAAGTCCAACACCCACCTCCTTGTGGACGAGGGTTACTTCAAGGCTGGACAGCTCAAGTGAGCGCGCCCGTACTGGAGATGCGCGGCATCACCAAGACGTTCCCCGGCGTCAAGGCGCTCTCCGACGTGAACCTGACCGTGGGCGCCGGGGAGATCCACGCGATCTGCGGCGAGAACGGCGCGGGCAAGTCGACGCTGATGAAGGTCCTCAGCGGCGTTCACGAGCACGGCAGTTACGACGGTGAGATCCACTTCGAGGGCGAGCGGATGGCCTTCAAGGACATCCGTGCCAGCGAGAAGCACGGCATCGTGATCATTCATCAGGAGCTGGCGCTTGTCCCGTATCTGTCCATCGCCGAGAACATCTTCCTCGGCAATGAACAGAGCACCCGGGGCTTCATCGACTGGAACGACACGCTGCGCAGGGCGAGCGCGCTGCTCAAGCGGGTCGGCCTGAACGAGAAGCCGCAGACCCCGGTGGCCGACATCGGAGTGGGCAAGCAGCAGCTCGTGGAGATCGCCAAGGCCCTGTCGAAGGAGGTGAAGCTGCTGATCCTGGACGAGCCGACGGCCGCGCTGAACGACGAGGACAGCGCCAAGCTGCTCGACCTCATCCTGGAGCTGCGCGAGCAGGGCATCGCCTGCATCATCATCTCGCACAAGCTGAACGAGATCCGGGCCATCGCCGACTCGGTGACGATCCTGCGCGACGGGCGGACCATCGAGACCCTGACGGTCCGTGAGACCCCGTCGTCCGAGCAGCAGTTGTCGGAGGACCGCATCATCCGCGGCATGGTCGGCCGCGACCTCGACCACCGCTTCCCCGACCGCACACCCTACGAGGGCGAGGACGCGGGATCCCTCGCGCTGTCCGTGAACGGCTGGACGGTGCGGCATCCGGTCGACCACCAGCGCAAGGTCGTCGACGACGTGTCGCTGACCGTGCGGCGCGGCGAGATCGTCGGCATCGCGGGCCTGATGGGCGCGGGCCGCACAGAGCTCGCGATGTCCGTCTTCGGGCGTTCCTACGGTCACTACGTCGCCGGCACGGTCGCCGTGGGCGGGCGCGAGGTCATGACGAAGACCGTGCCCGCCGCGGTCGACGCCGGGATCGCGTACGTCACCGAGGACCGCAAGCAGTACGGCCTGAACCTCATCGACAACATCAACCGCAACATCTCCCTGGCCTCGCTGCCGGGCATGCGGCGCAAGGACGGCTTCGTCGACGAGCACCACGAACGCTCCGTCTCCGAGCGCTACCGCAAGTCGATGAACATCAAGGCTCCCACCGTCTTCGAGCAGGTGGGGCGGCTCTCCGGCGGCAATCAGCAGAAGGTCGTCCTGAGCAAGTGGATCCACGCCGACCCCGAGGTGCTGATTCTCGACGAGCCGACGCGCGGCATCGACATCGGCGCCAAGTTCGAGATCTACACCGTCATCGACAAGCTGGCGGCCTCGGGCAAGGCGGTGCTCTTCATCTCCTCCGAACTGCCCGAGCTGCTCGGGATGTGCGACCGGATCTACACGATGGCCGAGGGCAGGCTGACCGGTGAGGTCGACCGCGCGGACGCCACCCAGGAACTCCTGATGCGCCACATGACCAAGAACAGAAGCTGAGGCATCCGCCATGACCACCACGACCACGCCGCCACGCGACACCTCGTCCACGCCGCCCGCCAAGGATTCCGCCGGTGCTCTGCTCCTGCGGAGCGTGCGCTCCAACATGCGCCAGTACGGCATGCTCGTCGCCCTGGCCTTCATCGTCATCCTGTTCCAGATCTGGACCGACGGCACGCTGCTCCTGCCGAACAACGTGTCCAACCTGATCCAGCAGAACGGCTACATCCTCATCCTGGCCATCGGCATGATGATCGTCATCATCGCCGGCCACATCGACCTGTCCGTCGGCTCCCTCGTCGCCTTCGTCGGCGCCATGTCGGCGGTGATGATGGTCAAACACGACATGCCCTGGGTGCTCGCGCTCGTCCTCTCGCTGCTCATCGGCGCGGTGGCGGGAGCGTGGCAGGGCTTCTTCATCGCGTACGTCGGTATCCCGTCGTTCATCGTGACGCTGGCCGGCATGCTGCTCTTCCGCGGTCTCACGCAGATCGTCCTCGAGGGCCAGTCGCTCTCGCCGTTCCCCGAGGGCTTCCAGAACATCGCCAAGGGGTTCATCCCCGAGATGGGCCCGTACACGCAGTACCACAACCCGACGCTGGTCCTCGGATTCGTGACGGTCGCCTTCCTGCTCTTCCGCGAATGGCGCAGCCGCAAGCAGCAGCTCGCCTACGACCTCGACGTGACGCCGACGAGCCTGTGGGTGACCAAGCTGGTGGCGATCAGCGCCGCGGTCATCGCCTTCACGCTGACCCTGGCGAGCTTCCACGGCGTACCCGTCGTGCTGCTCATCATGTGCGGCCTCCTGATCGCCCTCGGTTACGTGATGCGCAACGCGGTCGTCGGGCGCCACGTGTACGCCCTCGGCGGCAACAAGGCGGCGGCGAAGCTGTCCGGCGTCAAGGACAAGCGCGTCACCTTCCTGATCTTCGTCAACATGGGCGTCCTCGCCGCGCTCGCGGGCTGTGTGTACGCGGCGCGCCTGAACGCGGGCACTCCGCAGGCGGGCCTGAACTTCGAACTCGAGGCGATCGCGGCCGCGTTCATCGGCGGCGCGTCGATGAGCGGCGGCGTCGGCACGGTGATGGGCGCCGTGATCGGCGGCCTGGTACTCGGTGTCCTGAACAACGGCATGTCCCTGGTCAACATCGGCACCGACTACCAGCAGGTCATCAAGGGTCTCGTCCTGCTGGCCGCCGTCGGGTTCGACGTATGGAACAAACGCAAGGTCGGTCGTTAGCACCACCCTCCCGGTCAACTTCCCTTATAGGAGCCGCACATGGAAACGAGCAGACGCACCGTCCTCGCCTCGGCTGCCGCCGTCGGCCTCACCGCCGCCGTCGCGGGCACCTCGTACGCCGCGGAAGGCAAGAAGCCCGTGAAGGAACTCTTCGGCAAGCTCGCCGACGGCACCAAGGTGTACCGCTGGTCACTGGCCAACGGCGGCACCCGCATGAAGGTGCTTTCGTACGGCGGCATCGTGCAGTCCCTCGAACTGCCGGACCGCCGCGGCCGGTACACCAACGTCTCCCTCGGGTACGACACCATCGAGGCGTACGTCGCCGGAACCACGTTCTTCGGCGCGACGATCGGCCGCTACGGCAACCGCATCGCCAAGGGCCGCTTCACGCTTGACGGCAAGACCCATCAGCTCTCCGTGAACGACGGCGAGAACAGTTTGCACGGCGGGGCCAAGGGTTTCGACACGCGGGTGTGGGACGTGGAGCCGTTCACGGACTCCTCCGGCGTAGGCCTGCGTATGCACTACACGAGCGTCGACGGGGAGATGGGCTACCCCGGCACGCTGCGGGTGACCGTGACGTACACCCTCACCGCGCGCGGCGACTGGCGCATCGACTACGCGGCGACCACGGACAAGGCCACCGTGGTGAACCTGACGAACCACACGTACTACAACCTCGCGGGCGAGGGCAGCGGCGGCATCTACGACCACGAACTGAGCCTGGCCGCTTCCCGGTTCACGCCCACGGACTCCGGTCTCATCCCAACAGGCGAGCTTGCGAAGGTGGCGGGCACTCCGTTCGACTTCCGGCGCGCCAAGACCGTCGGCGAGGACATCAGGGTCTCGCACGAGCAGTTGGTGACCGCCAAGGGCTTCGACCACAACTGGGTCCTGGACAAGGGCATCACCAAGCACCCCGAACACTTCGCGACGCTGCGTGACCCGGAGTCGGGCCGCTCCATGAAGATCGCCACCACCGAGCCGGGCGTGCAGTTCTACTCCGGGAACTTCCTGGACGGCACCCTCACCGGGCCTTCGGGGCGCACCTACCGGCAGGGTGACGGCCTGTGCCTGGAGACCCAGCACTTCCCGGACTCCCCCAACCAGCCGAAGTTCCCCTCGACGGTGCTGCGGCCCGGCCAGACCTACCGGTCGAGCACGGTCCACAGCTTTTCGGCGCGCTGAGCCGTGCGGGCAAAAATTCTGTTCCCGCTCCTTGCCCTGATGGCCGGTCTGCTCGCGACTCCCGCGCACGCGGAGCCGGCCCATGCCGAGCCGGCCCATGCCAAGCAGAAGTACGCGGGCTACCTCTTCAGCTACTTCACCGGCGAGGGCACAGCGGACGGCGAGCAGATCCGCATGGCTCTCAGCCGAGGGAACGACCCGACCCAGTACCGGGAGTTGAACGACGGAAAGCCGGTGCTGACCTCGCAGCTCGGCACCAAGGGGCTGCGCGACCCGTTCATCATCCGCTCCCCGAAGGGCGACAAGTTCTACCAGATCGCCACCGACCTGCGGATGCACGGCGGCAGTGGCGGCAGCTGGGACCAGGTCCAGCGCACCGGCAGCAAGTCCATCATGGTGTGGGAGTCGACCGACCTGGTCCACTGGACCGACCAGCGCCTGGTGAAGGTCGCCCCGGACACGGCGGGCAACACCTGGGCCCCGGAGGCGTACTACGACAAGAAGCTGAAGTCGTACGTCGTCTTCTGGGCCTCCAAGGTCTACGGCGCCGACGATCCGGACCACACCGGCTCGACGTACAACAAGATGCTGTACGCGACGACGAAGGACTTCCGCACCTTCAGCGAGCCCAAGGTCTGGAACGATCCGGGCTACTCGGTGATCGACTCCACCGTGGTGAAGGACGGCCGCGACTACTACCGCTTCACCAAGGACGAGCGGGACCCGGCTTCGGGCACTCCCTGCTCGAAGTTCATCACCGCGGAGAAGTCGAGGAAGCTGACGGACACGTCGTACGCCTTCGTGGCCGACTGCATCGGGAAGGGTGTGATCGACCGGGGCGAGGGGCCCGCGGTGTTCAGGTCCAACACCGGGGACACGTGGTACATGCTCATCGACGAGTTCGGCGGGCGGGGTTACGTCCTCTTCGAGACGCAGGACCTCGCGTCGGGCGAGTGGACGCAGACGAAGAACGCCGTCCTGCCACCGGGCGCCCGGCACGGCACGGTCCTGCCGGTGACGCAGGCCGAGTACGACCGGCTGCTGGGCAGCTGAAACAGCACTGCGGCACGGCCGGGGGGTGGCCGTGCCGCAGTGGTGTGTGCCGCTACTTGTAGCTGATGTCCGCGGCAGTGAACTTGCAGTACTTGCCGTCGGGGCCCGTGCCCGTCTTGCGCGGCTCGGCACCGGTGTTGTTGCCGGTGAAGCGGTCGCAGGTGGCGATCTTCTTGTTGCCGTCGCCGTGGATGCGGATGTTGCGCAGCGCGGCCGTGTCACCGTAGTTGGTGTTGATGCCGACGATCGACTTGCCGGGGGCGGTGATGTCGACGTCGTTCACGATGATGTTCCGCTGGTACTGCTTGGAGCAGTTGCCGCAGGCGCGCACCAGTTTGCCGAAGTCGGAGACCTGGAACTTCGTCACGACGAGCTTGCCCGCGCCGTTGAACTGGAAGACCTTGTCGTCGGCCTTCTTCGCGCCGCCGCCGTAGACGGTGTACGTCGAGCCCGCCGACGTCCCCTTGAACGTGGCCGCGTCCTCGCCGACGTCCTCCCACCACACGTTCTGCAGCGTGCAGCTGCCCTGGCAGTGGACGCCGTCCGCGGCCGGGGAGCCGAGGATGACGTTCTTGAGGACCGCGCCGTCCTTCAGCTTGAAGACCGGGTCCTGGCCCTCGTCCTGGCCGTCGCCGCCCAGGTCGCCGGTGCCGTAGTGGCGCTTGAGGCCGCCGTCGTAGGTGCCGGAGACCTCGATGGTCTTGGACGTCGGCTTCTCGCCCTTGGCCCCGGGCCAGGCGGTGGCCGCACCCGCGGTCGACATCATGGTGCTGGTGACGAGAGCGGCGCCGGTCATGCCGAGCGCGGCGATGCCGCCGACTACGGCGCGGCGCTTGGTGAGACCTCGGCGATGACGGACGCGCTTGGTCGCTCGTGGGGTCATGTTCCCGAATCATTCCTTCGGTGGTGGACAGCTTGCATGTCCTTGTCGCCGCCGCCCGCCAAAAGGTTGCCGCTGTTGTTCCGGCCAATCCGCCGCCGTCCGCACCTCGAAGGGCCGTGTGGTCCCCTCCGCGGTCACTCGGACCTCGTCGCCGTCCCGTACCGCGCAAAAGACGGCCGCGGGCCGCCCCTCCAGGTCGGGAATGGTGATCTCGGTGCCGTTCTCCGTGTCCGGGGTGACCAGGAGCGTGAGGTCCCGCAGCCAGTCACCGTCGGCGCGCTGCTCGTCGGCGCCCAGGGGAAGCAGCGCACCGGGACGCACGTACAGGGGGAGGCTGTCGAAACCGTGGGTCTCCCGGCGCCAGCCCGGGCCCTGGACCCTCTCGCCGGTCAGGAGATGGGTCCAGGTGCCCTCGGGCAGGTAGAATTCGACGTCCCCCTCGGCGGTGAAGACGGGGGCGACCAGGAGGTCGGGGCCGAGCATGTACTGGCGGTCCAGGGTGCGGCAGGAGGGGTCGGCCGGGAACTCCAGGAGCATCGGACGCATGACGGGGACGCCCGTGCGGTGGGCCTCGACGGCGGTTCCGTACAGGTACGGCATGAGGCGGTGCTTGAGCCGCGTGAACTTGCGGGCCACCTCGACCGCTTCGTCACCGAACGCCCACGGCACCCGGTAGGAGACGTTGCCGTGCAGGCGGCTGTGCGAGGAGAGCAGCCCGAAGGCGAGCCAGCGTTTGAAGACCGCCGGGTCCGGGGTGCCCTCGAAGCCGCCGATGTCGTGGCTCCAGAAGCCGAAGCCGGAGAGTGAGAGGGACAGGCCGCCGCGCAGCGACTCGGCCATCGCGCCCAGCGAGGCGAAGCAGTCGCCGCCCCAGTGGACGGGGAACTGCTGGCCGCCGGCCGTTGCCGAGCGGGCGAAGAGCACCGCCTCACCCGGGCCGCGCTCCTTCTCCAGCAGTTCGAAGACCGTGCTGTTGTAGAGCTGCGCGTAGTAGTTGTGCATGCGTGCGGGGTCCGAGCCGTCGTGCCAGACGACGTCGGTGGGGACGCGTTCGCCGAAGTCCGTCTTGAAGCTGTCGACTCCTTGGTCGAGCAGGTTGCGCAGGTGGCCCGAGTACCACTCGCGTGCGGCCGGGTTCGTGAAGTCCACGAGCGCCATGCCGGGCTGCCAGAGGTCCCACTGCCAGATGTCGCCGTTCGAGCGGCGTACGAGGTACCCCTCGGTGGCCGCCTCGGCGAAGAGCGCAGACTTCTGCGCGATGTAGGGGTTGATCCACATGCTGACCTTGAGCCCGCGCTCGCGGAGCCTGCGCAGCATGCCCTCGGGGTCGGGGAAGACCTCCGGATCCCAGCGGAAGTCCGTCCACTGGTACTCACGCATCCAGAAGCAGTCGAAGTGGAAGACGCCAAGCGGGATGTCGCGCTCGGCCATGCCGTCGACGAAGGCCGTGACGGTCTCCTCGTCGTAGGGGGTGCAGAAGGAGGTCGTCAGCCACAGGCCGAAGGACCAGGCGGGCGGCAGCGCGGGGCGGCCGGTCAGCGCGGTGTAGCGGCGCAGGACGTCCTTGGGGGTGGGCCCGGCGATGACGTAGTACTCGATCGACTGGTCCTCGACGCTGAACTGGACCTGGCCGACGGACTCGGAGCCGATCTCGTAGGAGACCTTGCCGGGGTGGTTGACGAAGACCCCGTAGCCGCGCGAGGAGAGGTGGAAGGGGATGTTCTTGTAGGCCTGCTCGCTGCTGGTGCCGCCGTCGGCCTGCCAGATGTCGACGTTCTGGCCGTTCTTGATGTAGGGGGTGAAGCGTTCGCCGAGGCCGTAGATGTACTCGCCGACTCCCAGGGTGAGTTGGCCGAGCATGTGGTGGCTGCCGTCGGGCGCGGTGGCGAAGCCGGTGCCTCTGCGCTCGACGGCCGTCAGCCGCTGCCTGTCGGCGTCGAGGAATTCGAGGCCCCAGGGTTTGTCGCTGTCCAGGCGGACGGTGAGCGGTCCGCTGGTGAGTTCGGTGACCGTGCCCTCGCGCTTGAGGAGTCCGGTGCCTTCGGTGGCGTTGAGGCCGAACTCCGGTCCGGGGGCGGCCTTTCCCGCGTGGTGGGTCGTCCGGATGCCGATCACGCCTTCGGCGGGCGAGAAGCATTCGACGGTGACGAGCGGCGTGTTGAGGGTGTCGCCGCGCTCGCGGACCCGGTGGACGGCGGCGTACGCGGTGAACCGCCCCTCCCCTGCCCGCACGTCGCGCACGTCGGTCGCGTACGAGGCGCGCACCCCGTCACGCATCAGCCAGAAGCCGTCGGTGAACTTCATGCGGTCTCCCTCGGCCGGTCAGTGGTGGTGAAGGTGAGCCGGGCGAGCCGCAGGGGGCCGCGCAGCCGCACGCGCAGATCGCGTACTCCGAAGGCGGTGAAGCCGGAGGTGAGGGTGGCGTAGTCGTAGATGCCGCCGGTCGCCGGGACGGTGACGGTGGTGGCGGTGCTGCCCGAGATGAGGTCGACGGCTCCGGAGCCCGCGGCCTCGACCGACACGCCGCTCACGCCGTCGCCGAAGTCGCAGGCGCGGAAGAGCAGTTCACCTGTCCCGTCGTCCAGGGGGCGTACGCAGTCGCCTGCCGTCCTGGTTCGGTCGACGATCTCTGTGCCGTTCTGTTCGTCGTAGCCGCTCGCCCGGAGGCCGCCGGTCCGCCACATCGGCCTCGCGGGGATCGGGTCGCCTTCGACGTCCACGGTCCCGGTGAGCCGGATGTCGGCGCTGGAGGCCCCGGCGAGAATCTCGTGCGCGCCAGGTGCCAGGGCCCAGAGATCGTGCCGCACGTCCCAGAACGCCACGTCGGCCAGCGGCAGTTGGAACTCCAGGCGGCAGGAGGCGCCGGCCGCGAGGTGGACGCGGCGGTGCGCGGCGAGCTGCCGGTGCGGCAGGTCGAAGAGCGCGGCGGCTTCCCGAGGCGCCCGGGTGTAGACCTGGGCCACCTCGTCCGCGGGAAGGCGCCCGGTGTTGGTGAGCGTGAACGCGACGCGGAGCGAGTCCCCTTCGCGCTCGGCCACCAGGTCCTCGTACGCGAAGGAGGAGTACCCCAGGCCGTGCCCGAAGGGGTAGAGAGGGGTCTTGTCGAAGTAGAGGTAGGTCTGCCGGGAGCCGATGACGTCGTAGTCGAGCAGGTCCGGCAGGTCGGCGTCGGCCGCGTACCAGGTCTGCGGGAGGCGTCCGGCCGGGGACACGTCACCCGCGAGCACCCGGGCGAGCGCGGTGCCCGCGGCCTGGCCGCCGTGCGCGGTCCACAGCAGTGCGGGCAGCTCGCTCTGGGCGTCGGTGACCGCGTAGGGGTAGGCCGAGACCAGGGCGAGCGCGGTGCGGGGGTTGGCGGCCCGGGCCGCGCGCCAGAGGCGGTCCTGGTGGGGTGGCAGGGCGAGCGTGGCGCGGTCCTCGGTCTCGCGGCCGTTGATGTGGGGGTCGTTCCCGGCGAGGACGAGGACCGTGTCGGCCTGGGCGGCGGCGCGGGCCACGGCGTCCTCGCCGCGCTCCACGAACTCCACGGTGAAGACCTCGGGCTCGTCGGCAACCTTCACGCCGTCGGCGGCGACAGAGACGTACCCACCCGTCCCTGTGTGCGCGATGAGGTAGCCGTCCCCGTGGTCGACCAGCGCGAATGTCTCCTGTACGACCCAGCCGCCGGGCTGGTCCGCCGACGCGCGCACGAAGCCGTCGTCGGCGACCGACAGGTAGCGGCCGCCGGGCGCGCGCAGCGTCCATGTGCCGCCTCCCCAGTCGACGAGGGCGAACTCGGTCGGCTCGGGGCCGCAGGTGAGCGGCGGCAGATCGGTGCGGCCCGCGAGCAGCGCCGGGTCCAGGGCGATCTCGGCGGCCCGCTCCCGGTCGTCCTCCTCGGAGTGCGGCACGCGGAGCCATCCGGCCGGGCACTTCAGGCGCACCCGGTCGGCGCCTTCGGTGAAGGTCACGCGGTCGGCGCCGAACCGCTCGCGCACTCCGTCGAGGGGGGTGCTGCGGTGGATCAGGGTGCCGCTGTACCAGTCGGTCTTGCACTCGTCGGCCAGGAGTCCGACGACCGCGATCCGGGTTCCTTCGTCCAGCGGGAGCAGCCCGTCGTTCTTCAGCAGGACGACGGCCTGCTCGGCGGCTTCCTGGGCGAGCGCGCGGTGTCCGGGGGTGTCGAAGGCGTGCGATGCCGGGTCCGCGTACGGCCCCTGGCCGGGATCGAACTCGCCGAGCCGGAAGCGGACGGACAGGTGCCGGCGGACCGCCGTGTCGATGTCGGCCTCTGTCAACAAACCTCGTTCCAGGGCGCGTTGGATGCGCCCGGTGATGAGGCTCGCGTCGGTGCCGTGGTCGGTGAAGCTGTCCACGCCCGCGACGAGCGCCGCCGCGGTCGCCTCCTCGTGGGTGTCGAAGTACTTCTCGGAGTCCACGAGGTTGCTGGGCGCGCCCGCGTCGGAGCAGACGAGCAGCTCCTGGTCGGTCCAGGTGCGCAGATGCTCGCGGAGGTAGGGCGAGAGGTGGTTGGGGCGGCCGTTGACCAGGTTGTACGCGGGCATCACCCCGGCCACGGCACCCGCCTCCACGGCGGTACGGAAGGCCCGCAGGTCGTACTCGTGCAGGACGCGCGGGCGCACGGACGCGGACGAGGTGTCCCTGCGTGTCTCGTTGTTGTGGGCCAGCCAGTGTTTGAGCACGGGGGCGGTGCGCCAGTGGAGCGGATGGTCGCCGCGCAGCCCCCGGGTGTACGCGACGGCGATGGCGGAGGTGAGCCTGGGGTCCTCCGAGTAGCCCTCCTCGTTCCTGCCCCACAGCGGATGACGCAGGAGGTTGACCGTGGGCGCCCAGAGGTTGAGGCCGACGCGGTCGTCCCGTGCGCGCATGGCTCGCGCCTCGGTGGCGACGGCCTCGCCGACGCGGCGTACGAGGTCGTCGTTCCAGGTGGCGCCGAGGCCGACCGCCTGCGGGAAGACGGTGGCGGGACCCATCCAGGCGACGCCGTGCAGGGCCTCCTGGCCGGTGCGGAACGGGGCGATGCCGAGCCGCTCGACGGCGGGCGTGAACTGGTGCAGGAGCGCGATGCGTTCGCCGGTGGTCAACCGGGACAGGAGGTCGTCCACGCGCTGGACCAGGGGCAGTTCGGGGTCGTGGAACGGCAGCGGTTCCGGGTCGCGGAGCGGTGGCGGGCTTGCGGTCACGTGCGGATCCCCTTGGCGAGCGGCGGGCACGGAGGAGGCAAATCGTTCGCGTACACCTCGACGTTCTTCGAAGCGCTTCGATGCTCTGTGCAGTCCGAGCCGATGTCAAGGCAACGGTCACGTGTCACCGCGCGACCCCCTAACCCTGGGCTGTCGTGCAACTGGCGCACGGTTGCGAGGAATTCGGGACCGGCTCTTGTGACGGGCCGTGCCTTCACTTAACCTCGCTGCAACATCGAAGCGCTTCGAAAGCCGACCGGCGGTGACCGCCGTGTGTCCGGGCACGCGCCACGAAGGGTTGACGCAATGACGCCGAACTCTCTCTCCAGCAGCTCTCGTTCGAGCCGGAGAACCTTCCTCGCCTCCTCGGGCCTCGCCGCGCTCGCGGTGGCCGGCGGAGCTCCTCTGCTCACCGCCTGCGGAGGCAGCGGGTCGAAGAACGAGGGCACCACGACGGGGAAGAAGCTCAAGGACCTGCTCCCCGCGTACACCGCGTCGGAGGTCGTGAGCCCGGACATCCCCGCCAAGAACGGCTCGGCGGCGGGCTTCACCAAGGCCCTGCCCGCCTCCCGGCTGAAGGAGTCGGTGCCCAAGAAGCTGGGCAAGGGCGGCGAGTTCACCGTCATGGCGCCGATCTGGGGGAACGTGCCCAAGCAGAGCAACCCCTACTGGACGGCGATGGACGAAGCAGCAGGTGTCCGCGTCAAGTGGCAGAACCAGCAGGGCGACACGTACGGCCAGAAGCTGGGGGCCGTCCTCGCTTCCAGCGGTGTTCCGGACGCCGTGGTCATCCCCGGCTGGGAGCTGACCGGCAAGATACCGAGCGCCATCGCCAACAAGTTCGCCGACCTCGGACCGTACTTGAGCGGCGACAAGGTCAAGGAGTACCCGAACCTCGCGGCGATCCCGAGCGGCGCCTGGCAGCGCTCCATCTTCGGCGGCAAGCTGCGCGGCCTGCCGATGCCCTCCGCCACCACTCCGAACATCGCGCCGTTCTACCGCACGGACCTCTTCGAGAAGGAGGGACTCGAAGCGCCCACCAGCGCCCAGGAGTTCTACGACCTGTGCAAGCAGCTCAACGCACCCAAGAGCAAGGTGTGGGCGTGCGGCGACATGAGCTGGGCGGCCTGGAACATCTTCGGAGTGCTCCCCGAGAAGCCGTACTACTGGAAGCGCGTCGGCGGCAAGCTCGTCAACCGCTACGAGACCGACGAGTACCTCGAAGCCCTGGAGTGGTCGCGCAAGCTCTACTCGGCGGGCTTCGTCCACCCGGACGCGAAGGCGGAGACGGGCAGCATCGGCGACCTGTGCGCGGCGGGCAAGGTCTGGATGTACTGCCAGGACCTCTCCGACTGGTACGGCAAGGCGGCCGTGCAGCGCGTGGACAACAAGAAGTTCCGCATGGAGGCGTTCGACTACTTCTCCGCCGACGGCGGCGAGCCCACGCTGTACGCGCGTCCGCCGGCCGACATTTGGACGTTCATCAGTGAGAAGGCCGACGAGAAGACCGTTCGCGACATCCTCGCCCTCGCCAACTACACGGCCGCGCCCTACGGCTCCAAGGAGCAGCGCCTTCGCATGTACGGCGTCGAGGGCGTCCACCACACGTACGAGGACGGCGTCCTCACCAAGAACGGCAAGGGCAACAACGAGGTCTTCTCGACGTACGAGTACCTGGCGTCGCCCGCGCCCTTCGTGGCCTACCCCGACCTGCCGGACGTCACCGAGGGCATGGTCGGGTGGCAGCAGCGGCAGGGCGCGCACACGAGGAAGCCGCTCTTCCACGGCATGATGATCATCGAACCGACCCGGTACACCGAGCTGAACGCCGAGTTCGAGGACCTGGAGAAGGACATCGTGCGGGGCCGCAAAAAGGTCTCCGACATGCAGCGTGCGGCGTCGGACTGGAAGTCGGGCGGCGGCGACAAGCTGCGCGACTGGTACAAGAAGCTGCTCGACGAGACCGGCGACTCGGCGTCCTGACATGGCGCAGAGCACCACTCACGCGCGCGACACCACCCCCGGGCGGGCACCCTCCGGGGCCGCCGCGCCCGCCGAAACCCCGCCCCCGAAGAAGAAGGCACCGCCCCGCGTCCCCCTGCGGCACCGGCTGCGCCGCGACCGCGTCCTGCTCCTGATGGTGCTGCCCGCGCTGCTGCTCCTGTTCGTCTTCAACTACGTCCCGCTGGTCGGCAACGTCGTCGCCTTCCAGGACTACGACCCCTACATCGCCGACAACGCGTTCCAGGCGATGACGCAGAGCCCCTGGGTCGGTGTCGAGCACTTCCAGCGCATGGTCGATGACCGGCTGTTCTGGCAGGCGGTCAGGAACACCCTCGCGATCTTCGCGATCCAGCTGACGCTGTTCTTCCCGCTGCCGATCGCGCTCGCGCTGTTCATCAACAGCTTCGTGCGGCCCCGGGTGCGGGCGGTCGCCCAGGCGATCCTCTATCTGCCGCACTTCTTCTCCTGGGTCCTCGTCATCACGGTCTTCCAGCAGATGTTCGGCGGGGCAGGCCTCGTCGCGCAGGTCCTGCGGGACCACGGGCACGAGGGCTTCGACCTGATGACCGACCCGGGCCTCTTCAAGTTCCTGGTCACCTTCGAGATGGTCTGGAAGGACGCGGGCTGGGGCGTCATCGTCTTCCTCGCCGCGCTCGCCGCCGTCAGCCCCGACCTGTACGAGGCCTCGGCGATGGACGGCGCGAACCGCTGGCGGCGCATGTGGCACATCCAGCTGCCCGCGCTGCGCCCGGTGGTGGCCCTGCTCCTCGTGCTCCAGGTCGGCAACGCGCTGACGGTCGGCTTCGAGCAGATCCTGCTCCAGCGCACCGCGGTGGGCCCCTCGGCCTCCGAGGTCCTCGACACCTATGTGTGGAACACCGGCCTGGACAACGGCAACTTCGGCTACGGCGCCGCCATCGGCATCGTCAAGGGCGTCTTCGGCCTCCTGATGGTGCTCGGCGCCAACAAGGCCGCCCACCTCATGGGCGAGCAGGGGGTGTACAAGCGATGAGCGTGCTGAACTTCGGCATCAAGCCGGGCAGCAGGTCCGGCCTGCGCCCGGTGTGGGAGGAGCCCCCGACCCGGGCCGGCCTCGCCACCAAGGGCGTCACACTGACCCTGGTCTGTCTGGCCGTCCTCTTCCCGGTGTGGGTGGTGGTCGTCACCAGCCTCTCCTCGGTGAAGACGATCACCGAGACGGGCGGTCTGGTGGTGATTCCCCGGGGCGTCACCTTCGTGCACTACCAGGAGCTGCTCGGCGGCGGCCAGGTGTCGCGTGCCACGCTGGTCAGCGTGGGTGTCACGGTCGTCGGCACGCTCTTCAGCATGGTGGTGTCCGTCCTGTGCGCCTACGGACTCTCGCGCCCGGGATCGGTCCTGCACCGCCCGATCCTGCTCGTCATCGTCGCCACGATGTTCTTCGGCGCCGGGCTCATCCCCACCTATCTCGTCGTGCAGGGCCTCGGCCTCACGGACACCTATCTGTCACTGATCCTGCCGAGCGCCCTGAACGTCTTCAACATTCTCGTCCTGCGGGCCTTCTTCATGGGCACGGCACAGGAACTGATCGAGAGCGCCCGCATCGACGGGGCCGGGGACCTGCGCATCCTGTGGCGGATCGTCATGCCGCTGTCCCGCGCGGTGATCGCGGTGATCACCCTCTTCTACGCGGTGGGGTACTGGAGCGCGTGGTTCAACGCGTCGATCTATCTCAGCGACCCGGACATGATGCCCCTGCAGAACGTCATGCAGCAGCTCGTGATCAAGCAGCAGAGGCCGACGGGCCTGGCCCAGGCGATCAATACGGGTCACCTGTCACCGCTCGCCATCCAGATGGCCGTGATGGTCCTCGCGCTCCTGCCGGTCGCCGTCCTGTCGCCGTTCGTGCAGCGGCATTTCAAGCAGGGCATGCTCACCGGCGCAGTGAAGGGCTGACCTCACCGATGCCTTCCCTCGACGACGCCACCCGCGGCCGGATCCTGTTCGGCGGCGACTACAACCCCGAGCAGTGGCCCGAGGAGGTCTGGCTCGACGACGTACGCCTGATGCGCGAGGCCGCGGTCAACTCCGTCACCGTCGGCGTCTTCTCCTGGGCGCGGCTCGAACCGCGCCCGGGCGTGCGGGAGTTCGGCTGGCTGGACCGGCTGATGGAGCTGCTGCACGAGCACGGCATCGGCGTCGTCCTCGCCACACCGACCTCCGCTCCCCCGCCCTGGCTCGGCCGCCTGCACCCCGAGACGCTGCCGAGGGACGAGAACGGGCAGGTGGAGTGGTGGGGGTCGCGCCAGCACTTCGCGCACTCCAGCGCCGTCTACCGCAGGTACGCCGCCGCGATCACCGAGGACCTGGCGGCCCGGTACGCGCACCACCCCGCGCTCACCATGTGGCACATCAACAACGAGTACTGCACCTACGACTGGGGCGACGAGGCGGCGGCCGCGTTCCGCCGCTGGCTCCAGGCGAAATACCCCTCGCTCGACGCGCTCAACACGGCCTGGGGAAGCGCCTTCTGGGGACAGGGCTACGACGCCTGGGCGGAGATCCTGCCACCCCGCCGCGCCCACTATCTGAAGAACCCGACCCAGGTCCTGGACTTCAAGCGCTTCACGTCCGACGCCCTCCTCGACTGCTACCGCGCCGAGCGGGACATCGTCACCGCACACACCCCGCACCTGCCGGTCACCACCAACTTCATGCCGCTGTGGTCGGGGCAGGACGCGTGGATGTGGGCCACGCAGGAGGACGTCGTCTCCGTCGACCTCTACCCCGACCCCAAGAATCCGCTCGGCGCCCATCAGGGAGCGCTGGTACAGGACATGACGCGCTCTCAGGCGCGCGGTGGTCCGTGGATGCTGATGGAGCAGGCGGCGGGACCGGTCAACTGGCGCGGCGTGAACCACCCCAAGCCACGCGGCCTGAATCGCCTCTGGTCCTGGCAGGCGGTGGCGCGCGGCGCCGACGCCGTCTGCTACTTCCAGTGGCGCCAGTCCCGGCAGGGCGCGGAGAAGTTCCACTCCGGGATGGTGAGCCACGCGGGCGAGCACGGCCGCACCTTCCAGGAGGTCAAGGAGCTGGGTGCCGAACTGGCCCGGGTGGGGCCCGAGGTGGTGGGTACGCGCGTCACGGCCGAGGTGGCTGTCCTGCACGACTGGGACTCCTGGTGGGCGAGCGGGCAGGAGGGCCGCCCCTCCTCCCTGGTCGACTACACGGAGGTGCTCGGCGCCTGGCACCGCGCCCTGTGGGAGGCGAACACCCCCGTCGACTTCGCCCACCCCGAGCACGACCTGACCCCGTACCGCCTGGTCGTCGTCCCGCACCTCTACCTCCTCACCGACGCCGCGATCGACAACCTCCTGACATACGTACGCGACGGAGGCGCCCTCGTCTGCGGCTTCCTCACCGGCGTGGCCGACGCGGACGACCGGGTACGGCCCGGCGGCATGGACGCGCGGCTTCGCGCGCTGTTCGGCATCCGCACCGTCCACGAATGGTGGCCGCTGGAGGCCGGGGAGAGCGTGGACTGCGGGGCGTTCACCGGCACCCTCTGGTCGGAGGAACTGCTGCCCGACGACAGCGCCGAGACGGTCGCCGCCTACCGGGGCGGCGAGCTCGACGGGCTTCCCGCCCTGCTGCGTCGCGACAGCGCCTGGTACCTGTCCACGCTCCCCGAGCCCGAGGCCCTGCGCGACCTGCTCGCGCGCGTGGCCACCGAAGCAGGCGTACGGCCCCCGCTCGCAGGCCTCCCCCGCGCAGTGGAGGCCGTACGCCGCGGCCATCTCCTGTTCCTCCTGCACCACGGCCGCGAGGAGGTGACCGTGCCCGTGCCGGGCCGGCACCTCGACCTGCTGACCGGCCGCGCGGTCGAGGACGCGATCACCCTCGGCCGCCACGGTGTGGCCGTCCTGCGCCGCGCCACCGACGACGACCGCGGTTCCGCCCCGGACCCGCGGCTCTCCCCCCACCCTGGAGACGACACATGACACGACACACCCGCCGCACCCTGACCCGCCTCTTGCTCGCCCCGGCCCTGGCGGCGGGCGCGGCGCTCGGCCTCGCCTCCGCCCCCGCCCAGGCCGCCGTCTGGAGCTCCTGCGACCAGTGGGGCAACACCAGCCTGGGCGGCTACACCCTCTACAACAACATCTGGGGCTCGGGCGCGGGCAGCCAGTGCATATCGGCGGACTCCGGCACCAAGTGGAGCGTGCGCGCCGACCACCCGAACACCAGCGGCATCAAGTCCTACCCGAACTCCAAGAAGGTCATCGGCAAGCCGGTCGACTCGCTGTCTTCGCTGCAGAGCTCGTACAACGTCAAGGTCCCCGCCGCGGGCGACTACAACTCCTCGTACGACATCTGGGACACCGACTACGACTACGAGATCATGCTCTGGGTCAACTACAACGGGAACGTCGGCCCGCTCGGCACCGCCCAGGGCACCGTCAGCCTGGGCGGCCACACCTGGGCGGTCTACAAGGGCACCAACGGCGCCAACGAGGTCTTCTCCTTCCTGCGCACCTCCGACTCCTCCGCCGGGACCGTCGACATCCTCCCGATCCTCAAGTGGATCAAGAACACCAAGGGCTGGATGGGCAACGAGACCATCGGTGACGTGCAGTTCGGCTACGAGATCAGCGGTTCGGCCGGAGGGCTCGACTTCACCACCAACTCCCTCACGGTGTCCGGCGGCTAGCCGGGGAGCGCGTCGCCGACCAGGGCGAGGTTCTGGATGGCGGCGAGCCCGAAGAGAGCGGTCTCGTTGGTGTTGATCCGCAGGTTCTCGTAGCCGGGCTCCAGCACGGCGGGACCCTCCACCTCCGTCTTTGCCCAGCTCATCGACTTCGTATAGCCGTCACTGTCGTGGAACTTCCGCCAGGCGCGCGCCGCGAGCTTCTCGTCCTTCGACTGGGCGGCGGCGTAGGCGTCCTGGCGGGAGTGCCCCTGGAAGAGCAGCAGGCTGCCGAAGTCCTTGCCGTAGCGCTCCTTCTGCTCGGCCTTGGTCGCGTTGTAGTAGCGGCAGTAGTCCAGCCACGCCTCCTTGAACTTCGGCTGGTCGACGAGGTCGATGAGTTCGGCGCACATCTCTACCAGGCCGAACATCGCGGAGAGGTGGGAGACGTTGACGGCGGGCTCGGCGGCCACCGCGAACCTTCCGGTGTCCAGGTCGTAGAGGCCGCTGCCCTGGACGAAGCCGTTGGGCTGGGCGGCGATGGTCTCCATGGTGGAGCGAAGGCGGGCCTCGGCCTTCTCCGCCTTGGGGCCGCCGCGTTCCCATTCGGTGAGCCAGGCCGCGGCGAGTCCGCTCCAGTCGGTGCCGAAGCCGATGGACAGCGCGTTGCGGTCGGGTTCGTAGGGCTCGGTGCGGATCTTGCGCAGGGGGTCGAGGACGAGGAACGTCTCGTCGGAGTCGACCAGGGAGTGCATCAGGTCGCCGACGCGCTCGTCGGCGGTGAGGAAGTAGTAGGGGCGGCGGTAGACGGCCGTGGAGATCCGCTGCTGCTTGGCGCTGTCCGCGAAGTGCTGCACGCCGTGCCGGGTGCCGAGGCCCGCCCACTTGCCGAGGTGGTAGGAGTCGACCTCGCCGGTGTGGCGGGTCATGGCCTCGGCGAAACGGAAGATGTCGGCGCGGCCCGAGCGCAGATAGGCGTACCAGAGCCACAGGTCGGGCGAGAGCTCGGAGTTGTCCCAGGCGTAGCCGCCGACGTCGTACCGCCAATGGTGCCGGTCCTCGTCGTAGGTGTGCATGATGTCGCCGTAGTCCCAGAAGCCGTACCAGCGGCGCTGTTCGGCCTGGTCCTTGTAGTAGGTGAAGAGGAAGTCGAGGTGGTCCTCGATCGTCGCCTTCGCGGGCGTGGAGCGGTCGACGGGTGAGAAGAGCCCGCCGAAGACGCCCGCCTTCGTCACGTGCTCGGGGGCGGCGGCCAGCTGGGGCGGGGTGCGCACGGCGGCGGCCTGGCCGACGAGGGTGGCCGCGGAGGGCGTTGCCGCGTTGGCCCAGAACATCAGCTCGCTGGTGCGGGCGATGCCGTACGGGGTGCCGAAGCCCGGTTCGTAGTCCTCGTAGGTGATGTTGAGGCCCTCGATCTGCTCGGGGTAGGTGTCCTGCCCCATGCCGTCGTGGTACGTGCGCAGGTCCATCGGCTGTGCCTCGGGCGACCAGAGCCAGAGCGTGACCTCGGCCGTGTCACCGGCGGCGCCCCGGATGTCGAGCTGGGCGGGGTGCTTCTCCCAGAAGTCCCGGAGGCCGAAGGAGAAACCGCCGCCGACCCCGCCCACGTACCCGAATCCGCTCGCCCGGCCGCCGCCTCCGGCCGTGATCCAGGTGTGCCCCGGCTTGGTCCGCTTGCGCAGGGTGAACCCGTCGGCCGAGAGCTGGGAGAGGGTGTAGTCGCCCCACGTCGGGATGTACTGGAGGCGCGTGGTGACGCGCTGGTCCCAGGTCGCCGGGTCCGGCAGCTTCTCGCCCTTGACCTGCGCGGTGCGGATCGCGGCGCCCGGGTCGCGGCGCAGGCCCGTGATGCCCTTGACCGCCTCGGTCAGGAAGCCCTCGCCCTCGCCCGCGATGCGGATGTGCCGGTCGTACGCCGCGTCGCGCATCGGCACGCTGAAGCGCACCCCCAGGCCGCGGATGAAGTCCTTCTCCGCGTCGCCGTCGTAGGTGATGGTGTGCACCATGCGGAAGGAGTCGGCGCCCGCGTAGAAGTACAGGCGCACGCTGAAGGGCAGCCAACCGCGGCTTCCCTTGCGGTGCTTGCCGTCGATGCGGACCACGGCGCGCACCGGGCCGTCCTGCTCGGTCTTCGCGCCGCTGATCTCGCCGTCGAACCGCTGCCACTTGGCGTCGCCGTGGTCGCCGTCGTCGAGGTCCGCCTGGCGCAGGAGGACGAGCCGCCCGTCGGTGGCGATCTTCACGCCGTCGCGGGTGACGGACTCGACGAGCTTCTCGCCGTCCTTGGCGATGACGGCCTTGATCACGCCGGTGTCGACGGTGATGGCCCTGCGGGTCTCGGTGACCTTGATCTTCTCGTCCGGTGCGGCGGGTTCCCCGGCCTTGAGGGTGAACTTCTCGGTGCCTGCCGCCGCCGGCCCCACCGCGTGCGCCGTCCACTTGACCGAGCCGTCCGGCCAGTGGGCGGTGGTCCAGGTCTGTACGGGGACGTCCTTGCCGTCGGCGGTGGCCAGGGCGAACTTCTGGCCTGCGGGGTGGGCGCCCTTGGGCCACGGGACGCCGAAGGTGGAACCGGGGGCGGCGCCGAGGCCGCCCTTCTCCAGCCAGCCGATGCCGACGGGGCCTTCGTCCGCCGCCGCGCGGGGAGCCGCTTCCGCGTCGGCTCGGCCGAGCACCCAGCTGAACTGCGCGGCGGCACCGGCCACGGCGGCGGCCTTGAGCAGGGACCTGCGGGGGATCGGAGACATCTCGGTCCTTTCTCTTTGCATGGGCATGACATAGAGGAGGTTCGGGCGGCCTCGTCTCCGGGCCGCCCTCTTGGCGCGCGGGCGTCAGCCCGCCGCACCGCGCCGTTCGACCGCCAGCGCGGCCGCCGCGACCATCCCGAGCGCGGGAGCCGCCAGCGGCAGGGCGAACCAGGCGGACGCCACGACCACGGCGAAACCGCAGACGATCACCAGTGAGCCGGCGGGATCGCGCAGCGTGCGGCGCACCGCCCCGGCCAGGAGCGCGCGCCACGACGCCCCGGGGCCCCAGGTCGCAGCAGCCCTCAGCCCGGCGACGACCAGGACGAACAGGGCGGTGACCCCGACCGCCCCGACGAACGCGCCGCCGGGCAGACCCGCCCGTACGAACGCGATGTCGGCGAGGAGCAGGGCGAGCGCCGCCCAGCCGGCGAGCCCCACCAGCCAGCCGCGCCGGGCCGCCGCGCGCAGATCGGCGGTGAACTCCCGCCACCCGGAGGTCTCGTGGGCCAGATGCCGGTTCAGGTGCCGGGACCCCGCCGCGAAGGCGGCGGGCAGCGTGACCAGGGGCAGGGCGGCCAGCGCGATCCACACGCCGGTCAGCAGGCATTCCGCGAAGGCGCCGAAGCGGTCCAGGAAGACGGACTTCGTGCGCGCGTGGCCACTCATGGTCAACTCAGCCCTTCAGACCCGACGTGGCCATACCGTCGATCAGGTACCGCTGGAAGGCCAGGAAGAACGCCAGGACGGGCAGCAGTGCCACCATGGACATGGCGATCATGCCGCCGTAGTTGGCCACGCCCTCCTGGTCGACGAACATCTTCAGGCCGAGCGAGACGGTGTACTTCGAGGGGTCGTTGAGATAGATCAGCGGACCCATGAAGTCGTTCCAGGAGTTGATGAAGGTGAAGATCGCGCTGGTGATGAGCGCGGGCCTGCACAGCGGCAGCACGATCGACCAGTAGATCCGCAGGTGCCCGCAGCCATCAAGCCGCGCCGCCTCGTCCAGTTCCTTCGGCAGGTTCCGCATGAACTGCACCATGAGGAAGACGAAGAAGGCGTCGACCGCCAGGTACTTGCCGAGCAGCAGCGGCGTATAGGTGTTGATCAGGCCCATCTTCTGGAACAGCACGTACTGCGGGATCAGGAGCACGTGGTAGGGAAGCAGCAGGGTGCCGATCATCAGCGCGAACAGCAGATTGCGGCCCGCGAACCTGATCCGCGCGAAGGCGTAACCCGCCAGGGAGCAGGAGATCAGCACCCCGACCACCGAACCGAGGGCCAGGTAGAGGGAGTTGGAGAAGAAGGTGGCGATGGAGATGTCGGCGATGCCGTCCGCCAGACCGGCGTAGTTCGCGACGATGGGGTCGGTCGGGAACAGGTCGAGGCTTCCGACGATCTCGTCGTTCGGCTTGAACGAGCCGCCGATGGCCCAGATCACCGGGTACAGGACGACGGCGAGGACCGCCAGGGACCCGAGGTGCCAGGCCAGCGACCCGGCCCCGGTCCCGCGACGACGGCGGGCGGACGGATCGGTGTGAAGACCGCGTACTGCGCTGCTCAACGGGATGCCTCCTCGTAGTGCACCCAGCGCTTCTGGGACCAGAAGAGGACCGCCGTCACCAGCGCCACCGCGAGCAGCAGCATCCAGGCCATGGCCGACGCGAGGCCCATCCGGCTGTTCTCGAAGCCCTGGACGTAGAGATAGCAGGTGTAGACGAGCGAACCGTCCGCCGGGCCACAGGCGTTGCCGCCCGCCCCGCCGCCGACGATGTAGGCCGAGGCGAAGATCTGGAAGGAGTGGATGGTCTCCAGGAGGACGTTGAAGAAGAGGACCGGGGAGATCATCGGCAGCGTGATGTTCCAGAACCGCCGCAAGGTGCCCGCGCCGTCCACCTCCGCCGCCTCGTACAGTTCGCGCGGCACCTGCTTCAGACCGGCCAGGAAGATGACCATCGGTGCGCCGAACTGCCAGACGGTGAGCGCCACCAGGCTGTAGATGATCCACTGCGGGTCACCGGTCCAGCCGCCGACGTCCATGCCGAAGATCGCCCGCTGCGTACGGTCGACGATGGCGTCGTCGGAGAAGATCGCCTTCCAGACGACGGCGATCGAGACGCTGGCCCCGATCAGGGACGGCGCGTAGAACGCGGCCCGGTAGAAGGCCTGGCCGCGCCGCTTCTGGTTGAGCAGCAGCGCCACGCCGAGGGCCGCGGCCAGCTTGAGCGGGGTGCCGACGACGACGTACCAGAGCGTCACCTCCACCGATTTGCGCCAGCGCGGGTCGCCGAACATCTCGGTGAAGTTGTCGAGGCCGATCCACTTGGGGGCGTCGAAGAGGTTGTAGTCGGTGAACGCGAAATACAGCGAGGCGACCATGGGCCCGGCCGTAAGCAGCAGGAAGCCCGCGAGCCACGGTGACATGAAGAGGAACCCGGCGATGTTCTCGCCCCGCCGTCGCCGCTTGAGGCCCTCGGGGAGGCGTTGGCCGCGCGGCGGCCCCGGCTTCTCGGGCGCGCGCGGGGCCACGGGTGTCCGCGGTGACGCCATCGTGCCGCCCATCAGGAACCGAGCGCGGTCTTGCACTCGGTGAAGAACTGCTTCACCGCTTCGTCCACCGACCGCTCCCCCAGAGCCAGTTCCTCGGCGATGCGCAGGAACGCGGCCTCGCACACGTCCGCGCCCGCCGGGTGCGGCGTGATGGCCCCGAGGACACCGGAGTCGACCAGCTGCTCCTCGTACGCGGCGATCTCCTTGTTGACCGAGGCGATCACCTTGTCCTTCTCCTCGGCCGGCCTGTACGCCTCGTACTGCGCGGTCGTGGTGGGCACACCGCGGTCGTACCCCATGATCTTGGCGACCTCGGGGTCGTGCACCATGAAGTCGATGAACTGGGCTACTTCCTTGGGGTGTTGCGTGCGCTTGGAGCCACTGAGCATCAGCGAGCCGAGGTACTGGCCCGTCTTCTTGCCGTCGGTGGTCGGGAGCGGCGCGAGGCCGTACTCGCTCTTGCCCTCGGCGCTGTAGCGGACGGTGAAGTTGTCCCAGGTGAACTCGGACGCGGCGATCTCGGCGGAGACGGCCGACTTGGGCTTGATCTGGGCGACCTTCTTCGGGTCGGCGTAGATCCCCGACTTCACGCCGTCGTACCCCTTGGTCCACCACTCCTTGAGGTCGGCCTCGGTGAAGCCGAGGCCGTCCTCGGTGAAGAAGGCCTTGCCCTGCTGGCGCAGGTAGGGGTCGTAGAGGTACATGACGCCGTAGAGTCCGCTGTCGCCGGCCCTGCCCTGCTTACGGATCTTCTCCATCGCGGTGTGGAAGTCGTCCCAGGTCCAGCCCATCTTCGGCTTGACACCGGCCTTCTCGAAGACCGGCTTGTCGATCACCAGGGCCATGGAGTTGCTGCCCACCGGGACGCCGAGCAGCTTGCCGTCGACCTCGCCGAACTTCTCGAGGCCCGCCCGGAATCCGTCCATGCGCAGGTTCCCCGCCTTGGCCTGCGCGTTCAGATCGAGCAGCACGTTGCGCTTGTCGTACTTGCGCAGGAAGCCGATCGCGTTCTGGAAGACGTCGGGCGGATTGCCGCCGGAAGCTTGGGTGTTGAACTTCTTCCAGAAGTCGAGGTAGGGCTGGAAGTCCGTCTCCACCTTGATCTTCGGGTACTTCTTCTCGAAGAGCTCGATGGTCCGGTTGATCCGCTTGGCGCGGTCGTCGGAGCCCCACCACGCGTACCGGATGGTGACGGTCCCGTTCCCCGACCCGCTTCCGCCGCCGCAGCCCGCCGCGGTCAGTCCGAGTGCCGCCAACGAGCCGCCGGCCAGCTTCAACAGGCCACGCCTGTCAACATCCCTATTTGTCGGCACAGTTCGTCCTCCGTCAGTACGTCAGTCGGCGATTGAATCGTTTTAGGAAAGCGCTTGCCGGGACAAGGTAGGGAGCTGGAGGGTGTGCGTCAACGGTTCGGACGGTAACGGTCGAAGCGCTTCGCACCCGCGGCGTCCAACTCCGATATTTCGAACGAGTTTTCCTGCGCGAAACGTTGACGCGGACGGATCGGCGCCCTAGCTTCATCGCGTCGTACTTCGTACGTCATATATGAGACGCGATACGCGATGACTGCACGACGGCTGTGAGCGATGACCGCACGGCGGCCGCACGACGACTGAGAGCATCGATGAACTTTGCGCCCCACCCCATCCCCTCGCGCACGCAGTACGTGCTCGAGGCGGTCAAGCACCGCATCCTCACCGGGCAGTTGGCGCCCGGCCAGCCCCTCGTCGAGACCGAGCTCGCCGCTCAGTTCGCGGTCTCCAAGACGCCCGTACGGGAAGCGTTGAAGACACTCGCCGGGACCGGTCTCGTCGTCATGAGCCAGTACAAGGGCGCCACCGTGCGCACGGTGGACGCGGCCATGGCGCAGGAGGTCTACGACGTACGCCTGCTGCTCGAACCGGAGGCCCTGCGGCGCACCGTCCGCAGCGGCGCCCTCCTGGAGGAGGCGCGCGACGCCCTGGAGCGGGCGGACTCGGCGGTGGACGCGGCCGAACGCTCGCTGGCCAACCGGGAGTTCCACCGCGCTCTCTACGTCCCGTGCGGCAACCCGCTGCTGTCCCGGATGCTCGACGAGGTGCGCGACCAGGCGGCCCTGGTCTCCGCCGTCGCCTGGGCGACGCTGCCCTCCTGGGAGCGGGAGGCGGCCGAGCACCGGGAGATCCTGCGGCTCGCGCTCGCGGGGGAAGCCGACGCGGCGGCACGCGGACTCCACGACCACATCGCCTCGTTCGTGCGGCGGGCGTTCCCGGAGGGGGAGCTTTCATGACCGGCCCGAACCTCGACTCCCGTTTCGGCGAGCTGCGTTCCGCGCTCGCCGATGTGGTCGCGATCCCGGTGACGCCGTTCGCCGAGGACGGCTCCGTGGCGCGGGACACCTACCGTCTCCTGGTCAGGCGGCTCACCGACGGGGGCGTGCGCACGCTGACCCCGAACGGCAATACCGGCGAGTTCTACGCGCTGAGCCCCGACGAGCGGCGTCTGGTCACCGAGTTGACCATGGAGGAGGCTGGACGCAGCGGCTCCATCGTCCTCGTGGGCGTCGGCCATGACCTGCCGACCGCGGTCGCCGCGGCCCGCCACGCGCGGGACGTCGGCGCCCACATGGTGATGATCCACCAGCCGGTGCATCCGTACGTGTCCCAGGACGGCTGGGTCGACTACCACCGTGCCGTCGCCGACGCCGTGCCGGAACTCGGTGTCGTTCCGTACATCCGCAACGCGCGCCTCACCGGGCAACGCCTCGCGGACCTGGGCGAGTTGTGCCCCAATGTGATCGGCGCCAAGTACGCGACGCCGGACGCCGCCGCCTTCGCCGCGTTCGCCCGGGACGCGGGGCTCGACCGTTTCGTGTGGGTGGCGGGACTGGCCGAGCTGTACGCGCCCGCCTACTGGGCCGTCGGCGCCACCGGCTTCACCTCGGGCCTGGTCAACGTGGCCCCCGAGGTGTCGCTGAGCATGCTCCAAGCCCTGCGGTCGGGTGACTATCCCGCGGCCATGGACGTCTGGGAGCGGATCCGCCGCTTCGAGGAACTGCGCGCCGCCGACCAGTCCGCGGACAACGTCACCGTCGTCAAGGAAGCCCTGGCCGCGCTCGGACTGTGCCGTCGCGAGGTACGCCCGCCGAGCCGGGTGCTGCCCGACGAGCGGCGCGACGAGGTAGCGGCGCTGGTGAAGGCGTGGGCGATATGAACCCCGACGAACTGCGCAGCCACCAGTGGTACGGCACGGACGGCCTGCGGTCCTTCAGCCACCGGGCACGCACCCGGCAGCTCGGGTATCTGCCCGAGGAGCACCTGGGCAAGCCCGTCATCGCGGTCCTCAACACCTGGTCCGACATCAACCCCTGCCACGTCCACCTGCGCGATCGCGCCCAGGCGGTCAAGCGCGGGGTGTGGCAGGCGGGCGGTTTCCCCCTGGAGTTCCCCGTCTCCACGCTCTCGGAGACGTTCCAGAAGCCGACCCCGATGCTCTACCGCAACCTCCTCGCCATGGAGACCGAGGAGCTGCTCAGGTCGTATCCGGTGGACGGCGCCGTACTGCTGGGCGGCTGCGACAAGACGACGCCCGCCCTGCTCATGGGCGCCGCCAGCGCCGACCTGCCGACCGTGTTCGTACCGGCCGGACCCATGCTTCCGGGACACTGGCGCAACGAGGTCCTCGGCTCGGGCACCGACATGTGGAAGTACTGGGACGACAAGCGCGCCGGCCTCATCGGTGACTGTGAACTGGCCGAGCTGGAGAACGGGTTGGCCCGCTCTCCCGGCCACTGCATGACCATGGGCACCGCCTCCACGCTGACCGCCGCGGCCGAGGCCCTGGGCGTGACGATGCCCGGTGCCTCCTCCATCCCCGCGGTGGACTCCGGGCACGACCGGATGGCGGCCGCGTCCGGGCTGCGGATCGTCGAACTCGTCCGCCAGGACCTGAAGCTGTCGAAGCTGCTCACCGCGGAGGCGTACGAGGACGCGGTCGCCACCGTCCTCGCGCTCGGCGGCTCCACCAACGCCGTGATCCACCTGATCGCGATGGCCGGACGCAGCGGCGTACGGCTCACGCTTGACGACTTCGACCGGATCGCGCGGACCGTGCCGGTGCTCGCCAACCTGCGCCCCGGCGGGCAGTACCTCATGGAGGACTTCCACTTCGCGGGCGGACTCCCGGCCTTCCTGGCCCAGTTGACCGACGTGCTCCACCTGGACCGGCCCACTGTCGCCCACGACAGCCTGCGCGAGCAGCTCGCGGGCGCCACCGTGCACAACCCCGAGGTCATCCGGCCCCGCACGAAGCCCCTGGCCGACGAGGGCGGAGTGGCGGTCCTGCGCGGCAACCTCTGCCCGGACGGCGCCGTCATCAAGCACATCGCCGCCGAGCCGCAGCTGTTGCGCCACACCGGCCCCGCGGTCGTCTTCGACGACTACCGGCAGATGCAGCGCACCATCAACGACCCGGAGCTCGGCATCACCGCCGACCACGTCCTCGTGCTGCGCGGCTCGGGCCCGCGGGGCGGCCCCGGGATGCCCGAGTACGGCATGCTGCCGATCCCCGACCACCTGCTCAAGCAGGGGGTGCGCGACATGGTGCGCATCTCCGACGCGCGGATGAGCGGTACGTCGTACGGCACGTGCGTGCTGCACATCGCGCCCGAGTCGCATGTGGGCGGGCCGCTCGCCCTGGTCCGTACGGGGGATCTGATCACCCTGGACGTGGAGCAGCGCTCCCTCCATCTCGACGTCGACGAGGAGGAGTTGGCGCGGCGCAGGGCCGCGTGGACGCCGCCGCCCACCCGCTTCGGACGCGGTTACGGCGCGCTCTACGACGAGCAGATCACCCAGGCCGACACCGGCTGCGACTTCGCCTTCCTGGCCCGCGACGGCGAGGTCCCCGACCCTTACGTGGGCTGAGCTCCCGCCGCTCCACCTTTGTACGTGATTTCGAACGACGTCTGCGAAGCGCTTCATCTCGCGGACTGTGAAGCAGACCCTGAGAACGGAGAAGCAGACATGGCCTCAGCTGTGGCGAAAGCGCCACCGCAGCCGCCGCCCCGCCGCCGCGCGACGGGTGTGCACCGGCGCCGCACGGGGGCGACCCCCCGCCGGCTCCCGTATCTGCTGATCGCACCGGCCGGCCTTCTGATGCTGGGCTTCATCGCCTACCCGGTCATCAGCGTCTTCTACTACAGCCTCCAGCACTACAACCCCACCAAGCCCTGGCGGAACGGCTTCGCGGGCTTCGACAACTTCGTCACCGCGTTCACCGACGACCCGCAGTTCTGGCAGACGCTCGGCTTCAGCCTCCAGTGGGTGGCCGTCGAGGTCGTCCTGCAGCTGCTCCTCGGCCTCGCGCTCGCGCTGCTCGTCAACCAGACCTTCATCGGACGGGCGATGGCCCGCGCCCTGGTCTTCTCACCGTGGGCCGTCTCCGGAGTGCTCACCTCGACCATCTGGCTGCTGATCTTCAACTCCCAGACGGGCATCAGCCGTTACCTCGCCGACATGGGCATCGGTTCGTACGGAACGTCCTGGCTCTCGGACACCAGCACCGTCTTCCCCGCCGTCGTCATCGCCGAACTCTGGCGCGGCGTGCCCTTCTTCGCGATCCTCATCCTCGCCGACCTGCAGTCCGTCTCGAAGGATCTGTACGAGGCGGCCGAGGTGGACGGCGCTAGCCGCTTCCGGCAGTTCTTCCACATCACGCTGCCGCACCTGAAGGACGCGATCATCCTCTCTACGCTCCTTCGCGCGGTCTGGGAGTTCAACAACGTCGACCTGCTCTACACCCTCACCGGCGGCGGACCCGCGGGCGAGACGACGACCCTGCCGCTGCGCATCGCGTCCATCGCCGTCGACTCGCACGACTTCGGCTACGCCTCCGCGCTGACCTCCATCGCGTTCGTGATCCTCCTCTTCTGCTCGATGGTCTATCTGCGGATCAGCAAGTTCGGGAGGCAGGAGAAGTGAGCACCACTCAGCAAGCCGACAGGGACACCGACATGGTGGAGACCATCGCGTCCGCCAAGGCCACCGACCGCCGACCGCGCGCGCCCAAGCGGCGCGCCTGGGACGAGGCACCCCGCTGGCAGATCTACCTGCCGCTCGGCATCTACCTCCTCTTCACGCTCATCCCCTTCTACTGGATGCTGCTCTTCGCGGTCCGGCCCGCGGGCTCGACCTCGCTGCTGCCGTGGCCGCTGACGTTCGAACACTTCGACAAGGTGTGGACGGAGCGCAGCTTCGGGCTCTTCTTCCAGAACAGCCTGATCGTGGGCGCCCTGTCGATGCTGATGACGACGCTCGTCGCCCTCGCCGGCGGGTACGCCCTCGCCCGCTTCGACTTCAAGATCAAGCACGGCTTCATGCTGGCGCTGCTCTGCTCGCAGTTCATCCCGGGCGCACTGATGCTGGTGCCGCTCTTCCAGATCTTCGCCAACCTCCAGATGATCAACTCGCTCGGCAGCGTCATCATCGCCGAGACCGTCTTCCAGCTGCCGCTGTCGATGATCCTGATCAGCGGGTTCATCAAGAACGTGCCGTACTCACTTGAGGAGGCCGCCTGGGTCGACGGCTGCGGGCGCTTCCGCGCCTTCTGCGCCGTCGTGCTGCCGCTGCTGCGGCCCGGTCTGATCGCGGTCGGCTCCTTCGCCTTCGTGCACAGCTGGAACCACTTCCTGTTCGCCCTGATGTTCCTCTCCAACCAGGACAAGCAGACGATCCCGGTCGGCCTCGCCACCCTGATGGGCGCCGACAGCGTCGATCTCGGCGCGCTCGCCGCGGGAGGCGTCATCGCGGCCCTGCCCGTCGTCATCATCTTCGCCTTCATCCAGAAGTGGCTGGTCACGGGGTTCAGCGCGGGGGCGGTGAAGGGATGAGCCGACTGCCATCGCCCGCGCGGCGCAGCCGCCGCACCCTTCAGCTGGTCGCCGCCCTCACCTTGCTGGCCGGTCTCGCCGTACCCTCCGCGCAGGCGCGCACCGAACCGGCCCGCGACATCAGCCGCGACACCCTGGCCGCCGGCGACGGCTGGGCGGCCACCGCAGGCGGCACCACCGGGGGCGCGGCCGCGGACGACGACCACGTCTTCACCGTGACCGACCGGGCCGGGCTCGTCCGCGCCCTGGACGGCGGCAGCGCGACCCCGAAGATCATCAAGATCGCCGGGAGCATCGACGCCAACACCGCTGACGACGGCCGCCGCCTGGACTGCGCCGACTACGCCACCGACGGCTACCGCGTCGACCGGTACCTCGCCGCCTACGACCCGCGCACCTGGGGCGCCGCCAAGCCCGCGGGACCCCAGGAGGAGGCCCGCAAGGCGTCGGCCGCCCGCCAGGCCGAACGCGTCGAACTGAAGGTCGGCCCGAACACCACGATCGTCGGTCTGGGCCGCAGCGCCGTACTGGAGGGCGGCAGCCTCCAGGTCGAGAACGCGGACAACGTCATCATCCGCAACCTCGAACTGCGCGACGCCTACGACTGTTTTCCGCTCTGGCAGCCCAACACCGGCGGTCTCGGCGACTGGAAGACGGCGTACGACAACCTCTGGCTGCGCGGCGCCACCCATGTGTGGATCGACCACGTCACGGCCTCCGACGGCGACCGTCCCGACGTGAAGGAGCCCACCCATTTTGGGCGCAACTACCTGCGCCACGACGGTCTCCTCGACATCACCAACGCCTCCGACCTGATCACCGTCTCCTGGAGCCGGTTCGCCGACCACGACAAGGCGATGCTCATCGGCAACGGTGACACGGCCACCGGCGACCGGGGCAAGCTGCGCGTCACCCTGCACCACAACGAGTTCGAGTCCGTCGTGCAGCGCGCCCCCCGGGTCCGCTTCGGGCAGGTCCACCTCTACAACAACCGCTACGTCGTGCCCGACGACGTTCACGACTACCGCTACTCGATCGGTGTCTCCACCGAGTCCGCCGTCTACGCCGAGAACAACGCCTTCACCACTCCGGGCCACGTCGAGGCCGCCGACCTGGTCAAGAGCTGGAACGGCAGCGCGCTGCACGCGAAGGGCTCGCTGTTCAACGGCTATCCCGTCGACCTGCTCGCGATCAACAACGCGTACAACTCCGGCAGCGAGCGCGACCTGACCGCCGACGTCGGCTGGGTGCCCACCTCGCACGGCCGCGTGGACAGCGCCGAGCGGGCCGACCACGACGTCAGGCGCGGCGCCGGCGCCGGGAGAATCCGATGAGCCCCGGCACGGCGCGGACAGCGACCCGCGGCCCGCTGCCGCTGGTCCTCGCCGGTGCGCGCGGCCACGGCAGATGGCACCTGGAGAACATCCGGCGCCTCCAACAGGCGGGGCGCGTACGTCTCGTGGGGATCTGTGAGCTCGCACCGCTGACCGGCGCCGAACTCGACGGGCTCGGCGAACCCGCGCAGTCGGCGGACTTCGCAGGACTCCTCGACGCCACCGGAGCGGCCGTCGCCGTCATCTGCACGCCCATCCCCACCCACGCCGACCTGGCCGTGGCCGCCGCCGCGCGAGGCGTGCACCTGCTCCTGGAGAAGCCGCCCGCCCCTTCGTACGCCGCGTTCCGGCGGATCACCGACGCGGTGGCCGCCGGTGGCGTGGCCTGCCAGGTCGGGTTCCAGTCGCTCGGCTCGCACGCCGTGCCCGCCATCCGCGCCCTGGTCGCCGAAGGCGCGGTCGGGGAGCCGACGGGCGTCGGCGCGGCGGGCGCCTGGGCCCGTGACGAGGCGTACTACCGGCGCGCGCCCTGGGCGGGACGGCGCCGCCTCGACGGCGTGGACGTCGTGGACGGGGTCCTGACCAACCCCCTCGCCCACGCCGTCGCCACCGCCCTGGCGGTGGACGGGTCCACGCGGGCCGAGGACATCACCCGGGTGGACACGGAGCTGTTCCGCGCCAACGCCATCGAGTCGGACGACACCTCGTTCGTCGGGATCACCACCGCGCGCGGCGGCCGCGTCGGTGTCGCCGCGACCCTCTGCGCCGAGCGTCCCGACGAGCCGTACGTCATCGTCCACGGCACCCGGGGCCGCATCACGTTCTGGTACAAGCAGGACCGGGTGCTCGTGCAGCGCGCCGGGCACGGGCCCGAGGAGGTCCTTCACGGGCGGACGGACCTCCTCGAAAACCTCGTCGGCCATCTCGCGGGCGACGCCGAACTGCTGGTTCCGCCGGCGTCGACAGGCGCCTTCATGAAGGTGGTCGAGGCGGTCCGCACGGCGCCCGATCCGCTCCCCCTGCCGGCCGAGGCCTGGCGCGGCGTGCCCGGCGAGCGCGAAGGCGTGCGGCGCCGGGTCGTGCACGGCATCGACGGGCTCGTCACGGCGAGCGCCGACACGCTGTGCGGCTACGCGGAGCTCGGCGCGTTCTGGGCGCTGCCCGGCACGCCGGGCCCCGCCCTCTCCACCGCTCACTCCCCTACCGCCGAGACCCCACCGAGGTGAGTACGCCATGAACAGAACCGCGACCGACACCGCGCTCATGCTGCGCTGCTCGGGCCGCCCCGTCGGCCGCTACGTCATCCATCCCTCGGCCGAACCGCGGCTGGCGCCCCGCCCCTATCTCCACCCCGTCCGCACCTTCGGCGGTCTGACCGTCACCGAGTACGGGCCGGCCGACCACCCGCACCACCTCGGCGTGGGCGTCGCCGTGCCCGACGCGGCGGGCCGCAACTTCTGGGGCGGGCGCACCTACGTACGCGACCAGGGCCCGACCGAGCTCGACAACCACGGTGAGCAGCGCCACCTGGAGTTCAAGCTGCGCGACCCCGACGGGTTCGTCGAGGAGATCGGCTGGCTCGACGGGGAGTGCGAGCTGCTGCGCGAGCGGCGCACCGTCGCCGTCACGCCCCTCACCACGTCGGCCTGGGCCCTCGACTTCACGTTCTCCCTCACCAACCCGGCCGCCAGGGAGATCTCGATCGGCAGCCCCGCCACCAACGGCCGCCCCGGCGCCGCCTACGGAGGCTTCTTCTGGCGCGCCCCCAAGGAGACACGGCCCCCCGAGGTGTTCACCGCGGACACCGACGGCGAGGCCGCCGTCCACGGCGCCACGGCCGACTGGGTGGCCCTCTCCGGCCAGGGCTGGACGCTCGTCTTCGCCGGGGCGACGCCCGAGACGCGGCGCGACCCGTGGTTCGTGCGCACCGCGGAATATCCGGGCATCGGCTCCTCGCTGGCGCACACGCGGCGCCTGCCGATCGGCCCCGGCGAGACCGTCGTACGCCGGGTCATCACCGTCGTCTCCGACGGCCGTCCGAGCCGTGGCGAGGCCGCTGGACTCGTCCGCAAGGCGGTGACCGCGTGAGCGCGCCTCTCCCCGGCCGCACAGGTGACCTCGGTGACGGGACCTACCGCAATCCCGTCCTCGCCGCCGACTGGTCCGACCCCGACGTCGTCCGGGTCGGCGACGACTTCTACCTCACCGCGTCCAGCTTCGGGCGCGCCCCGGGGCTGCCGCTCCTGCACTCCCGCGACCTGGTGAACTGGACCCTGGTCGGGCACGCCCTCGAGCGTCTCGAGCCCGCGGAGTCGTTCGCCTCGCCACGGCACGACTGCGGGGTGTGGGCGCCGTCGATCAGGCACCACGAGGGGCGGTTCTGGATCTTCTGGGGCGACCCGGACCACGGCATCTTTCAGGTCAACTCCCGCGACATCCGAGGGCCTTGGAGTACGCCGCACCTCGTCAAGGCGGGCAAGGGGCTCATCGACGCCTGCCCGCTGTGGGACGAGGAGCGCGGCGAGGCGTATCTGGTGCACGCCTGGGCCAAGTCGCGCTCCGGCGTCAAGAACCGGCTCACCGGTCATCGCATGAGCCCGGACGGCCGTGAACTGCTCGACGAGGGCCGGGTGTTGGTCGACGCCGACCGGCTCCCCGGCTGGTTCACGCTGGAGGGGCCCAAGGTGTACCGCCACGACGGCTGGTTCTGGATCCTCGCCCCCGCCGGCGGAGTGGAGACCGGCTGGCAGGGCGCCTTCCGTTCACGCGCCTTCCACGGCCCCTACGAGGAGCGGATCGTCCTGGAGCAGGGTGACACCGGCGTCAACGGCCCCCACCAGGGCGGCTGGGTGCGCACCCCGTCCGGCGACGACTGGTTCCTGCACTTCCAGCAGCGCGGCGCGTACGGCAGGGTCGTCCACCTCCAGCCGCTGCGCTGGGGCGCGGACGGCTGGCCGGTGATCGGGGACGACGGCGCCCCCGTCGCCGTACACAAGAAGCCCGACCTGCCCGCGCAGCCCCTGTCCGCGCCCGCCACCGACGACGACTTCCCCGGCGGGCGCCACGGCCGCCAGTGGCAGTGGTCCGCCAACCCCCGGGAAGGGTGGGCGACGTCGCACGGCTCGGACGGTCTGCGGCTGACCTGCGTCCGGTCCACGGAAGCCCACGACCTGCGCCGCCTGCCGCACGTCCTGACCCAGCGGCTGCCGCTCGCGCCGTGTGCGGTCGACGTCGGGCTTCGGCTCGACAGCACCGCGGCCGAGGCCAGGGCCGGGCTCGCCGTACTCGGCGACGCCTTCAACTGGATCGGCCTCGAACGCGGCGATGACGGCACGGTCCGCCTCGTCCACCGGTTCGCGGAGTCGGTCGCGGAACGCGAGCGTGACGCCGAGTACCCGCGTCCCGCCCCCGACGGCACCGCACGGCTTCGGATCGACATCGCGGCGGGCGCCCGCTGCCGCTTCTCGGCCGACACCGGCGACGGCTTCCGCCCCTCGGGCCAGGTCTTCGCCGCGACGCCATGGCGATGGGTGGGCGCACTCCTCGGCCTGTTCGCCACGGCTCCCGCGGGGCCGAACGGAGCCGGGACGGCCCTGTTCACGCACTTCCGGATCACCACCCACTGAATCCGGACCTCCCCTGAACCCCACATCACCTCGCACCACCCGTAATCCGACGAAGAGAGCCGACATGAACCTCACCATCCGCCGAAACAGCGGAAACGGAAACAGAACCCGTCGCGCGGTGGCCGCGGTCGCCTTCACCGCCGCGCTCGCCCTGACCGCCACCGCCTGCGGCGACGACGGCAGCGGGGCCGGCGGGGACAAGGGCGACGAGGGCTCCGGCAAGGGCGAGATCACCTTCTGGGACAACAACGGCGGTGTCCGCACCGACGTCTGGAAGGAGATCATCAAGGACTTCGAGGCGAAGAACCCGGACATCAACGTCAAGTACGTGCCGATTCCCGCCGAGAGCGTCCAGTCCAAGTACGACACGGCCATCCAGGGCGGCGGCCTGCCCGACGTCGGCGGCGTCGGTGCCGCGATGCTCGCCGGGATCTCGGCGCAGGACGCCCTGGAGCCGCTGGACAACCGGCTGAGCGAGAGCTCCCTGGAGGGCAAGCTGAACCCGGGCATGATCGACAGCGTCCGGGCGGCGGGCGGCGGCAACCGGCTCTTCACGGTGCCGACGTCCGCGAGCAACGGCGTGCTGTACTACCGCACCGACCTGTTCAAGGCCGCCGGGCTCGACGCCCCCACCACCTGGGGCAAGTTCTACGAGGCGGCCGAGAAGCTCACCGACAAGGACGCGAACAAGTTCGGGTACACCATTCGCGGCGGCGAGGGTTCCATCGCGCAGGCGCTCGACGCGGCGTACGGCCAGTCCGGCATCGGATCGTTCTGGGACGGCGAGAAGACCACGGTCAACGACCCCAAGAACGTGGCGGCGCTGAAGAAGTACGTCGCGCTCTACAAGAACAACACGCCCGCCGCCGACGTCAACAACGACTTCAAGAAGATGAACGCCCAGTGGGACACGGGCCAGATCGGCATGCTCAGCCACAACCTCGGCTCCTACACCGACCACGTGAAGGCGCTCGGTGAGGGCAAGTTCCGCGGTCTGCCCAACCCGACGACGGACGCGGGCGTCCGCGTCCAGGTCTCCAACCCGGTCGACGGGCTCGGCCTGTTCAAGTCCAGCAAGAAGAAGGCGGCGGCCTGGAAGTTCATCGAGTTCGCCGCGTCGCACGAGTCCAACAGCAAGTGGAACAAGTCGGCGGGCGCCATCCCCGCCAACATCGCGGCCTCCAAGGACGCCTGGGTGAACGCGGCCGAGCCCACCAAGCTGGCCGCCGCCGCTCTCAACGACGGATCCCTGAAGGTCGTGCAGCTGCCCTACTACCTGCCCGACTGGAACACCATCAGCAAGGCCGACAACGAGCCGAACTACCAGAAGGTCCTGCTCGGCAAGATGTCCGCGAAGGACTTCCTCGACACCCTCGCCGAGCAGCTCAACAAGGCTCAGGCCGAGTGGAACGAACAGAACAAGTGACAGCGCGCCCCGCGCACGGCGTCGGCCGACGCCGTGCGGTCGCGGCCCTCGCGAGCCTTCCGCTCGCGGCGGCCGCTGCGCCGGCGGCGTTCGCCCGCCCGGCAGGCACCACGCCCACGCTCTACATCGCCGGAGATTCCACCGCCGCACAGAAGTACACGGACGCGGCGCCCGAGACCGGCTGGGGCATGGCTCTTCCCTTCTTCCTGCGCGCACGCCTGAAGGTCGCCAACCACGCGATGAACGGCCGGAGTTCGAAGAGCTTCGTCGACGAGGGCCGCCTCGCCGTGATCCTTCAGGCGCTCAGACCCGGCGACCGCCTCCTGGTCCAGTTCGCGCACAACGACGAGAAGAGCGCCGACCCGACGCGCTACACCGAGCCCTGGTCGACGTACCAGGACTACTTGAAGCAGTACGTCGACGGGGCGAGGTCCCGTGGCGCGCGACCGGTGCTCGTGACCGCCGTGGAGCGCAGGAAGTTCGACGCGGACGGCGTCGCGCTGCCCACCCACGGCGAGTATCCGGCGGCGATGCGCGCGCTCGCCGAGGCCGAGGGCGTGCCGCTGCTCGACGTCCAGGCGCTCTCCATCGACCTGTGGCACAAGCTCGGCGTCGAGGCGACCAAGGCGTACTTCAACTGGACCGCCACCGAGCAGGACAACACGCACTTCAATCCGCCGGGCGCGATCGAAGTGGCACGTCTGGTGGCGGCCGAGCTGCTGCGCCGCGGGGTGCTCGCGCCGCGGGACGTGCGACGGCTCGACGGCGCGATACCCCCATCCTGGATCACCTGGCCGGAAGGACCATGACGATGAGGACGACGAGCATGGCTGTACGCAGATCCCTCGCCACACTGGCGGGGTGCACCGCCCTGGTGATGGCGGTCACGGCCGCCCCGGCCTCGGCGGCGGGCGGCGCACGCGACGTGCTGCCGCCCCGCGACGGGTGGGCGTCCGCCGACGGCGGGACCACCGGCGGCGCCGGGGCCGATGCCGCCCACACCTACACGGTCACCACCTGGGAGGAGCTGCGGGCCGCGCTGGCGGAGGACGCTGGCGCTCCCCGGTTCATCAAGGTCAAGGGCACGCTGAACGCGACGGCCGCGGGCTGCGCCGCGTTCGAGGCCGACGGCTACGACTTCGACCGCTATCTCGCCGACTACGACCCCGCCGTATGGGGACGTGACACGCCCGTGAGCGGCGTGCAGGAGGACCTGCGGGCGGCGTCGGCGACACGGCAGGCCGCGGCGATCAAGGCGTACGTCCCCGCCGACACGACCATCGTGGGCATCGGCCGGAACGCCGGGATCGTCGGCGGCAGCCTGCAGATCCAGGGCGTGGACAACGTCGTCGTCCGCGACCTCACCCTGGAGAGCCCGCTGGACTGCTTCCCGCAGTGGGACCCCACCGATGGGGACAGGGGGGCCTGGAACTCCGAGTACGACAGCATGGTCGTGCACGGCTCGACGCACGTGTGGGTGGACCACAACACGTTCACCGACGGCGAGCACCCCGACAGTTCCCTGCCTTCCTACTACGGCGAGATCTACCAGCAGCACGACGGCGAGCTGGACATCGTACGCGGCGCGGACCTGGTCACCGCCTCCTGGAACGTCTTCGCCGACCACGACAAGACCCTGATGATCGGCAACAGCGACAGTGCGGGCGCCACCGACCGCGGCAAGCTGCGGGTCACCCTGCACCACAACGTCTTCAGGGACATCGTCGAGCGTGCGCCGCGCGTCCGCTTCGGGCAGGTCGACGTCTACAACAACCACTACGTGGTCCCCGCGGGCGGCTATCAGTACTCGTTCGGCATCGGTCAGGAATCCCGGCTGGTCGCCCAGAAGAACGCGTTCACGCTCCCGCGCGGCGTCAGCGCCGCGAAGATCCTCAAGAAGTGGAAGGAGGCACCGGTCACCGCTGACGCCAACTACGTCAACGGCAAGCGCGTCGATCTCATCGCCGTGCACAACGCGGAGATGCCGCAGGAGACCCTCCAGTCGGGTGCGGGCTGGACGCCGGACCTCCGGACGCGGGTGGACGACCCGCGCAGACTGCCGGGCCTGCTCGCGCGGCACGCGGGCGCGGGCAAGCGCCACTGAGCCGCCCTCCCCCGATCACCTTCCTTTCCGATCCGCACGGCGAAGGAGCAGCCATGCCCCCGCACCACTCCCCCGTTGCCCGCCAACTCCCCGTCAGCAGACGTGCGTTGCTCACCGCAGGGGCGGGTGCCGGGGCCGCTCTCGCCCTCGGCCGGACGCCGTTCGCCCATGCCGCCGAGCGCCGTCCCACCCGCCGGACGCTGTATGTCGATCCGGCGGGCGGTGGCGACCACACCACCGTGCAGGCCGCGGTGAACGCCGCTTTTGGCCCCGGGTGGACGCTGGTCCTCGCCCCGGGCACGTACCGCGAGACGGTGAGCGTGCCCGAGACGAGCACCGGGCTCACGCTCATCGGCGCGAGCGGCGACCCGCGCGACACGGTCATCGTGTACGACAACGCGGCGGGCACCCCGAAGCCCGACGGGTCCGGCACCTACGGCACCAGCGGCTCGGCCACCACGACCGTGCGCGCGGCGGATTTCACCGCTCACGCCCTCACGTTCGCCAACGATTGGCTGCGCGCCGACCACCCGGACTACACCGGGACGCAGGCCGTCGCCCTCAAGGTGACGGGCGATCGCTCGGCGTTCTTCCGCTGCCGGTTCCTGGGCCACCAGGACACCCTCTACGCCGACACGGTGGATCTGAGCGCCTTCGCCCGTCAGTACTTCCGCGGCTGTTACGTGGAGGGCGACGTCGACTTCGTCTTCGGCCGGGCCACCGCCGTCTTCGAGCACTGCCGCTTCCACACCCTCACCCGCAGCGACCTGGCCGCGGCGCCGTACGGCTTCGTCTTCGCGCCGTCCACCGCCGTCGCCAACCCGCGCGGATATCTGGTCACCCGCAGCCGGGTGACGAGCGGCGCCCCGGACGCGTACTTCAAGCTGGCCCGCCCGTGGGTCCCCAGCTCCGACACGACGGCCCGCCCCATGCTGACGGTGCGCGACACCCACCTGGGGCCCGGCATCGACGCGGTGGCCCCGTACGCGAACATGCGCGACGCCCATCCCTGGCAGGCCCAGCGGTTCGCCGAGTACCGCAACACGGGCCCGGGCGCGGACGTCGCAGTCCCGGAGAACCGCCCCCAACTCGCCCGCGCCCAGGCCAGGTTCGCGACGCGTTCCGCCTACCTGAGGGACTGGACGCCGACCCGCGGGGGCCGCTGAGCGATGTTCCAGAAGTCGGCGTAACAGCCGCCTCGGCTCAGCAGTTCATCGTGAGTGCCCTGCTCCACGATCCGGCCGCCGTCCAGGAACACGACGTGATCGGCGCGCCGGACGGTCCGCATGCGGTGGGCGACCATCACGACCGTCCGGTTCGCCATCAGACGCTCGATGCCCTCGTGGACGGCGGCCTCGTTCGCCGGGTCGAGTGCGGAGGTCACCTCGTCGAGCAGCACGATGGGCGCGTCCTTCAAGAGCGCCCGTGCGATCGAGACGCGCTGGCGTTCGCCGCCCGACAGTCTTGCGCCGCCCTCACCGACATGGGCGGCCCACCCGCCGGGCAGCCGCTCGATCACCTCGTCCAGGTGTGCGGCGGTGGCCGCCGCACGGACCTCGGCCTCGTCGGCGTCGGGCCGGCCGACGCGGATGTTCTCCTCGATGGTGCCGTCGAAGAGGTACACGTCCTGAAAGACGACGGCGATCCGCGCCATGAGCACCTCCGTGTCGATGGAGCGTACGTCCACGCCTCCCACGCGGACCGCGCCCGCGTCCACGTCGTGGAACCGGGCGAGCAGTTGCAGCAGGGTGCTCTTGCCCGCGCCCGAGGGTCCGACGACGGCGATCCGTCTTCCCTGCGGCACGGACAGCGACACGTCGTCGAAGACCGTGCGTTCCCCTCGGCGGAAGGTGACGGAAGCGAACTCCAGGTCATGGCGGGTCGGTTGGACCGGTTCGGCGGGCTCCGGCAGTGGCTCGGTGCGCAGGACCGCGTCGAGTTTCGCCAGCACGGAGCGCGCGCCGCGGAGCCTGCCTCCGATGTCCGACAGGGACAGGAGCGGATCGGCGCAGCGCGCCGCGAGCACCAGGAGCGTGAGGATCTGCACTACACCGGTGTCGCCGTCGAGCGCGAGGTAGGCGCCCAGGACGAGCAGCCCGGTGAACATCGCCTGCACCGTGAGCGTCAGGGCCACCGCGCCGGGCAACGCCGACAGCGTGGAGCGGCGCGAGGCCCGCTCGACGTCCCGGAGCGAGTCGTCGAGCAGCCGGAAGCGTTCGGCCGTGCGGCCACCGGTCCGCAGCACCGGCTGGGCCTGGAGGTACTCGATGACCCGCGCGGTGGACTCCTCGTCGCGCACGGCCCGCTCCGCGTCGCCTGCCGCCGTCGACCGTGCCGTCCAGAGCTGGATCGCGGCCACGATCGGTACGGCGGCCAGCGCGGCAAGACCCATCTGCCAGTTGAAGGCCAGCATCACGGCGACGATCGTCAGCGGCGTCACGCTCGCGGAGATGAACGGTGCGAGCAGATGCGCGATCACGCTCATCGCCTGCAGGACCCCGCGGCCCGCCAGGACGGACACCTCCCCGAGGCGGCCCGCTTCGTACCAGCCGATGGGCAGTCGGGCGAGGTGATCGCCGAGCCGGTGGTACATGCCGCGCAACATCGTGGTCCCGACCTGGAAACCTGACAGGTCGCTGAGGTAGCGCAGGACCGCGTAGAGCGCGATCGCGGCGCCGAACGCGGTCAGCCAGGGCCAGGCGTCCTCGGGAGCACTGCCGAAGAGGGCGCGCAACACCGGCACGAGCAGCACGTAGGACAGGCCCTCGGCCATCGCGGTCGCGGTCATCAGGGCCACGGTGCGTCGCACGGGCCGGGCGTACTCGCGTCCCAGGACGCGCAGGAGCAGGCGGATCATCGGGGCTCGTCTCCTTGCGCCACGCCACTGCGGGCTTCGGCCTCATCGGCGGGGTTCGGTCGGTGGGATGGCCGGAACGCGGCGAAGCGGCCGCCGCGTGCGAGCAGTTCGGCGGGGCTCCCGCGCTCGACGACCGCCCCGTTGTCCAGCATCACCACGGTGTCGGCGTCCGTGATGGTCTCCGGGCGGTGGGCGATGACCAGGATGGTCCGCTCGCCCTTCAGGGTCGCCAGGGCTTCGCGCACCGCCAGTTCGGTCTGCGGGTCGGCGAAGGCGGTCGCCTCGTCGAGCACCAGGACGGGCGTGTCGGCGAGGAGGGCGCGGGCGAGCGAGATCCGCTGTGTCTCGCCGCCCGAGAGCCCGGCGTCCTCCCCGATCACCGACTCGTATCCGCGAGGCATTTCGAGGATCCGGTCGTGGATGTCGGCGAGACGGGCGGCGCGGACCACGTCCTCGCGGTCGGCGTGCGGCACGGCGAGCGCGATGTTGTCCGCGACCGAGGTACGCAGCAGGGAGACGTCCTGGAAGACGAAGGAGACAAGGCGGTAGAGCTCCTGGCTGCCGAGTTCGCGCAGATCGACGCCGCCGATGGCGACCGACCCGTGCGTGGGGTCGAAGAACCGCGGCAACAGCCGCACCAGCGTGGACTTTCCGCTTCCCGACGGCCCGACGAGCGCGGTGACCGTCCCCGGCTCGAGGACCAGGTCGATCCCGCGCAACACCTCGTGACCGGCCTCGTACCCGAAGCGGAGGTCGCGCAGTTCCACCCGGTGCCCCTGTGGGGCGACGGGGCGTGCGGGCTCCGGCAGTGGCCGTACGTCCAGCACGTCCCGGATGCGGCCGACCGCGCGCCGGGCGGCCTGCGTCTCGTCGAAGCCGTGGCCGAGCGCCGCCACCGGGGCGGTCAGGCCGAGGCCGAGCAGCAGGAAGGGCAGCAGGTCGGCGGGGGCCAGGCCGCCCCCGGTGATGCGGACAGCGCCGCCGGTCACCACGACGAGCAGGACGAACGGCGGTGAGAGCACCAGCTGCATGGCCGCGGCGATCCGGGAGATGCCGTGCACCCAGCGGTTGAACGTCCCCACGAAGTCGTCGGTGGCGTCGAGGAACTTGCGGTGGGCGCGTCCGGCCCCTCCGAACGCCTTGACCACCGCGATGCCCTGCACGAACTCGACGACAGAGCTGGAGATCCGCCCCATGGCCGCGTCGAAATCCTCCTGTTCGCGCAGCCGGGTCGGCGTCATCATCAGCGGAACCAGCGCCACCGCGAGCACCACGGGTATCAGGGTGATCAGGGTCAGCCGCCAGTCGACGGTGAACAGGTAGATCAGCGACACCAACGGCACCACGAACGCGGAGACGAGCTCGCCGGGAGTGTGGGCGATGAACGGGTGGACGGCGCCGACGTCCTCCCCCACCACCTTGGCCAGTTCGCCGGTACGGCGCCGGGAGAACCAGCCGATCGGCACGCGGCCGAGGTGCGCGGCCAGTTGCCGCCGGAACGACAATTGCACCTGGCCGTCCACGATATGGCCGATCCCGGACGACGCGGCCGTGAACAGCAACCGGACGAACAAGCCGGCCGCGCCCGCGCCGACGACGCTCCAGACATGGCCGTGGTCGATGAGGGCCGGCCCCAGCAGGGTCCGGCCCAGCTCGACGACCGCCAACAGTGGCGCAAGGCCCGCGACGGCGCCGATGACCTGCAAAATCACCACGGCGGCGAAACTTCGGGCGTGCGGGCGCAGCAGCCCGGTCATGCCGCTCATCGTTCCCCCGCCTCTGCCGGCGGAGCGGAGCCCTGGTAACTCCCCGTTCTTCTCGCTCTGTTCGTCATCACGGCCCCCGTTTCTCGGCACTGCTCCCCGACTTTCCGAACGCGTTCCGAAAGTAGCATCGAGGGTGCCCTCTGTCGACCTCGAAAGGGAGTGGGCCCTGCACCGGCCGCACGGCGTGGGGCGGCGGGACGGCATGATGGGGCCATGCCCGCATCGCCCCGCTCTCCCGCACCACAGGGCCGCACCGGCCGGCCGCCCGTGACGTCCCGTGCACAGATCCTGACGGCGGCCCGCGGGCTGATCGACCGGGACGGCTGGGAGAAGCTGACCATCCGCGGGCTCGCCGCCGAGCTCGGCATCGGCGCGACGACCCTGTACCACCACATCCGGAGCAAGGACGATCTCCTGCTCCTGCTGCTCAATCACCACGTCGCCCAGGTCGAACGCCCCCGCCTGCCCAGCGACCCGAGGGAGCGCATCGTCGTGGCCACCACCGCGCTGCACAACGCGCTCGCGGCCTGGCCATGGGCCGCGGAAGTCCTGTCGGCCGACGGTTTCGTCGGCCTCCTTGACGAGTCGGCGATGTGGATGGTCGAAGCCATCGTGGCCGGAGCCGACGACCACGGATGCACACCCGAGCAGAGCGTCGACATCTTCCGCAGCCTCTGGTACTACACCGTCGGCGAGGTGCTCGTCCGCGCCCACTCCGCCCGCCGGCACGCCGCCGGCCGGCCCTTCGCCTACCGCGACGACCTGGACCCGTCCCAGGTGCCCCACCTGGCCGCCATCGGCGTCCGATGGGCCGCGCTTGCGGCACGGGACATCTACCCCCAGGGACTTCGCACGTTCGTCGACGGGCTGCTCGCCCAGGCCACGTCGGCCACACCCTCATGACCGGGGGTGTCGGGGGTGAAAGACGCGGCCTCCAGCGACCGGCCGGTCGCTGGAGGCAGGCCCGCGCCTACTGGTAACTGATGTCGGACGCGCTGTACTTGCAGTACGTGCCGTCAGGGCCGCTGCCCGTCTCCTCGGGCTCGTCGCCCGAGCTGTTGCCGGTGTAGCGGATACAGGGCTTGATCTTCTTGCCTGAGTCGCCGTGGATGCGGATCTTGCTCAGGGTCGCGGTGTCGCCGTAGTTGGTGTTGATGCCGACCAGCGACTTGCCGGGGGCGGTCACGTCCACGTCGTTGACGGCGATCGTGCGCTTGTACTGCTTGGAGCAGTTGCCGCAGGAGCGGACCAGCTTGCCGAAGTCCGAGACCTGGAAGCCGCTGATGTTCAGCCTGCCCGCGCCGTTGAACTGGAGGACCTTGTCGTCGGCCTTCCTCGCGCCGCCACCGGTGACGTTGTACGTCGAGCCGGACGAGGTGCCCTTGAAGGTGGCCGCGTCCTCGCCGACATCCTCCCACCACACGTTCTGGATGGTGCAGCTGCCCGAGCAGTGCACGCCGTCGGCGGCGGGCCTGCCCAGCACGACGTTCTTCAGGACCGCGCCGTCCTTCAGCTTGAAGACCGGGTCCTGGCCCTCTTCCTGCCCGTCGCCACCGAGGTCTCCGCTGCCGTAGAAGCGCTGGAGTCCGCCGTCGTAGGTGCCGGACACCTCGATCGTCTTGGTGACGGGCTTGTCGCCGGTGGGGGTCGGCCAAGCGGCAGCCGTGGTCGCCGCTCCCGCCGGGGAGAGCAGCGCGTTGGCGCCGAGGGTGGCGCCGGTCAGCAGGAGCGCACCGCCCGCCGCGCCCGCGACGCGGCGGCGCGTCAGGCGGCGCTTGCGGCTCTGGCGCAGTTCGGCTCGTTGCGTGGTCATGGGGGACCGCTCTTTCGCTGGGGGGATGACCTTGCGTCTGCTGGTCTCCGCCCGGGTGCGGAAGGTTGCCGGGGTGCGTGAGATTTCCGCGGGCCTACGACGTACGCGCGAAGTCGCCGCGCACCGCGGCCTCCTGGCCCGACGCGGTCGCCTCCGCCGCGTACGTGTCCTGCCCCGCGTCCCTGCCGCCTTCGGCGTGGTTGTACTGGCCCGCGAAGACGTGCTCGCCCTCCGGGACGGTCCGGCCCGCCTTCAGCGTCCAGCGGTAGACCAGCTCACCGCCCTCCTCCCGTACGGAGACGGTGAAATCGTCGGCGGGCAGGGAACGCCAGTTGCCCGTGTCGGTGACTCCGCCGGTCTGCGCGACACGCAGTTCGACGGTGAGCGCGGTGAGCGGTTTGCCGGTCTTGAAGGTCAGGGTGCTCTGCGCCCAGAAGTCGTTGCTCTGCGGGTCGATGGAGCCGTCACTCCAGAGGTAGCCGTCCTCGACGGCCTCGGCGTCCGGGGCCAGGCGCCGCGTGGAGGGCGGGGGGCCGGACTTCTTCGGCGGCTTGTTCGCGCCCCGGTCCTCGTCCTTGCCGGGCGGGCCCTTCGTGGCCTTGCCGGACGGCTGTGCGGGCTCGGCCGGCGAGCTGGGTCCGGCGTTCTCGTCGTCCGGCGCGGAGGCGGAGGGGCTCGGTCCGGAGGGGGAATCGGGGGCGGCAGGCGTGCCCACGGTGCGCGGCGGCGGCTCCTCGCCCTGGACGACCGAGGCGACGGCGTATCCGCCGAGCGCGAAGACCCCGGCCACGGCGGCCGTCGCGCCGGCGATCCGCAGCCAGGGGGCGGGCCGCGGCGGCCTGCCGCGCGAGGAGGCACCGAGGTCGACGGCGTCGCGCTCCATGCCGCGCTCGACGCGGGCGAGCATCCGTTCCCTGTCGGGGCGGTGCTCGGCCGCGGCATCGCGCAGCTGCTTGCGTACGTCGTCCATCACTGCCTCCCTCCCACGAGTTGCGACGCGACCCGCTGCCCCAGGAGCCGTTGCAGCTCCGCCATCCCCTTGGACGTCTGGCTCTTCACCGTACCGACCGATATCCCGAGGGTGAGCGCGGTGTCCTTCTCCGACAGATCGAAGGCGTGCCGCAGGACCACACAGGCCCGCTTACGGAACGGCAGCGTACGCAACGCCTCCTGGACGTCGACGACCGCCGGTACGTCGGGGTCGTCGACGCCCTCCGGACGCTGCCCCCAGAACAGGGCCACGCGGCGACGCTCGCGGACGGCGCTGCGGATGCGGCTGCGCGCCATGTTGGCGACGACACCACGGGCGTACGCGGCCGGGTGGTCGGCGGCCCTGACCCGGTCCCAGCGGTTCCAGAGCGCGACCAGGGCGTCCGCCGCCAGATCGTCCGCGGCGTCCTTCTCGCCGGTCAGCATGTGCGCGAGACGGGCGAGTTCGTTGTAGTGCCGCTCGAAGAAGTCATGGAACTCCGCGGCGGCGGCGTCATCGACGGCTGTCCCCACGGGTGACCTCTCTTCTGTGCTGCGCGGCTCTGCCCGCGCGCTGGGTGGCCCCCCGTGCCGCCGAAGCGCGGTGCGCGAGCATAGCAACGTCTGTGCGAGAGATCGAACAACGTCCGGAATCCCAGGCAGGTCTGAGCCAAGCGGTATGGGGTCATCCGGCCCGGTTCAGGCACTGCGGGACGGAACTCCGGAACTCGGGGAACTCCCGAACTCCCGGACTCCGGTCGAAGGATGCGTACGAGCGGCAACCTTCCGCACGCTCCGCGGCGACTCAGCCGAGGCACTGTCCCTCTCCCCGCAGGAGCACCCATGCCCGCGTACTCCATGGCCGAGCACCCGCACCCCGACCGTCACCGCCACCGCCTCGGGGGCCGAAGAGCACGGCGGGCCCGCGGCCGGGTCCTGATCACCGCCGTCGTCGCGGGCGCCCTCGCCGCCGGTGGGCTCATCGCCCTGTCGTCGACCTCGTCCGCGGCCACCGCCCGCCAGGCCGAGGCGCTCGACCGGGGCGTGGTCAGCGTGCACACCGACGCCGGGAACCTGGTCAGCTGGCGCTGGCTCGGCACTGATGACGACGACGTGGCCTTCAACGTCTACCGAGGCGGTACGAAGGTCAACTCGTCCCCGGTCACCGGCTCGACCAACTACTTCCACGCGGGCGCCCCGAACAGCGCCGACTACACCGTGCGCGCGGTGGTCGACGGCGCCGAGCAGGGTGACTCCGTGCACGCGGTGCAGTTCCGCGCCGGGTACAAGGACGTGCCGATCACTCCGCCCGCCGGGGGCACGACTCCGGACGGCGTGGCGTACACGTACGAGGCCAACGACGCGTCCGTGGGCGACCTAGACGGAGACGGCGCCCTGGACTTCGTCCTGAAGTGGCAGCCCACCAACGCCAAGGACAACTCGCAGTCCGGCTACACCGGCAACACGATCGTCGACGGCATCAAGCTGGACGGCACCCGGCTGTGGCGGATCGACCTGGGCAGGAACATCCGCTCGGGCGCGCACTACACGCAGTTCCAGGTGTACGACTACGACGGTGACGGCAGGGCCGAGGTCGCGACGAAGACCGCGGACGGCACGAAGGACGGCGCGGGCAAGGTGATCGGCAACTCCTCGGCCGACCACCGCAATGCGAGCGGTTACGTCCTGGCCGGGCCCGAGTACCTGACCATGTTCGACGGCCGCTCCGGCGCCGCGCTCGACACGGTCGACTACGTCCCGGCGCGCGGCAACGTCGCAAGCTGGGGCGACAGTTACGGCAACCGCGTGGACCGCTTCCTCGCGGGGACCGCCTACCTCGACGGCAGCAGGCCCTCCCTCATCATGGCGCGCGGCTACTACACGCGGTCCGTCATCGCCGCCTGGGACTGGCGGAACGGTGCGTTCACCCGGCGCTGGACCTTCGACACCAACTCCTCGACGAACACCGGCAAGGGATACGACGGCCAGGGCAACCACAGCCTCTCGGTCGCGGACGTGGACGACGACGGCAAGGACGAGATCGTCTACGGCGCGATGGCCGTCGACGACAACGGCAGCGGCCTGTGGACGACCAAGCTCGGGCACGGCGACGCCGGACACGTCGGCGACCTCGATCCCTCGCGCGCGGGCCTGGAGTACTTCAAGGTCTCCGAGGACAGTTCCAAGCCGGGGTCCTGGATGGCCGACGCCCGCACGGGGCAGCGGCTGTGGACCACGGCGTCCGGCTCCGACAACGGCCGAGGCGTCTCCGCGGACGTCTACGCCGGTTCGCCGGGCGCCGAGTCGTGGTCCGCGGCCGACAGCACCCTGCGCTCGCCGTCCGGGGCGTCCGTGGGCCGCGAGCCGTCCAGCGTCAACTTCGTGAACTGGTGGGACGGCGACACCACCCGCGAACTCCTCGACGGCACGCGGATCGACAAGTACGGCACGGGCGGCGACACCCGGCTCCTGACGGGGGCCTCCGTCGCGTCCGGCAACGGCACGAAGGCGACCCCCGCGCTCTCGGGCGACATCCTCGGCGACTGGCGCGAGGAGGTGGTGTGGCGCACCTCGGACAACAAGGCGCTGCGGATCTACTCCACCCCGCACGAGACGAAGACGAAGATCACCACGCTGCTCCACGACATCCAGTACCGCACGGCGCTCGCCTGGCAGAACACGGCATACAACCAGCCCCCGCACCCGAGCTTCTTCATCGGCTCCGGCATGGCGAAGGCGCCGCGCCCGGTGGTGTCCACTCCCTGAGCTGGGCAAGTGCGGCTCCCAACTGGTGATTTGGGGTAGTTGGGTGAGCTGCCTAGCGGCGGCCTTCCTTCTCAACGCTGGGACTGCTTCTGTCGCGTGCGATTCGGCCGGCGGGCCTTGGCGTACGCGTGGAAGTGGTCACCGCCGTGGTCCTGCCCGAGCGTGCAATGCAAGACGTCGCCCGGCTTCTCGTCCCAGCAAAGGACGCCAGCCACCGGTCGCGCGTACTTGGGGGTGCTCATGCGGGGTGCTCCGTCCTGGGCTCGCTGCCGACTGCCAGGATGCGGGCGATACGTTCGGCACAATCGGGCTCAGCTCCGCGCTCACCGACTTCGTAGGCGAAGCCGGTGATGTACCGGCCGCCGGTGAGCAGAATCTCCTCGGCGAGCCTGCCGAGGCGGTGCAGGTCGTCAATGTCCACGCTGTGACGATCTCAGTTCCGCTGATGAGTGCGGGATATGACAACCCATGACACGGAGTGGATCATGCGGACGGTGGCGATCACGGGCACGCGCAACACGAGTCATCGCCCACCGGGCGAGTACACGGCCCTCTTCGTCGACTACCTCGCACCGTTCGCCGACAGCCACTTCTACATCGGCGGCGCCCGGGGCATCGACTCCCTCACCTTGTTGTGGCTGGCCGGGAACACGGCCGCCCGCATCACCATCGTCGTGCCGGGCCGCCTCGACCAGCAGCCCGCCGAAGCCCGGCAAGCCATCGTCCACAGCCAGGACCGCATCAACGACGTCGTCGAGCTGAAGGCTGTCGAGCTGAATTCGCCCGCCTACCACGAACGCAACCGGCACATGGTCGACCGGTCATCAATGGTGATCGGTCTCCCACATCACGATGAGTCAACTTCGGGAACATGGCAGACCCTCAACTACGCCGCTGGATTGGGGCTTCCGCGTCTCATCGTCCCCGTGTAGGCAGCTTTTGCGACATGCTGGCCGAGTGGTTGAGAGGACAGGCGGATCGGCGGCGCTGGCACGGCTAAGAACGCGTCGTGGCTGGTCCTTGTCTGTCCTGGCCCACTCCTTGGTGGATGCCGGCCGTGACCTGCACATCCTGCACATGCCGACCGCCGTGAACGTGCAGCGGTCGGTATCCCGTTGAGAGGCAGGCAAAGCCGTCCCAGACGAGCGCTACCTGCTGTTGCTGGCCTATGTGTACGCGACCACGCCAAGCGGACAGATCTCTCTCGGATCCGGCTCAGACTTCGCGGAACTCCTGAACGCGCTGAGCCTGCTCGGTCAGGGCGAGCGGCAGATCGGCGAGACGCGCACCATGGTGATCCGGCATCTCACGGATCGCGGGGCGTCGTCCCTGCTGGCATTCCTGACGCCCGGCTGTCACCACGCTCTCGTCTCAGCGCTCACGGACCCCTCCCGCGCGGAAGACGCGGTGATCGACGACCTGGCCGCAATGGTCGACGGTGTGAACACCCAGGTAGGCTCCCTGCCGTTCGTGCGGCTGCAGTTGATGCTGGCCCCCGCCGTCGAGGCTTGCCGCATCCTGCTGGCCGGACCTGCACCTGAGCCCCTTCTACCGCAGCTGCGCTCCACCGCGGTAGCGGCATCCACACTCGCTGGCCGGCTGGCTTTCGAGACCCACGACGACACGGCCTCCCGTGCCCTGTATGCCGCAGCTACCAAGCAGGCTGGGCGGCTGTCGGAGCCGTGGCGGCAAGCTGACGTCCACATGTCACACGCCCTCGTGACCATGTACGCGCAGGACGGCCTTGAGCGCCCACGGGTCCTGGTCGAGGCTGCGGTGCGGGCGGCCAGGACGGGCGACAGCGTCTTGGTCCGTGCGCGTGCGCACGCACTGCAGGCAGAGGTTGCGGCCCGCGCTCAATTGGTACGTCAGGTTCGGACCGCGTTGGGACTGGCCTGGTACGACATGGAGCGCGACCATGCAGGGGATCCGTCGTCGAGCGGCTAGGCTCTGGCCCGTATCCGTATGGGGTCGCCTCGGGAGGCGGCGGACCTCCTGCACGAGTGCGTGGGCGCCGTCTCGCCGACGGGCGGCCGGGTACCTGCGATCCGGTTACGGCGGGCCCGTCAGGAGTTGCGGCCGTGGCGGCGCGAGGACTGGGTCGTTGACCTCGACTACCACCTGATGGACATCCTCGGCACGTGAACGGAGTACGCCGTTCTCCCTGCCTCCTGGGTGCTCTTTGGACCGCACCTCACGGCAGCAGTTCGCCCGGGCACTGAACTCGGCATGCTCGGCCAGCGGCCTGATCTACTTCATCTCGCCAACCCAGTGTTTCCCGTCCTTGTCGAAGTCGGGGCGCACCTCCAGGTCAATCTTGTTCAGCTGGCCCCGCGGTACGTCGAACGCGAAGTCGGCCGCGCCTGAAGATCCGGGCGACACGCTGCCCGCGATGCCCGCGCCGAGATCCCCGTCGAAGATCTGCTCGCAGGTGTCGCCGTCGCTTCCAGACTTCACGTACACGCTCATCAGCGCCCCCTGGAACGCCTCATCCGTGCCGTTGTGTACCTTGATCCGCCACTTCACGGCCTGATTGCCGGACTCGTGACCGATCGAGTAGTCGCCGGGCGTGAACTTGCTCGGCTTGGAAACGGTGACCTCAAGGCCGCCATCCCACTTCTTCGTGTCTCCCCAGGCGCCCGCCTTCTCAGCTGTAGGTGACAGCGAAGGGGCTGTTGCCGCCACACTGCTTCCGGCTCCCAGGAGGCATGCAGTCATCGCAGCGACCGATAGGCGGGCCACCGCGCGGGTGCGTATGCCGTTCATACCTCCAGGATCCGCCCACCATAGAGCTGGGTCGACCGGAGCGATCCGTGGCCCGGCCACCGCACCGGGACCAGAAGCTCGCACCGTGGACCACCACGTCGAAGTTGCCTGAAATGACGTCGCCGATTCTGTCGATCCAGCCCCTCGCTCCGGTCGCACGAACCGGAAAGGTGTTCTGTTCGGTGCGCACCAAGGGCGACTGCCTGAACATTCCCATCGCTGTCGTGACGGTCCAGTTCTCTGATTCCCGGCGCAGGTGGCACGTGTGCGGGGGAATGGCTCACGGGCTATCCGAACGCGGTGCGCTTCCTGACGGCTCACGGTTTCGAACATCCCGTGGACTCCTGACAGCCGTACGCCCCGCGCGGGACGTCACTACAGGTGTCCGCACGCCGCGCGTAGGAGAATGACCGTCACCTCGTCTCTCCGGTCACGAGGGCTCAACCGTGAGGAATGACGTTCTCGATGCAGATCGCCCTGTACCTCCCCGGCGCGGACGCCCTCCCTCGCTGGGTGCAGATCACGGTCGGCGTCGTGGTCCTTGGCCTGTTCCTCGCCCGGCTGTGGCTGCACTTTCGGCGTAGGCGGTAGGCCAACAGCGCCGGAAGAGATACACGAGCAGGAACTTGGCAACCCTCCGCGGGCCCAACCCCCGCGCCCGCGGGTCAGCCCGTCGCCGGCGCCGGACCCGTGCTGGCCCGTACCGTCAACTCTGGTGCCAGCAAAACAACTTCGTCCGTGACCTGCCCCCGCAGCTTCGCGACGACGCGCTCCACCGCCTGTCGCCCCATCTCCTGTGCGGGGATGGCGACGGAGGTGAGTCGCACCGATGCCTGGGTGGCCACCTGGTCGGGGCAGACGGCGATGACGGAGACGTCTTCCGGCAGGGCGCGACCCTGCTGGCGCAGGAGGCTCAGGAGCGGCTCCACGGCCGATTCGTTCTGCACGACGAACCCCGTCGTGCCGGGGCGTTCGTCGGATATCCGGGCCAGGGTCGCGGCCAGCGCGTCGTACGTCCCCTCGCAGGGCCGGTGGAGCACCCGCACACCGAGCTCTCCGGCCCGCGTGCGCAGTCCTTGCAGGGTGCGCTCCGCGAACCCGGTGTGCCGCTCGTACACGGCGGGCGCCTCGCCGATCACGGCGATCTCCCGGTGGCCGAGGCCGTGGAGGTGCTCGACGCACAGGGCGCCGGTCGCCGTGAAATCGAGGTCGACGCAGGTCAGGCCCGTGGGATCGGCGGGGAGGCCGATGAGGACCGTGGGCCGGTCGGTCTCGCGGATCAGCGGGAGCCGCTCGTCGTGCAGCTCCACGTCCATCAGGATCATCGCGTCGGCGAGCGCGCTGCCCTCGATGCGGCGGACCGCCTCGGGGCCCTCCTCACCGGTCAGGAGCAGCACGTCGTATCCGTGGGTGCGTGCGGTGGTGGCGACGGCGATGGCTATCTCCATCATCACCGGCACGTACATGTCGGTGCGCAGCGGGACCATCAGCGCGATGATGTTGGATCGGCTGCTGGCCAGGGCGCGGGCGCCGGCGTTGGGGTGGTAGCCGAGCTCGCGGATGGACCGCTCGACACGGTCCTTGGTCGAGGCGGAGATGGACCGCTTGCCGCTGAGTACGTAGCTCACCGTGCTGGCCGAGACTCCGGCGTGGTGGGCTACCTCGGCGAGGGTGACCATGCGGCTCTCCTGGACAGGTCTGGAGGCGGTGGCGAAGCGCTTCGACTGGATGCCGTCTTGACCTTAGAGGGACACCCATGTGCTGTCCATAGATGTGTCGAAGCGCTTCGACTGGCTTGTCACCGGCGGGACTTGTCCCCGTACACGATGCCACGGCCGTTCGTGGCCACGTACACCCGCCCGAAGATGCGGGGGTCGCCGGTGATGGCGGCTCCGGTCCAGCCCCACTGGTGGGCGTCGTCGTTGACGCGCACCCAGCTCTTTCCAGCGTCGGTGGAGCGGAAGATGCCGCGCACCCCGTCGATCTTCGCGCTGGTGAAGAGGGTCTGGTGTGCGGAGCCGGGGGCGGCCTTGCCGAAGCCGATCGTGTCGGCCTCCTCGACGCCGTCGACGCGGGTGAAGCTCGCGCCCGAGTCCGTCGAGTGCCACAGACCGTACGTCCCTCCGGCCTTCCCGCCGGCGAGCCAGATGTCGCCCGCTTCTCCCGGTACGGCCTTGAAACGCACCGCTCCTTCGGCCGGAAGGCCGGTGGACGCCTTCGCGGTGAAGGTGGCTCCGCCGTCCGTACTGACGTAGAAGGTCCCGGACTTGAAGCCGTAGAACGTCTTCGGTTCGGCCCGGTCGGACTCGACGACGGCGCCCTGCGGGATGCCGGTGGCCGCCGTCCACGAGGCGCCCCGGTCTCCGCTGGTGTGCACGCCCGTGCCGTCCGGGCTCCACACGAATCGGCTGCCGTCGGCCGACGCGGCGACCGTGCCGCCGCCGGAGACCCCCGATGGCTCCTTGCCCGCCTTCCAAGTGGCGCCGTTGTCACCGGAGAAGGCGATGCGCGGCCCACTGTCGAGCTGGCCGACGCGCACCACCGTGTCCGGGTCGGACTCGGCGTGGTCGATGCTGGTGGTGGTCGTGAAGTTGGGCTCGGTGTACATCAGGGGCGGCACCTTGGTGACGTCCGTGTGCCGGAAGCCGCCGATGTCGCCGAGGGCGCTGAGCAGTGGCGCTCCGGAGGACGGCGCGGCGAGGTCGTTGACGGCGGTCTCCTCCAGGCCCTTCACCATCGGTGTGACGGTGAAATTGCCGCCGCTGTCCCACTGCCGCAGGTTGTGCGTGCCGTAGACGGTGGCCCCGGTGCCATACATCATGCGGTCGGAGTCGAAGGGATCGATCTCCAGGGCCTCGGTCATCCAGCCCAGTTTGGGGGCCTGTTCGGGAGGTGCGGGGTTCGCGCCCCACGACAGCCAGGGCACGGACGAGACGTCCATGGTGTAGCGGTTGGTGCGCTCGGGGTAGGCGCCGTAGTTCCAGGCACCGGTCCAGCTGCCGCCGCTGTCGGTGGAGCGGAAGATCTGGGTGTCCGGGAACCATGAGCTGTAGCCGGTGACCATGACGGTGCCCGGACGCTGCCGGTCGACGCTCAGCCCGCTGTAGCCGTAGTAGGTGTCGGCTTCGGAGGCGGGGCTGATGTTCTTCCACTCACCGGTGCGGGTCGCGTACCGCCACACCTGCCCCTTGCCTCCGTCGTACGGGCCGCCCTTGTCGCTGTAGGCGAGGTAGAGATAGCCGTTCTCCGCGTCGAGCACACCCTTGTGGGCGAGGTAGCCCGTGGGCTGGTCCGCCAGGCGTGACCAGCTGGCGCCCGCGTCGGTCGAGCGGTATACGGCGTTCTCCTTGTCGGCGACGCCCACGTAGATGGTCTTGGTGGGCCTGCCGGAGGCTCCCGTGGACTCGTCGAACGTGACCCAGGCGATGCCCTGGTTGTCGGAGGCGTAGCCGGTCGAATCGCCCGGGTCCTGCTGGTAGTTGCCGGGATTGGGGAACGCGCTCACCTCGGACCAGGTGGCCCCGGAGTCGGTGGAGCGCCACAGGCCGTGGCCGCTGGGCGCACCGAGGTAGAGCACGCGGTTGTCGTGCGGGTCGACGGCGAGGCGTTCGCCCATGCCGCGGCCCGGCATGTTGCCGCCGAGCTTGAAGGGCAGGTCCGTCTTCTTCCAGGTCTTGCCCCGGTCGGCCGAGCGCATGACGGCGCCCTTCCCGGGGTCCCAGTCATTGGTGTACGTCCCGACGGCGGCGTACACCTTGTCCGGTTCGACGGTGTCGGACGCGATGCTGACGACCCCGGTGTGGCCCCAGTCGTCCCATCCCACCGAGTCAAGGAGCGGGGTCCAGCTCCGCGTCGACTCCTTCCAGCGGTAGGCGCCGCCGATGTCGGTGCGCGCGTACGCGAGGTTCTTCTCGGCGCGGTTGAAGACGATGCCGGGGACGAAGCCGCCGCCGTCGATGCGGACGTTCTTCCAGGTGTACGCGGCCGCCGGCTTCTTCCTGGCGTCGTCGGCCCCGGAGGACGGGGCGGCCGCCAGCAGCAGCCCCGGGATCAGGCCGAGGGCGCCGAGCAGTTTCCCGCCGCGCGTCATACGGCCGGTCACCGCGATCCCGGCCCGGGTTCGAGGAGCTCCGCGTAGGCGCCCATGGCGAGCGCGATGTCCACCTGCGCCCAGAAGCGGTGGTAGGTGAACCGCGGCGCCGCTCCCCCGGCGAGATACGCCTCGACCTTCGGCCAGTCGGGGTCGTCGCGGTAGAAGGAGCGGATGGAGGTGAAGTCGGATCCGGAGTCGATCGTGTCGCCGTTCGGCATGGTGCCGGTCCAGCCGCTGGGGACGTACACCGCGTCGTCGAAGCGGTTGTAGTCGGCGCGGGTCTCGGGCACGGCGATTCCGAGGCGGTCCTGGTGGTGTTTCCACATGCCGTCCAGGAGTGCCTTGGCCGTGGTGGCGGCTTCGGTGTGGCCGGTGGCCGCGGCGTAGTACGTGAGGGTCCTGGCGTAGGCGCCGGCCACGCCCACGTCGTTGGTGTGGTCGACGACGGACACGTGAAGTCCCGCGTTGGCGCCGGGACTCGTGGGGCTCCAGGTGTCGGGCTGACCGGACCACTTCAGGGTCGAGGGGAAGGTGTAGGTGCCGTCGGCGGCGATCTTCGTCTCGGACAGGGCCCACTTCACCCACTTGTCCATGACGCTCTTGGCGGCCGGGTCGTCGGTCTCGTGGAGGTACTCGGCGACGCGCTCCATCGACCAGGCCTGGAAGCCGAACCACTGGTTGGACGGTGGGTCGTGGTAGACGGGCTTCTCGTCGTAGGCCATGCCGTAGAAGGTGGGGGTGCCGGCCGGGGGCTTGGCGTACCGGCCCTGCCAGCTGTTGGTGGCGCCGCCCGCGATGGCGCCCTCGGCGGACTGCAGCCAGCGGTAGAACTCGATCTGCCGGGTCAGGCTCTTGGTCCAGTCCGCCTTGCCCGTCGCCGACTTGGGGGCGAGAGGGGCGTAGGCGCTGAGGGCGAAGGCGGCCAGGGGGTTCTGGTAGCCGCCGTGGCTGTGGCTCGATCCGATCCGCCAGGCCCAGCCCGCGGAGGTGTCGGTGGCTCCGCCCCAGGCGTAGTACCAGGACAGCAGGTAGTGCGAGCTGTTCTTGCCGTTGCCCGGTGCGCAGCCGGACGGGTCGGTGCAGTTGCCGATGGTCTTGAAGTACTTGTCGAACAGGGCGTAGCGGAGGTAGTCGCCCATCTTGGCCGCCTTGGCGACCGTCGCCGCGATCTCGGACTCCTTGCCCTGGGCCGAGGCCCAGATGTGCGCCCAGTAGGCGGCCTGGACGGCGCGGGCGTCGGCGTCGGGGGCGTTGGTGTACTTCCACTGCTTGGCGTAGGAGGCGTCGCCGGTGAACAGGTCGAGGTAGCCGTTCCTGCCGCCGTGGGTGAACTCGTCGCGGGTGGGGTGCGGGACGGTCTCCCAGACCGACTCCTGGGAGCCGCGCTGGAAGGTGTTGATGTAGACGGGCCCCGCGGCGTCACCGCCGTATCCGTAGACGTTGTCGACGTCCTGGAGCCAGTGCATGCCGTAGATGTCGTCGCTGCCGTAGGCGCTCCTCAGCTCGGCGGCGATCGGGTCGGCGCCTGCCTGGACCGAGGGGTCGAGCCGGGCGGGGTACTGGGACGGCTGGTCGTGTTCGGGGGCGTACGTGGCTGGTTTCGCCGCATTGTAGAAACTGTTCGTCGGCTGGTCGGCATGGGACGGGATCATGAATTTCTCCATGGTTTCCCAGGCCGCGTTGAAACGTGTCCAGTCGCCGCTGACCTTGCCGTACATGGCCTGCAGCCAGAGCAGATAGCTGTATGCCTCGGATGTCGTCTCGTGCCCGTGATCGGGGGCTTCGACAATGAGGGTTTCGACGGAGTGGTAGGGAATACCGTCCGGCGAGAAATAGCCGTTCGCGGAATCGGTGATCTTCGCGTACAGGTCGAGGAAGCGCTGTTCGTACTCGGTGGCCGCGGGGGCGGCATGGGCGCTGTGACCTGCTGGGTTGAGTGCCACGATGGCCGGGGCCAGTGCGGCTCCGGCGCCGAGGGCCAGCAGGTTGCGGCGGCTGATTTCCGGTCTGGAGGGGCCGGAGCGGGGGGATGGGGGGAATGCGGGCATGCGGGGGTGTCTCCTGACGGCTCGATGGGGGCGAGCTCCGCTCGGGGAGCCGGGTAACCGGTGAGAGCGCAAGTGGGAGCGCTCCCAAAATTCAGGCCGGACGGGCCGGATGTCAAGAGCCCGCACAGGAAAGGGAGTTGTCGAATGAATTCGACAGCGGCGATCCGAAGAATCTGAAAGACCCGCCAACCTTTCTGTTCTCGGCGGCGACTTCCTGCTAGCTTCCACGGCACCAGTGGGAGCGATTCCGGTTCCGTCCGAGGAGTCGCTCATGCCCGTCCCCGCGTCTGCTCGGCACCCTTGCCGCGCTCGGGGTCGACCGCTCCGTCATGGAGTGGCTCGACGCCCGCCAGGCCTCCTGCCCGGGGTGGACCTGGAGCACCTGGAACCGCTCGTCGGGCCCCACCATCCGCAGCTTCTACGACGCCGCGCCCACCCCGTTCGGCGTCGGCCTCCGCGGCCATCTGGCCGCGCTCGACGGCTGTTCCC